>DFDI01000102.1:37961-38665 GCA_002367635.1 Betaproteobacteria bacterium UBA3031 | reverse complement strand
CTGCCCCAAGACTCATCCATAAAGCGCAAGGTATGTATTATGAGACGACTGAAGGCAAACAAATTCTTGATGGAATTTCTGGCCTATGGTGTGTCAATGCTGGGCACGCAAGGGCTCCTATCGTCAAGGCTATTCAAAAACAGGCGAAGGAACTCGATTACATTACCGCATTCAATATGGCTCACCCCATGCAGTTTCAAGCTGCAGAATTGATTGCGAACCTAGCACCCGAAGGACTTGATACCGTTTTTTTCACAAACTCCGGCTCTGAGGCTATCGATACCGCACTGAAGATTGCCCTCGGCTACCATCGGGCAAAAGGAGAGCACAGACATCGATTGGTAGGAAGAGAGCGGGGTTACCATGGTGTGGGATTCGGTGGTATGTCAGTAGGAGGGATGACGGCGAACCGTAAGGTCTTCAGTCCCGCACTGCTTCCTGGAGTCGATCACCTTCCCCACACACATAACCTTAAAGAAAACGCTTTTTCTAGGGGTCAACCGACTTGGGGCGCTCATTTGGCTGATGATCTTGAGCGGATCGTAGCACTTCATGATCAATCGAATATTGCTGCCGTTATCGTAGAACCTGTAGCGGGTTCCACCGGCGTACTCGTGCCTCCAGTAGGTTACTTACAGAGACTTCGTGAAATTTGCGATAAATACGGAATACTTCTAATTTTCGATGAAGTGATCACTGGCTTT
>DFDI01000102.1:13421-37762 GCA_002367635.1 Betaproteobacteria bacterium UBA3031 | reverse complement strand
GAAGTGATCACTGGCTTTGGTCGAACCGGTAAGGCCTTTGCCGCAGACACATTCGGAGTCACGCCTGATATGATCACATTCGCTAAAGGCGTCACGAACGGCGCAGTTCCAATGGGTGGCGTGATCGTCAGCGAAAAAATTTATCATGCATTTCTCAATGGGCCTGAAGAACAAATTGAATTCTTTCACGGGTATACCTATTCCGGTCATCCCTTAGCTAGTGCTGCGGCCGTCGCCACACTAGACATCTACAAAGAAGAAGATCTGTTCGATAGAAGCAAAGAGTTAGCGCCGTATTTTGAGGAGGCCCTACATTCACTCAAAGGTCTACCTAACGTAATTGATATCCGAAATCTTGGACTCATGGGTGGAGTTGAGCTTGATCCGATTCCTGGATCCCCGGGCAAACGAGCGAACGACACATTTGTAACTTGTTATCAAAATGGTGTCTTAGTAAGAGCTGCGGGAGATACCATTGCACTAACACCTTCGTTCATTGCATCAAAGCATCATATTGACAAAATCATCGAGACCATAAAGACGGCAATTAAATCAAATTAGGTCTTTACACATGTTCTTTTTTCGGACAGCACTGGGCTAGCGCCCCATCGATTCTCTACCTAAGCACGACATCACACCAATGAAAATCGTAATAGCCCAAATGGAACATGAAACCAATACGTTCTCTCCAGTAGAAACGTCCTGGGAATCGTTTGGTCCAGATGGGCCCTATATTGGCGTTCATGCCTATCGCGCCATGAAAGGAACAAAGACACCTATCGGTGCCTTTATTGATATCGCAGAAGAAGCAAATGCAGACATTGTTACTTCCGTAGCTGGTTTCGCTTATCCCAGCGGTCCAGTATCCGGACTGGCCTACGATCGATTCTGTGATCTCATTATCGAGGATGTGCGACAGGGCTGCGATTTAATCATGTTGGA
Organism: Betaproteobacteria bacterium UBA3031; assembly: GCA_002367635.1. Lineage (GTDB taxonomy): Bacteria > Pseudomonadota > Gammaproteobacteria > Burkholderiales > Eutrophovitaceae > Eutrophovita. The sequence goes on along the minus strand of DFDI01000102.1, from coordinate 36,820 downwards.
TCTTCATGGCGCAATGGTGGTCAAAGATAGAACGCTGGACGGCGAAGGCACATTACTCAAAAAAATTCGCGAGGTGGCACCGTCGACTCCAATTGCCGTCTCTCTAGACTTACACGCGAACGTCACATCAGACATGGTACGTAATGCGAACATCATTGTTGGATATAAAACATACCCACATATCGACATGTACGAAACCGGAGTACTAGCAGGAAAATTACTACTGAGATTATATCGAGAAGAAATCAAACCGGTGATGCACTGGAACAATATTCCCGTGCTCGCACAAACGCTCAAAATGAACACATCAGAAGGTGCGATGAAGAGCTACTCTGATAGAGCTGCTCAATCAGAGAAAAAACCTAACGTTCTAGCAAGTTCTGCTTTTGGTGGTTTCCCGATGGCAGACATGCCGGAAGCCGGCATGAGTGTCGTGATGATCACAGATGATGACCAAGAGTTAGCAAAAACAGAATGTAACGCAATACTGGACGTCGCCTGGAAACAAAAGGAGTCCTTCATCTGGAGGGACGAACCACTAGAAGATTCCATTAGTCATGCGAAGTCACTGAAAGAGGGCCCAATACTCCTACTCGATCACCCAGACAACTGCGCTACTGGCGCCACACAAGACACCATGACAACCCTACGAGAAGCGCTAAAGCAGGGTCTAAGTGATATCGCAGTAGGTCCAATACGCGACCCAGAGGCTGTGGCCCAATTAATCGCAGCTGGGATTGGGGCAACTATAACTCTTCCAATTGGTGGCAAAACAGATATGCCCGCCATCAATAAAAAAGGGGAACCTCTTAATTTAACTGGTGTTATTAAGAACATCACCGATGGCGACTATGTCATTACTGGCCCACAATTTACTGGGGTAAAAGCCTCTATGGGGCGCACTGTGGTATTTGACACGGGGGACGCTGAGATCGTGATCACAGAGAAACTTCAAGAACCTTGGGATCTAGGTGTCTTTACGAGTGTTGGTATTGACCCTTCAACAAAAAAATATTTATTATTAAAGTCAAGAATGTATTTTCGACCGGTATTCCTACCCATCGCAAAGCACAGCGTTTACTGTGCGGGCGTCGGAGTGGGCTCATCAGATTGGACGATGTTCAATTATGAAAAAATCCGACGGCCAATCTATCCGCTTGATGATATAGGATAGGTTCTGCAATAGTTAAGGAAACGTCAGTCGACTGAAAAATTCATCGAAAACAGCTAGACTTATGACTCAAAGAATATGACGCATGGGGGTCGAGTAGCACATGAAATTAATTAAGCATTTTATTAACGGCGCGCACTATCAAGGACAAGAAAAAAATACGGTAGAGGTATTTAATCCAGCAACTGGTGAAGTAGCTGCACGCGTTGCACTAGCTTCAAAACAGGAAACTGAAGAAGCGATTCGGGTCGCAACCGAGGCTTTGCCCTCATGGTCCAACACCCCCCCCTTGAAACGCGCGCGCGTGATGTTCAAGTTCAAAGAGCTTCTTGAAAAACATATTGACGATCTTGCATCAATGATCACCAGCGAGCACGGAAAAGTTTTTTCAGATGCTAAAGGCGAAATTGCAAGAGGTATAGAAGTTGTTGAATTCGCCTGCGGTATACCGCAGCTACTGAAAGGGGAGTACACGGAACAAGTGGGGACAGGAGTCGATAGTTATTCCGTTCGACAGCCGTTAGGAGTATGCGCAGGAATCACTCCTTTTAATTTTCCCGTCATGGTGCCCATGTGGATGTTTCCAATGGCAATAGCCTGTGGAAATACATTTATTTTAAAACCCTCTGAGAAAGATCCCTCTGCAAGCCTTCTGATGGCGGATTTACTGAAGGAAGCGGGACTTCCTGATGGCGTTTTCAATGTTATACAAGGTGACAAAACTGCCGTGGACACATTACTGAGTGATCCGAGAGTTTCAGCGATTAGCTTTGTAGGCTCTACGCCAATTGCAGAATACGTATACAGAACGGGCACGCAATATGGAAAGCGCGTACAAGCGCTCGGTGGGGCAAAAAATCATTTAGTTGTTATGCCGGATGCGGATATCGAGCAAGCCGTAGATGCGTTAATGGGTGCGGCGTACGGGTCTGCGGGTGAGCGCTGCATGGCTATCTCTGTCGGTGTTGTTGTCGGTGACATTGCCGATCAGTTGGTGGCTCGACTCGTCGAGCGGACCACGGAACTTAAAATTGGAAATGGCATAGTCAATGAACCTGATATGGGCCCATTAGTTACAGGCGCTCACCTTGAAAAAGTAAAAGGATACATTGAAAAAGGAGTTTCAGAGGGCGCTTCATTAATAGTGGATGGAAGAAATATTTCCGTTGCAGGGCACGAAAACGGATTCTTTATCGGCGGCTGTCTTTTCGATCATGTCACTCCTGATATGACCATATATAAAGAAGAAATTTTTGGTCCTGTTTTGGCGATCGTCAGGGTTGATGACTTCGAATCTGCAGTTCAACTTATTAATGCGCACGAATTCGGTAATGGCGTATCTCTATTTACAAGAGATGGACATACCGCACGGGAATTCTCAACGCGCATTCAAGTTGGAATGGTGGGTATTAACATTCCCATTCCAGTACCTGTCGCTTTTCATAGCTTTGGTGGATGGAAGCGTTCGCTATTCGGAGATCATTATGCTTACGGGCCCGAAGGGGTACGTTTTTACACTCACCTCAAAACCGTAACAACCCGATGGCCGACAGATACTAGAAGTGGTGCCGAATTTACAATGCCTGTTATGAAGTAAGCGGGGCAGGATAGGCGTGAGACTGTTATCGATATAACTTGATCAGTTCACTCGTGTCACTATCGCCAAGGCCCGCAGCATCCATCTTCTTAAAAGCGTCGTTAGTAATCTTGACCAATGGTAAGCTGAGGTTATGCTTTTGACTCAGCTTATCAATCATCTTGAGGTCCTTAAGCATGATGTTCGATCTCGCCGTTATGGAATGTTCGGATTGAGCCATTTTCGGAAACATTTCCTGTAACTGGCTTGAATCAGCTCTACCCCCGAATAATGCTTGTGGAATTTGATCCGTGTTGATCCCAATCTTTTCTGCTAATGAACAAGCCTCAGCTAACATGACTAAGCCGCTAGACACCAACAGCTGATTAATCATCTTCGTAGCTTGGCCAGCTCCAGACTCCCCCATTAGCGTAACCCTTCCGCCCAAAACCTGCCATATTGGCTGCGCTCGCTCAAAAACAGGCTGAGCACCACCAACCATGATAGTCATCCTCCCCTCTTCCGCAGCGATTGCCCCACCAGATATAGGCGCATCAAGCCAGTCGATGGACGATTCCAACTTCAACCGCTCGGACATAGAACGAGTTCGTTCAGACTCACACGTGGACATATCAATTAACGTGTGAGCGAAACCACGTGATTGAGCTATGCCTTCCTCACCAAAAACAATCGTTTCAACCGCATCTGTATCAGTCACACAAATAATTAAGAATTCAGCCTGTTCTGCGACCTGCTTTGGAGAAACACACGGCGTCCCACCGAGCTCTTCCAGTCGCCTCAGCTTACTCACATCCCTGTTCCAAATAAGCGTTGGTAATCCAGCGCGAATCAGTCGCCCCATAATGGCACCACCAAGAACGCCAGCACCTAAACAACCCACTTTAGGGATCTTTTTTTTTGACATTATTTTTGCTCCTTAGTCCAGACCCAAAACAAACATTACCGACCGCATGAGAAACGTAATAAACTAAACTTAACAAAACAACAAGACAAACAGCATGACACAGAAACCAATATTAGGGCTTAGCGTTATAACTGGCGGCTCCAGTGGTATTGGTGAGGCTTGCGCACGCGAATTAGCACGAAGAGGTACGTCCGTAGTTATCGCCGATATCAACCCAAGAGGCAAGGAGATTGCCGAGAGTATCGGTGGTTATTTCTACTCAATCGACGTCACACAAGATGAAGAGGTTAACGAAACAGCCGCGTCAATTGAAAAAGATCTGGGGCCGGTACGAAACCTCATCAATTGTGCTGGGATCATTCAGCAACCACTACCTCCTCAAGCACTCCTAATGGAAGTTTGGGACAACATTGTTCGTGTCGACCAAAGAGGCACCTACCTCACCTCTGTAGCATTTGCAAAATACATGATCGAGCGCGAAATAGGCACAATCACGAACATCGCGTCTATTACAGCTCACCGATCCGTACCCTTACATGCTTACGCTCCGGCAAAAGCTGCCGTTGTTGCCATAACCGAATGTCTCGCAGCCGAGTGGGGTCCTCACGGGATCAGAGTCAATGCAATATCACCTGGACATACCAGCACACCAGCACTCGAAAGCGCCATAGAAGCCATGGAACGAGATCCAGTTCTGTTGAATAAAAATGCCCTAGGACGCATGGTTAAACCAGAGGAAATTGCAAAAGCGGTCGCTTTTCTGATAAGCGATGACGCGGCAGCCATTACGGGTATCAATCTACCAGTCGATTGTGGCTGGCTTGTTTCTACATCATGGGATACTTATGGGGGACTGAGAAAAGTCTCTTCCCGTTAAAGCTCTTGGTTAAATAATTTAAAAATGAAATCCGTCACATCCAGAATTCTTTACTTTGTCATTTGCAGCCTATTCATGATGCTTAATGCACAGGGGAATGAATTAGATCTATCAAAACGAAGTAACTTAAAACCGAGTGAAACTATTCACCTAGATTCTGATAACGTTTTGTTAATCGACGTGCGTACTCAGAAGGAATGGGATGATGGTCACATCAAAGGGGCCATTCATCTTCCACTCAAAGACTTTAAAGAAAATCTAGCCCAAATCGTCACAGATAAAATACAACCGGTTGTGATTTACTGCTCGGCGGGGGGCCGAGCGATCGCTGCCGCTAAATACATGAACAATCTTGGGTACCATGCTGTACCCGTCATTGAGGGTGGTTATAGTCAAATGCTCTCAGCTGGACTTAATAAATCCGATTGAACGTTTAGAGTTCAATCGGATTTATTTACAATTCTTATAAATCAATGCCCATCGTTCGGTTTATCTCCGTCGCCGCTCTATGCCATTTAGCATTTGTCGCTACCCGTTTTTCGGTATCGCTTTACGCCATTGATAAAGACGCATCGGCTTTCACCGTTGGCGTGATTTTATCTTTATTCTCAGTGATCCCAATGCTGATCTCAGTCAGGATTGGAAAATGGATTGATAGTGTCGGCCCATTCATTCCTACGGCTGTTGGCATTTTTCTAACTGGAACTGGTGCAATACTACCGCTCGTATTTTCTTATGAAACAGCAGACCTCGCACCGCTACTTGTTTCGGCATGCCTAGTGGGGACAGGCTTCACGTTCTCCATCCTGTCGATGCAACAATATCTCGGAGAATTAAGTGCTCCAGGAAAACGCTTTGTGGTCTTCTCCTGGTTTGCCATGGGGGTATCAATCTCTGGGTTCTTAGGCCCTGTTTTGGGAGGGGTCCTTATCGATGAATTTTCACATCGCTTATCGTTCCTATTGCCCCTTGGCGTATCAATATGCGCAGGGTTATTATTATTTTTCACTCAAAAAAATAAAAGAACAACAGCCAATCGAGTTTCTTCATCCAAAATTACGAATCCATTTCAACTCTTTCGCTATAAAGAACTAAGGGATGTATTGATCATCACCGGATTAATTTCTATGTGTTGGGACCTGCAAAACTTTGTGATTCCACTTCATGGTTCAAAAATCGGACTTTCAGCATCAAAGATTGGATTCATACTAGGTTCATTCGCGCTGGCAACATTTGCTATACGGCTGTTGATGCCATTAATCACAAAATATACAACAGAATGGCAAATACTAATTAGTACGCTCGCATGTGCCTCAGTGTGCTTTTTTATATTTCCATTCATAGAAACGTATTTATTTTTTCTATTAATCGCATTTGTTCTTGGTCTAGGTCTGGGCTCCGCGCAGCCAAACATCATGACACTCGTGCATTCAACCGCCCCTGAGGGACGGATCGCGGAGGCTCTAGGACTGAGGTTGACGATCATCCATGCCAATCTAGTGGCTCTACCATTAATTTTTGGAGCCTTTGGCGCAGCACTAGGTACATCTGCAATTTTTTGGATAATATCGGCACTTGCCTTCGGTGGCGCCCTCCTAGCTATCAAGAAGAAAAAGCACCTCAATTCGGTGGACGGCAAAAAACAAGTTTGATCTGAAATCTAAGGGCAATTAATCCATAAATCGCCGTCTTGACGTGCTTTTCGCTCTTGCTGCAATTTAATTAAATGCGCAAGAAGTGATCGTTTCGCGAGTGGGTGAAGTGCTGGGGGGACATCATCGTACACACTAATCGTTAAATTATCGATCGTTCCTTCGCCTAATACGGACAAAGCGTTTATCACTCTCCCCTCCCTCTTTCGACGATGCACCAATAACCGATCAATCGCCTCGTGAGGATTGTCCATCAAAAATCCATGGCCTGGGGCAATCCAATCAAACTGGTAGTCGTACAACTTATTTAAAGAACTAAAGTAATCCGACATATCGCCATCCGGTGGATTAATCACGACTGTAGAACCTTGCATGATATGGTCACCAGTGAACAACATGCGGGCTTCCGTAAACAAAAAACACAAATGATTAGAAGCATGTCCCGGCGTATGGATCACATCAATCGATACATCGCCGAAGTTTATAGCCTCTCCGTCTGTAGGTTGCTCATGCGGACTGAATGTTTGGTCTTGACGCTCTAAGTAATCCGATATACGCCCCAATACACGCGCACCCGTATAGAGACTCAGCAATCGAGCACCGGGGGAATGATCAACATGCGTGTGCGTACATAAAATCCACTTCACTTCATCTGAAGTAACCTTCCGAATCAAATCAATATGCTCCTGACTTTCAGGTCCAGGGTCGACGACTAGAAAACCATTAAACTCGTCACCGAGGATATAGGTATTCGTTCCCGGGCCAGTCATAACGCTGGGATTGGGCGCTGTTAACCGTATCACCCGCTTATCCAATTGGACCGCGACACCTGGCTTTATCTCACGAGATACAGTCCCTCGTTGTTCGGGGTCGAGCTTACCCGCCTCCGCGTAAGCATAATCTCCAGGTAAAAGTAGTTTTTTCCCATCTGCCCCAATGGTGAGTCTTGGATCCATAGGTACGATCGGGCGAGCTGAGCGCGCATAATTTAATGCATCATCTACCGAAGAAAATTCCTGAAGTTTCTCGAGAGTCTTTTGCGTTGGAAACATTAAATTTAATCTGCCCTCACCGCTCAAAACAAGAGCCTCACTCGGTGTCAGCCAGCAATGATCAACCAATTCCCCACCATCATGTTGTGCAACTTGATCATGAGGCATTTGAGCAATGAAAAACCTCGTGTCATATCGACGTGGACTTCCCGCGTGCGTGATCCAGCGACTGAAATAATGTAATTGGTCTGCCTCTAAGACTAGATTTCCTTCTTTCACAATTTCTTGGAAAGCAATTTCGTCTCGCATGAGGTCGTCTCTTTTTTGTGACCGAAACGCCACGAATTCGTCTTGCGCAAACAGAAGACTATCAGCAGGTTTCGCGAACAAAATACCAACTTCTTCGAAGCACTCGCGGATTGCGGCAATCCAATAGCTCAGAGCACCATCATAAACTCCAAGAATTTGGTTGGCTCCGTCATCGGTAAGTGTTCCTGAGAGCACGAAGTTAGCCCCAAGATCTGTCGAATCAAGAGCGCCGCCGGGAAAAACAAAAGCACCAGCAGCGAAATTAACCTTACTGGTTTTTTCTCCGAGTAAAACTTCCAAACCAGCCTGACCATCTCGTACAAGTATGAGGGTGGCCGCAGGTCTCGGAGTGACTATTTCATACATAAGGTTGGAATTACCCTAACGTCAAGATTTGAAGGTACACAACTATGCCGCCCAACGGAATTGCAGATCTTCAGGCGCTAAACAACCCGCTTGTGCCCATATCTACGAATACGAATATCTGCTTGCTCTTTATGTCCTGCAAAACCTTCGACCTCACAAAGCCTAGAGCAGTATTCACCAACCATCGCCGAAGCTTCAGGCTTTACCCGCTGATAAGTACATGTTTTTATGAACTTACCTACCCAAAGCCCTCCTGTATAACGAGCCGCTTTTCGTGTTGGGAGCGTATGGTTTGTCCCAATTACTTTGTCACCATAAGCCACATTAGTCTCTGGACCTAAAAATAGCGCTCCATAATTTGTTAAATTATTCAAAAAGTAATCATTATTTTTGGTCATCACCTGTACGTGCTCGGACGCAATTCGATCTGCCTCCTTAGCCATTTCAGCATTGTCTTTACACAAGATCACCTGCCCATAATTAGCCCACGCCTCCCCCGCAATCTCTGCAGTTGATAGCACTTCCAGTTGCTTTTTGATTTGTTTAACCGTGTCTTCCGCCAAACGACGAGACGTGGTCAGAAGAATAGATGGAGAATTCGGACCATGCTCAGCCTGACCCAAAAGATCGGTCGCACAGATCTCACCGTCTACGGCGTCATCCGCGATCACAAGTGTCTCAGTTGGGCCTGCAAATAGGTCTATACCCACACGACCTGATAATTGGCGCTTGGCCTCAGCGACGAATGCATTTCCTGGCCCAGCAATCATATCAACGGGCTTGATCGAGGCAGTTCCAAGTGCCATCGCACCAATCGCTTGCACCCCTCCCAACGCATAAATTTCTGTAGCACCAGCTAGATGCATCGCTGCAACAATCGCTGGGTGCGGACTTCCCTTATAAGGTGGCGCACAAGCAATAATTCGTTTAACACCGGCGACCTTGGCTGTAACAATACTCATATGAGCTGATGCCACCATAGGGTATTTGCCGCCAGGGACATAACAACCCACACTATTGATTGGGATATTTTTATGGCCAAGCACCACGCCAGGCATAGTCTCGACCTCCACATCCCTAATGGAATCACGCTGAATTTGAGCAAAATTACGAATCTGTGCTTGAGCAAACTTAATATCGTCGATCACTTGCTTGGGAAGGCTTTTCAAACACTCTTCAATTTGAAATTTGCTAAGCTTGAAATCTTTCGGACTCCAATTATCAAACTTCTTTGACAGCAAACGAACAGCTTCATCCCCACGCTTCTCAATATCCGCGAGAATACCCTCGACCACAGACCGAACCTTAGACAGGTCTGCCGCATCATCTTCCGCCGAAATACCTTTTTTTAACCAAATTGCCATCTATGGCACCCCTTAAATCATTTATTTTCAGACGCTTATGGCGCATTATGCCTTGCGGACCGCATCAACAACCCGTTATTTTCTTCGGTATATCACGATCAGTCAATTGCTCCGTAACAATTCATCGCCATAATCACGGTTTATTTAGGTTCGTTAACCACATAATGGCTTTCAATAAGCGCTGAAATGGTTAATATTCGGGCCTCAATGCAAAAATTAAGCAAAAGAAAGAGTAGACTTTCGGACATTATCTAAAATTAAGGCTTCTAACACTGATGTCAAATTTCAGACTCTCTGAAGACCAAATCACTAAATTTGGCCAAGATGGATATTTCATTGTCAAAGGGCTTTTTGACATAGAAGAAATATCTATTTTACGAACCGCAATAGAAGTTGATCCAAATTTAAAGGATAGACTCTACAATCGTTATGATTCGTCGGGACGTAAGACAATCATGGCCACATGGAACCATCCCGGAGATAGCGTTTATGGGCTTGCCGCTCGCAGCCGCAGAATCGTCGACTCAATGGAGACCCTGTTGGGCGGAGAGGTTTATCACTATCACTCGAAACTCACGGCAAAAGAGCCTTATGACGGGGGCGCATGGGAGTGGCACCAGGATTATGGGTATTGGTATCACAACGGGATTGTCTTTCCTCATCTGTGCAGCGTGATGGTGGCGCTGGACCAAACTAACAAGAAAAATGGTTGCCTACAAATTGTAAAAGGTTCGCACCTTTGTGGGCGTATCGAACATGGGGTTCTTGAGGGCGAACAAGTCGGCGCTAATGTGCGAAGAGTTGAGGAAATACTCAAAATGCTTCCTATCGAACACATCGAAATGGAACCTGGTGATGGTGTTTTTTTTCATTGCAATGCGCTGCATAGATCTGACCAAAACCAATCTGACAATCGAAGATGGACTGTTATCAACTGCTATAACCTAGCAACCAATAATCCGTTTCTTGAACACCACCACCCTTTTTATACACCACTTCAGAAAGTAGATGATTCGGCGATTAAATTAGCGGGTGTTCGACTGTCAAATTCGTCTGATGAATTCAACGAACAGTCGGCAAACCCCCCTGAGTTAACAGGGAAAATGCGCTAATCGAATGTCGCAAGCATTAAACACGGGTCAAAACAACAAAAAAGCAACACAAATGAACAGTCAACCAATCGGCATATTCGACTCAGGAATCGGCGGCCTATCGATTCTGAAAGAAATTAGTTATCTCTTACCTAACGAAGATTTAATTTATATTGGTGATACTGCGTTTCTACCTTATGGCACCAAAAGTAAAGAACTCATTGAAGACCGCGCGCACAAGATTTGCAACCACCTTGTATCTAAAAATTGCAAAGCAGTCGTCGTGGCTTGTAACACCGCAACTAGCGCTGCAATTCACAAATTACGAGCTACTTTTTCTATCCCCATTATTGGTATTGAACCTGCCTTAAAACCAGCTACTCAAAAAACACAAAGCCGTATTATTGGAATCTTAGCCACAGAAGGTACGTTAGACGGAGAGAAATTCGCAACGCTAAAACAAAGATTTGTTAATGACATCACGATCCTTCATCAACCCTGCACAGGATTAGTCGAAGTAATTGAAGCTGGCGACCATGACGACAAAAAAATTCACGAACTTCTTAAGATATACGTACCACCCTTGATCGACCAAGGAGCTGACACACTAGTGCTAGGATGCACTCACTTTCCACTAATCAAGCCTCTGATTGCAGCCTACGCAGGGCCTAAGATCAACATTATAGATCCGTCTCTGGCCGTTGCAAACGAGCTCAAACGACAACTAAAAACGAAAAGCCTACTGCGGGATGACAAGTCAGGCATTTATACATTTTTTCAAACAGGCACCAATCAATTTTTTGAAACATTCATCTCCAGGCAATTGGGATTAAAGCAAGCCTCATGTTCATTAAGCATTTAACGTTGCACCTAAATTAGACCACTTAGGCTCAACTCGTCTCTTTATGGAATTTAAGGTTTAACCAACTACCTAAAATCACGATAGAGCCTCCCAATAGCACCCAGACTTCGGGACGTTCCTCATAAAATATGAGCCCTATAAACGTAATAAACGGCAGACGCAGATAATCAAACGGCATAACCACTGACACATCGCTTAACTTAAACGCTCGAGCCAACGAATAATTAGCAGTCAAGGCGAACACTCCTACCCCTATTGTCCAAGGTAGAAGACTGAGGCTTGGCCAAGAATATTCCTGAAAGGAAAATATGATCGCGATAACGAACTGTATACCCGCCATATAAAATACGATCGCGACAGGTGCGTCAAACCCAGATAGTTGTTTTGTCAGAGTATGTGCGAATGCATATAAAAATGCTGCCCCAAGAACGACCATTGCAGCAGGGCTAATGATTTCCAAACCAGGCCGCAACATTATCAACACGCCTACAAATCCAAGTCCGATCGCTAACATTCTTTTTGGATTGATTCGCTCACCCAGCATAACTACCGCCAAAATAGCCGTCCAAAAAGGCATGGTAAATTCGAGCGCAAACACTTCTGCCAAAGAAATTAACGCGATCCCATAAAACCACGCATATTGCCCCAAAAAGTGTGCCATATTTCGTATGACATGCGTTCGAAAATGAGTGGTGCTAAGCTTCCCCCACCCGACTCGGCTCATCACCAAAACCATGACAGAAAAGCCCACAACGCTTCGCACAAATAAGATTTGTGATGTTGAAAGTTCAGAGGACAACTCACGACCGGAAATAGCCATCAATGAAAATGATAGTACTCCACCACACATCCATAAGACTGCTCTAGTCTGACCAGATATCAGCATGGCCATATTCCAGCAAACATCCGATCATACAACCCCGATCGCCCCCAAAAGAGCGCCAATCGCCATTAAGCTCATCAAGTGTAACCGTGACTTCCATACGATTAACGCCACGACTAACACGCAGATCATAGTGAAAACATCTGAAAAACTTTGGATCAAAACAAATCCCGTAGATAACAACAATCCAACCACAACCGGGGCAGCACCGATCGAAAATGACTGCACAGATAATCGATGACTATTCTCACGACGCCATCGCGTCACATAGAAGGCGAATATCGCGGAGGGTATGATCATGGCTCCGGTCATAGCAATTGCCCCAACGATCCCTGCAATTTGATACCCCAGTACAGCAACAAATAAAGCATTAGGGCCTGGAGATAATTTACCCAACGTAATCGCGGCCAAAAACTGTTCATTTGACAGTATCGATAGTTCAACGACAACAACGCGATGCATGTCGGGGGCAACCGACATTACACCCCCAACCGCTAGAAATGAGAGGAATGCAAATTGACTTAAAATCGAAATCCAATCGGTGACACTCATAATCAAATCTCTTTCACAACTCTTCGGTTTTTTAGCGAACGACGCGCCCAAAAAAACGAGCCCCCACCGCAAAAGAGTATCACCCAGAATATCGGGATACGCAGACATCCGACTAGATAAAAAACAAGTAAGACCACTAACGTGGGTATAACCCGCCCTACGATATTAGTCTGTATGCCTGATAGCAACCTTAGCGCCGTCCCAAAAGTCATACCAACTGCGACTACCGACATACCTTTTATAGCTCCTGCAACATGCGATCCGGCTGCTATTTGGTCATAACTACCAGCTAACGTCAAAATCACAAACATCGGCAAAATAATAATCCCAGATAGAGCAACTAATGCACCCCTTGTGCCAAAAAATCGATCACCGATCATCAATGCCAGATTGCAGACATTTGGACCTGGTAGAACCTGGGACAATGCAAACATCTCGAGAAATTCAGCTTGGGAAAACCATTTGCGTTGCTCGACCAAATGTCTTTGCATGATGGAAATAACACCTCCAAAACCTTGCAACGTAATTAATGAGAAAACACAGAACAGCTCAAAAATGGTACGCGGCTTTTGATTTATATCTTGCGACGGCATATTTTCAAAAATTTGACCAATGACTGTTGGAAAGACTCAGAAAGAGAAATCATAACTGAGTAAAAATTGGATTACGATTAAAGATATCATACGGCATAGCCTACAAATGAAACTTACTCACATCCGTAATCAAATAATAAAAACCATGCCCATGCTAAACCTTGATCAACTCGTTAGCGAAGACCTGACGAACCTCAATAGAGGTATCGAAAAAGAGAGCTTACGCGTCAATCCAACAGGTCAACTGAGCCAACAACCGCATCCCGATCAATTAGGATCTGCGCTAACACATCCGAATATAACTACGGACTTTAGCGAGGCTCAACTGGAATTAATCACAGACACACACAACGAAGTTGGTAATTGCCTAAAACAGTTAAGACAAGTTCACCAGTTTGTGAGCCGTAATATTTCATCAGAACTTCTTTGGTGTTCGAGTATGCCGTGTATGCTTCCGGAAGATAGTCGTATCCCCATAGCTCAATTTGGCGACTCAAATATTGCAAGAGCAAAAACGGTCTACCGACGTGGGCTGGCCCTTCGATATGGGGCCAAGATGCAAACAATTTCTGGCATTCATTACAACTTTTCGATCTCCAATGAAACTTGGGCTCGCATATACGGCCGATCCCATGATCGTAATGAGTTGATCGCCATTAAGAATCAACACTACTTTTCACTCATTCGAAATTTTAGAAAGCATGCCTGGTTACTGTTGTATTTGTTTGGAGCCTCTCCTGCCGTGTGTGACTGCTTTGTTAACGGTCGGGTACATCACTTAAACAAGATGGCGAATGGGACTCATTTTCTCCCTTATGCCACATCGTTAAGAATGGGTCCCCTTGGCTACCAAAGTGACGTCCAATCCTCGATCAGTGTGAGCTATAACAACCTCACCAGTTATGCTCAATCACTCTATGATGCGCTGACGCAACCCTATCCTCCTTATGCTGCAATTGGCTTAACTGATGGAAAAAATCCCATACAACTATCAAATGCTTTACTACAAATTGAGAATGAGTTTTATGGCACGATAAGGCCAAAACAGCCCGTTCAATACGGCGAGCGCCCTTTGTTGGCTCTGAATAGAAGAGGAGTTGAATACGTCGAGGTTCGTTGTCTTGACCTTGATCCCTATCAGGATATTGGCATCAGCAAAGAAACGATCGCGTTTCTCGATACCTTCCTACTTTTTTGTGTCTTGTCGAAAAGCTCAGATGACTCAACAGAGGAGAATAGATCGAACAGTGAAAATCAATATCTCATTGCTGAACGAGGCAGAGATCCGTCTCTTAAATTAACTCGTGACAAAGACTTTTCATCAGTTAAGTCTTGGGGCGCAGACATCATTGAGGCCTGCCAACCTTTTGCATTAAAACTCGACGAAGCCAATCAAACAAGTATTCATGCGCAATCCCTCGCCAATGCAGCGAACTGCCTCAACAACCCTGAAGAAACGCCTTCTGCACGAGTGCTCCAAGATATCGAAGAAAAGCATAATGGCTCTTATTTTGACTTCATTATGTCTCTGTCATCCGAGTATACGGAGCGCCTTAAGCAGGACACACTAAGCAATGAAGTGCTGACTGACTGCGAAAACAATGTCAAATCATCCATTACAAAGCAACAAATCGTGGAACATGACGAACAGCTAGATTTTGAAGAATTTAGAAAGGAATATGTATCCCAAGAAGCCTCCAGGATCCTCCTGGAGGAACGTGGTTAAAGAATAATTAATAGAATCCATGATTCTAAAATGCGCTGTTGTAAACACCACCGTCTATTAATAGGCTCTGCCCTGTAATGTACCCCGCATGAGCACTACATAAAAAAGCACAAGTTCTGCCAAATTCGTCGGGCATACCAAAACGCTTCGCTGGTATCTTCGACGCACGATCCTTAGCAACCTCCTCAACACTTACACCCGTATTCTGCGCCCAGGATTGTAAACCACCCCTCAATCGATCTGTATCAAAAAACCCAGGAAGTATATTATTAATCGTGACATTGTGATCGGCGATCGTCCTCGCCACCCCAGCAAGAAAAGCCGTCAAGCCAGCACGAGCTCCGCTCGATAGATCTAACCCTGGAACTGGCATTTTGACACTCATTGATGTGATATTAATGATACGACCGAACTTTTGTTCAATCATGTTATCGACCACCTTTTGAATCAACTCAATCGGTGTAACCATATTCATAGTCACACCATCTAGCATTGCCTCACGGTCAAGCTCCCGGAAATCCTTGAATGGCGGGCCACCATTATTATTAACCAGAATATCTGGCTTTGGACACGCCTCTAAAACCTTGGCTTGCCCCTCCCGAGTGCTGATGTCCCCAATCACAGGAGTTACGGAGACTCCGGTATCTTTAGCAATTTGATTTGCGGTAGCCGTGAGTATTTTTTCATCTCTACCGTTCAGTACAATTGAAACACCAGCTTCTGCCAACGCCATCGCACAGGCTTTTCCTAAACCCCGACTCGATGCGCACACAATCGCAGTTCTACCGTTAATTCCAAGATCCATCGTTCGCCCCTCCACTAAAGTTTTTAAATACTAGTATGTTGATTTCCCAAAAAAGAACTCATCAAGCCACAGTTGTGCCTGATCACGTGCTTTCACGAGAGACTGGTTATCCATCCTTTGACTCAATAAGTTAACCTGGAACTTCGCGTTCTCGTCAAAATTAATCGTACTTGCCAATAATAGCCAACGATAGGCTTCTATATCATTAACCTCGCCAAGACGACCGTTCTTGTAGAGCATGCCAAGATTGAACATTGCATAAGCATAACCATTGTTAGCCGACTGAAGAAACCATACGGCAGCATCCTCTGACCGCGCCTCACCAAGATCGCCATCTCGATACATTATTCCCAATCCATTTTGAGCTCTCGCATGCCCAAGCGCCCCAACACGCGTCCAATGTTTTTCAGCACCTGCATAATCCATTTTTATAAAAGCGTCATATCCAAGGTCAAATATATCTTCAGCATTGTCCGCATACGCAACACCCGACAAAACGAACGGAAGGGTAATACAGAGAAGAATCTTAACGACGCTTCTCATTTTCAATACACATTGGTCAATTAATTTCACGGCACACCAATCATTTTATGAATTTGCAGACCTAATCGCCAACTAGGATTCTCTTTGCAAAATTGAATTGAGAGTTCAGTATTCAATACAATATCAGGACCGTCCTTAGGCTGTATGAAATAGTGATCAAAATTCCACGATAAAAACTGCGCAGGATCATTACCAGTCTGAGGATAAACCAGCTTTAGCTCATTGCCCTGTTTTACCTGAACTGGCACCGCCCCCTTGGGACTCACACATACCCAATCAACGCCCTTGGGAACAGGTATCGTACCATTCGTCTCAACAGCAACCTCAAAACCCCTATTATGAAATTCTCGAATCAAGTTGTGATCAAGCTGCAGTAATGGTTCACCCCCCGTGCACACTACGTATCGACGGACGCGATTAGGCGATGGCCACTGACTCTCTACTCTATCAACCAATGCCTCAGGAGATACAAATTTGCCGCCGTTTACGCCATCCGTACCCACGAAATCGGTGTCACAAAATTGACAGTCTGCCGACAATCGATCTGCCTCACGACCCGACCACAAATTACAACCGGCGAATCGACAAAAAACAGCTGCCCGACCACTTTGAGCGCCCTCTCCTTGTATCGTATAAAAAATTTCCTTAACTGAATACATAATGTCAAATGGGCAGCGCTGGCCCCAAAGATCCCCAGTCTATAGTGACGCCACAACCTCTAGTCTCGTACAAATCAATTCGCTCAAGCTCTGGCAGGCATTTACTGCTATTTTTTTTGATCCATCTCGCAATACTTAATGGGTCGTTATCTGACAAATCCGCAATCTCGTAAAGAGGTTGATGGTCGAGCGCAGCAAATATAGGGCTAAATTTTTCTTTAATGTCTCCATAATCTATAGTCCAACCCAAAACTTGATCCAAAGGGGCCGTTAAATGCAACCGACACAAATATGTATGACCATGAATCCGTAAACGCTCATCGTCACAGCCCACACGTTCACGTCGAATAGCGCTGTCTATTGAGAAGTCTTTCCAAATCCTAAAGATCGAACCATTATAATGAGCACCGCTTGTTGCCGTCTCATAGACCGTAACCCAACTCAACTGTGGCAATTTTTCTTTTAAACGACTCCACAACCAGAAAGAAATCATCTCACTTGTCGGGTTTTCAAGGCCAGGAATATCATTAAGACAATTGTGATTAAGCACGCCATGCACCTCACCCCAGCATACCTCTAATTCATCATAATCAATACCCAAATTAGATTCCTCAAGATAACTTTGTGCGTGCAGTATTACCTCAAACCCATGCCCATGCATCCGGCCACATTTATGGCCCTCTGGTACGTTAGGTAGTTTGTGCGCGGACTCAAAACGAAATTTTCTCCATACGTGTGCGCGTCCTTCTGCATCTAGATGCACGCCCTCATCATGTTGGCTACGCAATCCAATAACATTTACCTTCGGAAGGTTGAGTCGCGCCCAAACATACCTTGCAATATTCTCATCGGTCGGAACCTCAATTATCTCGTTCAAATAGCTATAGTCAAGTGGTGAACATGCCCGCATCAAGGTCTCACGCGTCATCTCGATCTCATCACCGCCAAGCGATTCAGAATCATCAATGGCTGCCCTAACAGACAACTCATAACTATGGCCGTGCAACCCTCTGGCCCTGTGTTCGTCGGGAAATATATCAATCTGACATGCTGCTTCAAACGAAGTACTTGCCGTTACATAAACTCTTTCAATCATTGATTTACCTTGCAACCTCAATCAAAAAATTTCGATTGGATTAATGTCATTAACTAACACCTTTGATTCCTCTGATGCCCATCTCTTTTACTCTGATGCTAGTGTACGATAAAGACGTATTTAATTTCGAGGAGATCGTGCGACATGGATATGCAACTTCAAGGCAAGAAAGCGCTCATCACTGGATCAACTTATGGCATTGGTTACGCCATTGCTGAAGCATTAGCAAAGGAAGGCGTTGATGTCGTCATCACAGGAAGGTATCAAGAAACAGTAACTAGCGCAGTAGAAAAAATAAAAGCCATCAATTCACAAACTAAACCCATAGGGATAAGCGCTGACTGTACAACACCCGATGGATGCCAAAGTGTATTTGACGCAGTGCCTAAAGTTGATATCCTCATCAACAACTTAGGTATATATGAACGAAAACAATTTTTCGAAATTGACGACACGGATTGGACTCGATTATTTGAAATTAATGTAATGAGTGGGGTACGTTTCACCAGGTTCTACACACCGAAAATGGTCACCCAGGAATGGGGACGAGTCATTTTTATCTCCAGCGAATCGGGCCTAATGATTCCACCGGAAATGATTCACTATGGTTTCAGCAAGAGCGCTCAACTTAGCATTTCTCGCGGCCTCGCAATGTCTCTCAGCGGTACCGGGGTAACGGTGAACGCGCTACTACCCGGACCCACCAGGACCGATACCACAGAACAACAAAGACGAGAACGCGCTAACGACTGGGGTATCAGCCTCGAACAACTGGAACAAGAATTTTTTGAGAAATTCCGCCCCACATCAATCATTAAAAGATTTGCTGAAGCCAAGGAGGTGGCTCCGTTAGCGGTCTACCTGTGTAGTCCGCTCTCAGCCCTAACTACCGGAGCCGCGCTTAGGGTAGAGGGAGGCATCGTAAATCAGATCAATTAAGCATGGGCATCAATCAGTCAGGTATTTTTTACCCTGTCTCCCGCAACATAACACCAAGCCCGAATCAGATCTTCTCCTCTGGGGGTTACGGTAACCAAAACTCGGTCATAATCGTTGACAGCCGAACCAAAACTCGAAAATCCTTCCACCTTATCCAGTCGCCTAATCGCCGCAGACAGATCGGAGGGAAAAATCAATTCGCCCGAAAAGTCTTGAGCACTGTCTGCCCCAGAAAGGTGGAGCATCTGATAGGCAAACTCCGTCGCAAGCAACGAACCGCGTACTGCAGCATCTTTAGACTGCAAAACATTTAACGATTCTATTACCCAGTGCCGGCACTCGTCGCTCAAAATTGTTCCGTAAACAAAAACACCAACCGTTGAATCTGGGAACCGTGCACCAACTGCTGCCTGAATCAGGTGAAGGTCTGAAAAATTAAATCGCATTAAGCCACGCTTAACTGCCTCAAAGTAAGCTGGGGTTGGCTCGACGAAATGACACTGACTCTGAGGCGTAACCTCATACGTCAACGCTAAAACAAGAGTGCCGTCGGGCTGTAATATGTGCTTACTAACTCTTTGATAAACACGGTCGGATACACCCTCCTTTAAATCAAGCGCCTGCCAACCAAGATCTCCGACCTCGAATAAAGCACCACAAACATATCCACCCAATCGCGCCTTTATATTTAAGGCGCCACCACCACGAGTTTGTGAAAAAACATCGAATGCTAGTTCATGATCAGGCAAGAACGCCGGACCAATAGGATTAATGCAGTCAGCTGGCAGAGAATTCTTAATACAAAAATTCCCCCAATCTTCATCATCAAGATTAGAGCCATAGGCGAAATAGAGCATTACGTTTCGATAATTAAGCTAAAGGATCCAGAACGCGAATCACTCTAGATTCAATCCAATCTTTAACTTTTTGACCATAACTCAACATGTGAGGTGCTACCGCATGGGCCTTTAATGCAGCCTCATCACGCCACTTTTCAATAACCAAAAAGGTGTCCTCTCCAAATTTGGTTTGAAACGCACCAAACTCTGCGTCTACGACTAGAATATACTCAACGCACCCATCCTCTTGCCTAACAGTTGTTACGTTCTCCCTGGCAACAGAAAGAATAGCGTCTCTTTTCCCAAGCTTGGCTTTAATAATAGCTACAACATGAATCATAATGTGACCTCCTAAGATGACATGAATCTCTAATTTTAGAATAATATACCCCATCAAAAAATTCATACGTAACTTACATTAATGTTCATCACCAAATCATCTGCATATGCGCTGTTCGGCTTATGGATCCTGTTCATAAATCCGGTTTTATCTGATGAGACTTACCGTCCTGGTGATGAATTCGAAGACTGCGATCAGTGTCCCGTCATGGTCGTGATTCCCTCTGGATCTTTCAGTATGGGAGCGCCGCCGGTTGACCAAGGACGTCCCTATAGTGAAGGTGAATTGCGCCCCGTATTAATCTCAGAACCGTTCGCTGTAGGTAAATTTGAAATCACCTACCAACAGTGGGAAGCCTGCGTCATCGACGAGCAATGTCCCATTGCGAAACGAGACGACTGGAGCAAAGAGAATCACCCAGTAGTGAATGTTTCCTGGCAAGAAACACTGGAATACACCAAATGGTTATCTAAAAAGACCAGAAAACCCTATAGGCTACTCACTGAAGCTGAGTGGGAGTACGTCGCAACAGGAGGTAGTAATCGAGCTCGATTTTTTGGCTTAACACCAACACAAGTATGTGAATTTGGAAATCTTTATGACCAAACCGCACAACGGACCCTCGATTACGGATTGGAAGCATTACCCTGTGACGATGGTTTCAACTTCTCTGCGCCCATAGGCTCATTTAAACCAAACCATTTTGGACTTTATGATACGTTAGGCAATGTCTGGGAATGGACTGAGGATTGCCAAGCAATCTTGTGGCGTAATGCCCCAACCGATGCTTCAGCTCGCGTTAATGGTCATTGCGCGCAACGTGCCTATCGAGGCGGTTCTTGGCTTAATCACCCACCTAAATATTTACAAATACCTGACAGATATAAATATCTAGGTGCTCGAGAAATAGATCTGGGTTTTCGAATCGCATTAAGCTTGAGTCACCCATAATGTTCAGACTCCAAAATATATGTGCCTTAGCGCTCGGAGCAAGCATCATAATGGTTAGCTCCCACGTGGTTGCGCAATCGGAATCGGGAAACATCTTTCAGGACTGCGACTCCTGCCCTAAGATGATCGTCATCCCTGCTGGACCTTACGGATTTGGCTCCCCTCCGAACGAGTTCGGAAGCCCTTACAACGAAGGTTATGTTCTAGACATCATCTTTGAGCAACCCTTTAGCATCAGTCAATTAGAGATCACATTCGCGCAGTGGGAAATTTGCGTTCAGGATGCTGCTTGCCCTTCGATCGACGATGAAGGCTATGGAAGGGGTAACCAACCAGTCATGAACGTGTCTTGGGACGATACACAAGTGTATATCCGGTGGTTGCGAGAAAAGACTCGGAAAGCATACCGTTTGCCGTCCGAAGCAGAGTGGGAATATGCCGCTCAATCTGGCACCAAGCGAACTCGATTCTTTGGTATCCCACCTGAACAAACTTGTGAGTATGGTAATGGTTACGATAAAACTGCCGAACAGGAATATGAGTTCGGATGGCGCACACTACCCTGCTCAGACGGCAAACCGAGTTTGTCCGATGTGGGTTCCTATAAACCCAATCAATTTGGCGTCTTCGATATGCTCGGAAATGTATGGGAGTGGGTAGAAGACTGCCTCAATCCGAATTGGCGACACAGTCGTGGTTCACTTGATGGGCGACCCTTCACGGATGGAGATTGTGAGCAACGCGCCTATCGAGGCGGCTCCTGGCTAACCAATCAACCTTACTATCTTAGGACCGCCGAACGTTACAAATTTTATGGCGCCAAACATATCGATCTCGGATTTCGAGTAGCACTAAGCCTTAACGATCTAGATAAAAAAACATCTGAGAGAAAATAATCAAAAAGGTGGTGACACCCCAGGCTCAATAGCGAAGACCCACAACATCAACGTGTATGCAACCAGCGTTACAAGAATCACCCCAATAATATTCAAACCAAATCCAGCTCTTGTCATATCTTTTTGTACCAGATAACCCGCCGAGAACACAATTGCGTTTGGTGGGGTAGCGACTGGCAACATAAATGCACAGCTAGCAGCTAGAGTTGCCGGAATAACAAACATTAGAGGGTGTTCTCCCAAGGTGATAGCCAAGGCACCGACAACAGGTAAAAACGCTGCCGTAGTCGCTGTATTTGAAGTCAACTCCGTAAGCAACACCAACAATAAGACCATCGCTAAAACAATCACCAGGGTCGGAAACATTTCTAAACTCACGAGTTGTTGGCCAATCCAGTGAGACAGCCCTGTTTTCTCAATCAAAGATGCCAGAGTCAATCCTCCACCAAATAACAATAAAATTCCGAAAGGGATTTTTTTGCCCCACTCCCAATCCATGAGGAAAATACCTTTCTTCCAATCGACAGGAATGAAAAATGTTGATAATCCGACCGCCATGGCAATCACCGTGTCGGATAAGGCTGGACTCTGAAAAATCGTATTAATCCATGGGCGCAATATCCACAATGTAGCCAATGTAATGAAAACGATCCCGACTAAAAATTCCCCGAGAGATAGCTTGCCTTGCGCCTGAACTTGTCGGTCAATAGCCGCACTGATACCCACAATTCTATCTCGACCTACATTGAAAATGATTTTAGTCAACAATAACCATGCCATGATTAGCATCAGCACTGAAAGAGGTAACGCGACTGCCATCCAATCTAAAAAACCCACTTCGATCCCGTATGTTTGTTTGACGAAACCGGCGAAAAATGCGTTGGGTGGCGTACCAACTAAAGTTGCCATTCCTCCAGCAGATGCCCCGTAGGCCAACGACAACATTAAAGCTTTGGCTAATGAATCTCCTTGGACTCCATCTCCTCTATTCGACTTAAGGGTGCCTATTACGGATACCGCAATAGGCAACATCATTAAAGTCGTCGCCGTATTGGAAACCCACATGCTTAAAAAGGCACTGACAGATAAAAAACCACCAACCAAGAATGCTGGTCGATCCCCGCTCAACTGTAATACAAAAAGTGCAATTCTTTGGTGTAACTTCCAACGCTCCATTGCTAGAGCTACTATGAATCCACCCATAAATAGAAAGATGACTGGATGCGAATAAGAAACAACTGTCTCTTTAACCGAAGAAACTCCCAACAAGGGAACTAATGGGATGGGTAGCAAAGCGGTGGCAGGAAGCGGTATCGCCTCCGTAACCCACATAACCGCCATTAAAATCCCTAGCGCTGCGACGCACCAAGCGTCGGCACTCAAGCCTTCTGG
>DFDI01000102.1:12328-13193 GCA_002367635.1 Betaproteobacteria bacterium UBA3031 | reverse complement strand
GCAGGTACTTGCAACATCAACAGGAAGAGCGTTATACCAACAATCCACCCTATTTTGGGGAGCTTATGTCCCGATGAAGCTTCTGTTTCTCTCTCTGGATTCAAGATATACCTTCAAATAAAATGCTAAGTAATCTGCCGTATATTAGTAAGCTCAAATCAGCTCATTGAGTGGCATGTGCTCGGGAAAAATAGGGCTAATCAATCACACCCAAACTCAATCATTCTGTTCTAGAAACCACGCCGCGATCGTCTCGGTGATGATTTGATCCTCGACAGGCTTTAATCCACTCACACCAACCGCCCCTAGAACATCACCGCCTTTTGACTTTAACAAATTACCGCCAGGTAAAGCCGTCATTAGCGGGTCGCAAAAATATCTGATATCAATCTTGTCAGCATTTAAACGCTCTAAAAATGCATCGGTCGACATCCCCATTCGCGTCGCCGTATGCGCTTTTTGCTGTGATATCGCAATACTTCGAATGGGTGCCTTGTCCATACGGTAAAAAGCGATTTGATATCCATACGAGTCACAGATGGATACACAAATAGGTCGCTTAAAATCCTGCTGAGCCTTTTCAATAGCAACATTAAGACATTTTTGAGCGTGTGCCAAAGATATACTTGTCATACTTACCTCTCTTATATTTCAAGTTAAAGTTTCGAATAACTAAAATTAAAAGTTATTCATTTATTTGTTAGACCCTCTTCACCATAGTTATTCGCAGGCCCTACCCCACCGCTGCCTAACCGCCCATTTTCTGAAAAATGTCCGCTTCCAGGGACAAAATTGACTTCGATACGTATGCCATCTGGATCCTCAAAGAGAATGGAGTAATATCCAGGAGCAAACCGCCCCCCCC
>DFDI01000102.1:612-12140 GCA_002367635.1 Betaproteobacteria bacterium UBA3031 | reverse complement strand
TAATATCCAGGAGCAAACCGCCACCCCTCTTCTGGAGGGTGGACAATTTTCCCCAGTCTCAATGTGCTAACAAATTCAAACACGAGTTCAACATCCCGCCTAGAACGTGCTCTAAAGCATACATGATGCAAACCACTCGTATCTTGGTCGAAGCTAACCGATCTTTTCCCGATTGGCGCTAGACGGACCAACACACCAGTTCGCCCACCAATACTGTAATGAACGTCCTCATTATCAATCAACGTACTCATCGACATAAAGCCACACAGAGCCCGCCAAAATTCGATACTTGCGGCGTTTTTAACCGTCAACTGTATGTGTGCAATTC
Source organism: Betaproteobacteria bacterium UBA3031 (assembly GCA_002367635.1). Lineage (GTDB taxonomy): Bacteria > Pseudomonadota > Gammaproteobacteria > Burkholderiales > Eutrophovitaceae > Eutrophovita. Next base: position 11,812 of record DFDI01000102.1, on the reverse strand, counting down.
CATTAATATCGATGCTCATACAATAATCCCTATTTCAATAAACTGAATATGTAACCCGCATTTTAGACTAACCGTTCATTGACATTAATGATGTAGACTGAATAAAAAATAATTTCACAAATTAGCCTAGGAGGAGTTGCCATGATATTTCGAGGGCCGCATGCGGATGTATCCACACCAAAAATAAATGTCGTGGACTTCGTTCTCGGGAACATATCAGCGCACGAGAATAAAACCGCGATCATTCAAGCTGAGACGAATCGAAAAATCAGTTACCGAGAATTGTCAGAATCCATCCATCGACTCGCGGCTGGCTTGCAGGCAACCGGATTCAAAAAAGGCGATGTCCTTGCGATATACAGTCCAAACGTACCTGAATATGCTTTCATATTTCTTGCAGTCATAAAATTAGGCGGGATTTGCACGACGGTTAACCCGTTATACACAGCAGACGAATTAGCCAAACAGCTCATCGACGCGAAAGTAAAACTCATCATTACAGTGCCTGATTTCTTGGATAAAGCAGAGGAGGCAATAAAAAAACATCAAGTAGACGAACTCTTTGTTATTGGTGAAGCAAAAGGTCACAGAAGACTCGAGGAATTAATGCAATCTGACCTCACGGTAATTGAGCCCGAGATCTCTGCAGAGAATGACGTCTGCGCGCTTCCGTACTCGAGCGGCACCACCGGGCTACCCAAGGGCGTAATGCTTACTCACTTCAACCTTATAGTGAACATGCGACAAATTGAAGGCATGACAAGCCATAATGCTATCTGCGAACAAGATACGGTGCTTGGCGTCCTGCCCTTTTTCCATATCTACGGCATGGTGGTCATCATGCTCTACTCTCTCTACAGACGAGGAACTATTGTGTGTATGTCTCGCTTCGAGATGGAGGCTTTCCTATCCGCAATTGAGACGCACAAAGTGACCAAAGCACCCATAGTCCCGCCAATAGTCTTAGGGTTAGCGAAACATCCCGCAGTGGAAAAATACGATTTATCCAGTCTTGAGCTCATTCTCTCTGGTGCCGCCCCTTTAGGTGAAGGCATCGCCATGGAGGCCGCGGCCCGGGTTGGATGCAGTATTGCTCAAGGCTACGGTATGACTGAAGCAAGCCCTGTCACCCATTTACTGCCCATTAGAAGTAAAGCAAAAAAAATAGGATCAATTGGCCTACCCATTCCGAATACAGAGGTCATGATTGTTGATCCAGAAACGGAAAAACCTCTTTACAATAATCAAAATGGTGAGATATGGATTCGCGGTCCGCAGATTATGAAGGGCTACCTAAATAGACCAGAAACCACCGCAGAAAGCATCACGAAAGAGGGTTGGTACCGAACTGGAGATATTGGGTATGTCGACGATGAAGGATTTTTCTATGTGGTTGATCGCATCAAAGAACTAATCAAATATAAAGGTATGCAGGTGGCTCCTGCTGAGCTAGAAGCACTCCTACTCACACATCCTGCAGTTTCTGATGCCGCAGTCATTCCTATAGCTGATGAGGAAGCTGGAGAACTACCTAAGGCAGTCGTCGTCATAAAAACGGGGTTATCTGTGAGTGCCGAAGAAATTATGTCATTCGTCGCACAAAGAGTCGCCCCTCACAAGAAGGTCAGAATTGTCGAGTTCGTAGAACAAATTCCAAAGTCGGCATCTGGAAAAATACTAAGACGCGTACTGATACAAAAAGAACGAGAAAAGAATTAACAGAAAAGAAAGATGGACCAGTCGAAATGGTCCATCTTTCTGATTTCAAAAAAATGACTATCCAAGCTTTTTCGGTAATGAAAAGAAATCAACTGGCGTCATCAACTGATTGGTTTGGCTCTCAAGCGCACCAAGCTTAGCGCTTTCTTGCGTGTAGTTAATCCAATCTGGATCAGCCCACATTAACGCTCTTTTTTGTTCTCTATCGCCAGCATTCTCATAAATCCACATGTGAACATACTCGTTAGGGTTTCCACTCTCGCATTGCATGTAAGCAAGCGGATTTCCGAGATGTTTGGTTTGAGCAGGCTTACCCAATTTTTCATACAAAGCCAGATGTTTCTTTATGGAACCGGGCCTACATCGATAAGTTCTCATATCAATCAACATTTAGTTCCCCTTTGATCATACTTGTTAGCCGAATTACTTCTTAATTTCAAGAAGATTAACTTCAAATATTAATGTAGCACCAGGTCCGATTTTTGGGGGTGCTCCACGGTCTCCGTAAGCGGTATCAGCGGGACAAATCAACTGAGCCTTTCCTCCAACCTTTATCTTTTGAAGCCCTTCAGTCCAACACGTTATGACACCACTCAAAGGAAAGGTCGCTGGGGAGCCACGAACGAGAGAACTATCAAACACAGTTCCGTCAACCAAACTTCCCTCATAATGAACCATGACTGTATCACTCGCACTCGGAAAATCACCCGTGCCTTCTTCTATCATCTTAACAATCGCACCAGATTCAGTTTTTACGACAGAATCATCTGATTCAAATTGCTTGAGGTACGTCTCAGAAACGGACGCTTCTTTCGCAGCAACTATTGCAGAACGCTCTGATACCATTTCATTGATCCTCGCTTCATAAGTCTTCATATCCACCTTTGCGTCCAAGCCCGATATGCCGTCTGTCATCCCTTGCACAATCGGAGCCAACTCTTCCTCACTCAGCGCGAAAGGTTGCAATTGATTGCTGATAAGCATGCCTATAGCATATAGGGTTTTTTGGTCCTCAGTCTCAAGTGCAGCATCCGCCGTTACAACCTCCTGCGAGCAAGCTGACGTCAGTAACAATAGTGCTACAAAATAAATCTTTTTCATTTGTTTATCTTTCATAATTATTGAGTGAGCAATAATAATCGAATCTATAAAACAAATCGATATCATTTCCAAATCTTCAATTTGACATTAGTTAATCGGCTTATTCAGTGACGAAGAACACAATAACGCTACAATGATTGAACCTTGACAATCACTACGCTCTAGAGCATCACCAGTTAAAGCTAAGCAAAGGAGTAGCACCTGTGATTACAATTTACCATTTCCCAAACACCCGTGGTCTCCGAACTATTTGGGCGTGCGAAGAATTGAATATTCCGTACAAAATTGAAATTATAGACTTTTCACCGGAATTTCGACTCAGCCCACAATTTCTTAGTATCAGTCCGATTGGTAAAGTTCCCGTTCTTAAAGATGGTGAAATCACCATGCGTGAAAGCGGCGCAATGGTCCATTACCTCATCGATAAATATGGGAAGGGTAAACTCCAGCCTAGCAAAAATGATCCTCTATATGCCGCTTACTTAGAATGGAGTTGGTTTGCAGAAGCAACCTTCGCATCTTCCGTATCTGAAATTATCAGGCATAAGAGAGCATTCCCCAATGCGATCCATACGCCAACAATTGTAGAATTCAAGAAACGAGCAACGATTTGTCTAGAAGCCGTGGGCGGAGTCCTAGGCAAAAGGAAATGGTTACTCGGTGAAATGTTTTCGGGGGCCGACATCATGATCGGAATTGCGCTCACTTCTTATATTCGACATGTGGAAGAACCTTTTCCCCCCTCAATAAACGACTACTTCAAGAGGCTCACAACTCGTCCTGCATTTTTACGAACTAAACAAGCAGAATCTTAAATACAGTCGGGAAGCTGATAGCACTCAAGTTGTACCTACGAGTCTTTAAACGTCTGAAATCATTCAGAACCACCCAGAACAGCATGCCCCCCGACAGCCCACCGCAGCATACCACCGGATAAATTAGCTAGTTGTGTAAACCCTAGCGCCTGAAGGTGGAGGACAGCTTGTGCTGATCGTGCTCCAGACCGACAAACAGTCACAATTGGCATACTCGGCTCCAACTCTCCAACGCGGTCCGCCAGTTGACTTAGTGGTATTAATTTAGCGCCCGGGACTCGGCCTAACGGTCCTTCAAATTCAACCACTTCCCTGACATCTATAATCTGCACTGTCGCCAACATCTCTTCGAGTACCGAAGGCTCTATCTCCCAAATCCCAGAAAAACTATAACTTAGAGTTGCCCAGTCCTGAGTATTCAATTCAGGAGCATTACCAGTCGGTTGACCACAATTTAAATTTGCCGGCACAGCACGATTAATCTGACCGGGATGAGGCAACTTCAAGTTCTCCATATAACCCGAGAAGTCTTGAAGGTTAATTGCGCCTCCTAATCTCGGATTGAAACGTTTTTCCTCCAAGATGCCCGACACGGTCATTCCTCGATAATCGTGCCCGGGATAAATCAAACATGAATTGGGAAGTGTAAAAATTTGCTCGTGAATAGATTGGAACATCATTTCCGGGTTTCCCTCTTGGAAATCCGTCCGCCCTGTACCCCGGATTAATAAGCAATCTCCAGTAAAAACCATGGATTTATCATCTAGAACTAAGGTGATACATCCGTTCGTATGCCCTGGTGTCTCACGCACACCCAACGTCCTAGCACCGAAGGTGATTACGTCGTCCTGCCCCACATAGCGCCCAGCCCCTCGAGCACCTCCATTCGCTGAAACTACGATTTCACTCGCAAGGCTATTGTGAAGCAGCCAAGCCCCGGTAACGTGGTCAGCATGGACGTGGGTCTCAACGGTAGCGATGAGATCAAGATCCATCTCCTTTATCATCGCCCGATCTCGCATGACCTGCTCAAACACGGGGTCAATTAACAGACACTCTCTAGATTCTGAATCACCCAAGAGATACGTATACGTGGACGACTGTTGGTCAATTAATTGACGAAAGATCAGCACCGATTTTATCCAGTTTGTGAGATTAGGTAAGCGACTATATCTTGATCATATCTTTTTTGTATTCATTTCTCAAAAAAACTAAAAACACTCATACCACTAAGACCACTAAGACTAAAAGGACTTAGCATTCGGGGAAAACACATCTATACAGTTAAACACTTCTTTAATAGCGATCGCATTAAGACCGCCCCCTCCACCACCTGATCACATTGCAGAAGGATATCTTTTGTACCTGCACAATAGCTGGCGAGCACCATCAAAGTATCCAGTACATTCCAAGATACATTCCCCTCTCTGCTATAGATGCCCTCATCAGATTCGAATTCACTATGAAGAGCTTGTTGAGCCTTTTTACCCCACATGCGCCGAACAGACCCAACCAACCACGTTTCTAGCGCATCTTTACTAACCGCTTGGCGCGTCCAATCACCCAAATGGAGACAATCTTCACGAGCCAACTCAATAGCCTTTCTAAACGTGGGCAGGATATTTTCCTCTCTTGCCGGGATCCGATGAGCAAGGCTTGCATTGAGCTGCGTCACTCCGACTGAATAAGTTGCACCGGTCCCCTCTTGGAACCATCGCGCAAGAAGACGGAGCCCTCCTCGACTCAAACAATTGTGCAAAACCACCTGGAGCCTGAAGGGGTCCATACTTCCAGGATCAAAGTCATAAAAACTTGGTAACGAGACCACCAATGACATTTGGGCTCCGTAGGACCCATACTCCGCAGCCACATCAACCTCATCTGGATTAATTCTTAAGGCGACTAAAGCACGCTCGATCGCATTTACAATATGTTGATGTGGGATAAACTGACGTCCACGCGCCACTTGACAAATCGAGACCTGTCCTCGCGACTGAGACTGATGGTTTGAGCGATATAAAATATCGCGAGTTACTAATTTAGTCCTGATTGCACCAAAGTCGTCAGAAGAACGACTGTTTATGCCAGTTATCCTCGTAAAACGCGGCAGCGTACTATTCAATTCCCGTAACTTGCCGGTTACGCCCACATTACTTCTGGACGCTGATTGATCAACACGATCTCTAATAGCTGAAATACTGCGTCGTAATTTAGGGCCTGGTGTTCTGTTAAGGAAAAAACTAAGCTGTTCCATCACTAACCTCCGTTATAACTAATTATCTTGGAGGTAGTTTGCGCCCGGCACTAGCTCACCAGATGAGCCTGAACCAACGTATATTAAAAATATTTTTTCTTAAAAATTTATATAAATCAGCATTTTATTCATATATGGCCAACATTTTAGACACCTTCTCCCTAACCATATGACGCAATGATTCAGGCTCAATCACCTCAACGTCAGGACCAAATCTAAGGATATCCATGACGAGCTCATGCTGTTCGCTGTAAGGTATTTCTAAAATAAAATAACCTTCATCATCAAAATGAGTCCGTTGAGATGGATGCCATTCTTCAAGAGAAACCCATTTAGCACGCTCGGCACTAAATCGAAGTTTGGCCCACAAAAGTACAGTGCCAGAAAAAATCCCATATCCTGATCCGAGAACAGAATCTAATATTTTTTCATCACATTGAATAGCCGCCTCATCTCTCAGCGTCGCGGTACGCACAGCATCCAACGAAAAACTACGTACTGCATTCACAGAATGACACCAGGCATCTAAATACCAATTATCTCTGTAGTATACGATTCGTTGAGGCGAAATAGATCGTTGCGTTACCTCTTCTCTTGAGCGGACGTAGTATGTAAGCTCAAGCTGAGACCGCTGCATTAAGGATAGCGCAATAACTTCAAAATGTTTAATGCTCCGACTGCGGGAGCCCATATTGAGGATTTTGATGCGGTTCTTGATCGCATCGACTGAGTACTCACCAACCTCAATGAGATCTCGCAATTTTTGTTTAAGTGGATCAAGTCGTGGTCCAAGCAAACCTGGTTGAATTTGACTCAACAAAGCCTCCATTGAGAGCAAGGCAAGAATCTCTGATTGGTTAAACCAAATCCCAGGTAATTCATAGGACGGCGCATCGTCAATCTCTTGATCAAAAATATAGCCGCGAAGAGTACGGTCCCAACTAATAGGGGCGTTAAGGCGATCTCTCATGTACTCGATATCGCGCTTGAATGTCGCCTTTGAAACCGAAAGCTCCTCAAGGAACCTCTCTAAGGAAACCGATCTGCTATCGCGAAGCAATCGGTCAATCTTATAAAATCTCTCTGTTCGTTCCAATGCCTATCCCCTTTGGAAAATGTATCTCAGCCAAGGTGAAAATCTGAGCATTTAACATTACCTTATCAACGATCGAATAGACTAAAAATTTCTTTTTTCCTAAGCACCTCCGATAGAACAACAGGCGCCCCTTGGTTCCTGGGATAAAATACGTAAACAGGCACGCCTGATCTACCAAAAGAAGTTAATGACTTCGTAATTTCCGCATCTCTAGATGTCCAATCAGCTCTAAAAGTAATCACTTTATTTTTCCGAAACGCAGCTACGACCTCCTGATCATTAAGCACCAGCGTCTTATTCACTTGGCAGGTGATACACCAAGCTGCAGTGTAATCAACGAACACCGGATAGGCTTCCTCACGAGCACTCGCCACATCCGCCGATGACCAAGGTTTCCACTCCGTTTTAGAAACTCCTCGAGTAATCGTTTGATCCAGTGCAGTCCCAATATGAAGCAAGCCTGATAGAGAAATCAAGAGACTGATCGCAATTAGGATTCTCCACGGACCAATACGAGTGATCGTTCGATACTGCAGTTTACCCATAGCCCAAAAAGATAAACCAACGAAGACTAAAACAACGAGGACTTTGGAGACAGTGTGAATGGTGGTTTGCTGACCCAACACCCAAATTAACCAAATGACCGTCAAGTACAAAGGCACACTCAACAGGTTTTTTAAGGTATTCATCCATTCGCCCGGCTTTGGCACCCATACAAGTAGACCAGGCCACAAAGAAATGATCACGTAAGGCGTTGCCATCCCAACCCCAAGCGCTAAGAACGTGAGCATACTCGACACCGCCCCTTGCCCAATTGAAAAACCGATTGCCGCACCCATAAAAGGCGCTGTGCATGGTGTTGCAATAATTGTTACGAGAGCCCCAGACAGTAGGGAAGACCACCGGCCAAATGCCCCATCGATTCCGCCAAAACGCTGCAAGCTGGTGCCGATCTCAAACAAACCGGACATATTCAACGCAAGTACAAAGAACAAAACAATTAACCCCAAAACCATTTCAGGAGCTTGCAACTGAAAACCCCAACCAATCTGATCGCCGGCCGATCTCATAACCAGCAAAGCGCCACCTATCAAACAAAACGTTAAAACAACGCCAAAGGCAAACGACACAGCATCCCAATAGCGCGCTGATATAGGCCGCCCTTCTTGGCCGATCAATGACATTAATTTAATCGCCACAACGGGAAGAACACACGGCATTAAATTTAAGATCACCCCACCAACCAAGGCAAAACAAATCGCTAACCAAAGGCTGGAGATAGATTGATTCGGCACAGAACGAATTGTGGATTCAAGCGCTATAAGCTCCCTTGGAGTTCGACGAAGGTCGTAACTTGCAGTCTCGCCACTGGCTTTATCCGTTACCACCAAAACACCTTCGAACGAAGTTTTAGACCTCGCATATTCAGAGGACAAACGCCCACGCAAGGTCATACCTGCTGCGACCGAAACCAGCATCTGCGGCACCTGGTATGAGATGACATCACTTCGAGCAGGGAAGAATTCTGCCGAAATGACAGTAGAGTCTATACGGCTTAAATCAAGACTCCATTGTCCGTCTTGGCTCACCGTTACATCAAACCAGTCCTTAGGGGCTTGGCTCGGCATTTCTTGCAGCGCGTTTTCAATGTCACTCGCGTCTGCTGTGGCAACCCCTAAATCACCTACTTGAAGGTCCATGAAGAGCTCAGCCTCTCCAGGAATACACAAGTCTTTACAAATAAGCCAAGACACGTCTGCCGAAATGGGGTATCGACCAGCTAACACGTCTTCAGCGATTTTAAGTTGAAATGGAAAGATGACGGTAAGGCCGTATCCAAAATTGACAAAATTCTCAAGCTTAAATCGACTGGGAGCTGGCCATAACATTGGCCCTACAACAAATTTACTGGGGAGCAACCAATCAACTCGGGTGGGCAGGCCAGTGTCCCCTGGATTTTTCCAATAGATGTGCCAGTCCTCCTCAAGCGTTACACGGACGCCGAGGTGAAGCTCTTGACCTGGAGAAACCCGATCAAATTCCGTGATGAGATCGAGCTTAACATGCTGGTTGGATACGCCACTGCGATCAGCCGCGTGCGCGGGGAAAAACACCGACAATATAACCACTACGAGCCAGACAATGGCGAAAATGTAGATCTTAGATCGCATGCTCAGCAGTATAGTCGACAACCTCTATCCCGTTTTTTAAACGGCGTGAGCCTCATTATCACGTATCAAAAAAATCCTAGGCCTTTACAAACCAATCAGCTAAAAAATCATTCAGAGCTGGGAGTTGAATCTTCCGTTGTCGACATGCCCCCCTCGACATCAGGCGCAATGCGAGGAGAAGCTAACTGCTCTTCCATCATCAAAATTTTATCCTCTAATATTTTCAGCCGATCCGAATCTTCAGCAATCAATGACTGCTGATAAAGAATTTCGCTCATACGATTTCTCAAAGAATATTGATCGGCGAGTGTTGGTTGGACGATTTCTAATTCATCGAGCCTCCTCAGCACTACATTTAAATCCTCTGAATTCAGCCTATAAATATCATCGATATTTTTTGTCTCACCTTCGAGTCTCAGCAGCTCAGCCTGCAATGGGTACAAACCTGTAGCGAGCTCCTCAAGCCTAAAACTAATATCATTTATTGCAAAGACCTCTCTATCTAACTCAATGTCTTTCGCAGCCAGTGCATCCAACCGATCAGAGAAACTTTCAAACCGAATGATATCGGCTTCAATCTGCTCAATTCGACTCAAATGAGTCAACGCGCCTTCAGTTACCAATGCCAATCGGTCGGAGTTAGTAATGGTTTGTTGACCCAACCGTTGAATAAGCGTCTCCGAAACCTGAAAGCGCTGAAGCAACGATTGATTTTCCTCCTCAAGATGAAGGATGCGCGTCAGCAATTTTTGCTCTCTCAACTCAAACTCGGCCTTTTGAACATACTCCGCGCTAATATTCTGGACCCTCGCCCCCAGCGCATCAAGTCGACTCGTTAGACCTTCGATCTGCTGAGCAGTCGACATTCTATCCTCTTGGATCTGAGACTCCACTTTAGTCACACGAGCCTCTGCATCATCTAGATCTCGACGCCACTGAAACAATTGGCCACCGCGATTATCAAACTCATTGCGCAATTGATTAAGCGGGTTGTTCAGCGAATTATAGTAGGTCTCCAGATCACTTTTTATCTGTCCAATTTTTTCCATAAGCTCTAAGGTTTTCTGGAAATTTTCGTTTTGCGCCTCAATGGTTTTCTGGAAATTTTCGTTTTGTGCCTCAATGGTTTTTTGAAAATCTTCATTGCGCTCCACTAAGCGAGCTGTATTGGCTTCGGTAATCGCTATTTCTAACTCAAGGAGGCTGCGTTTGATCTCCTTAACCTGATCCACCAGTTGGATGAAGCTAGGTCTAGCTTCTCGAATTTTTTTAGCATTTTCGATTGACGCACCGGGTGTATTCTCGGCATGCGTATACGTAACACTCATCAGGATCAAGGCAAGGACAAGGCTAAATGTAATTCTTATCGTCATAGCTACCAACTTTACTTTAAAGCAATATGTTTCTCAAACAAAAAAGGGGCGTATAAACGCCCCCATTTAAATCTATCAAAGGTGACCAAAATCAATACACAAAGTCGGCCCTTCTATTTTGCTGCCAACTAGACTCGTCATGCCCCAGTGCCAAAGGCTTTTCTGAACCAAAGCTAGTGATCGTAATCCGGCTTCCCTGGATACCCGACATCTCTAGAGCAGCCTTAACTGAAAGCGCTCGGCTATTACCGAGACCAATGTTGTATTCTCGACTACCTCGCTCATCACAATTACCTTGAATTTCCACTTTCAAGTCAGGGTTGGCACGAAGGTATCCAACATGGGATCGAATTACATCGTCAAACTTAGGAACAATGGAACTCTTATCAAAATCAAAGTATACGGAGCTGACGGGCATTCCCATCGGCACGCTGTCGTTGACAACACCTTCTCTGGCTTGCACAGCTTCCGCTCTGGCTTGCACAGCTTCCGCTCTGGCTTGCGCAGCTTCCGCTCTGGCTTTCGCAGCTTCAGATTGAGCTCTGGCACGCTCTTCCGCCTCAAGTCTCGTCTTTTCCTCAGCTAAGGCTTGGCCCTCACGAGCTTTATCCCCTTCCGCCTGGAGTCGTTCCTGCTCTTGCTTGGCTTGTTCCTGCTCTTGCTTGGCTTGT
>DFDI01000102.1:0-314 GCA_002367635.1 Betaproteobacteria bacterium UBA3031 | reverse complement strand
TCCTGCTCTTGCTTGGCTTGTTCTAACTCTTGCTGGAGGCGCTCTTGCTCAGCTTGAGCTTGAATGTACTCAAAACTATCTGTGGACTCCTCAACTGTTTCTGCAGTCTTATTAGTTGTCTGACATGCAACCAAGAAAAAGGCAGTAAACCCTATGAGAAATAATCTAAGAATGCTGGCGTAAAATGTCATTTATTCATCCTAAAGAGTTAAAAATGAAAATTCATAAGTCTCGCAAAATAAAATTTAACAAACGAATACTAACATAGTAAACAAATGATTTTTATAAAAAATACTAGGTTTTCTTTGAGTTTA
>DFDI01000009.1:2234-5272 GCA_002367635.1 Betaproteobacteria bacterium UBA3031 | reverse complement strand
AATATCATTAATGAACTCAAATTAGCGGATCAACCCTGCGCTAAGTGGCCGAAGAAGCCATCCGTCATCCAAGGCCAAATCGTTTTCCAAGGTTCATATCCTGCCTCCTGCGGCATAAAACAACGCCAATATAACTTTCTGTCTCCGTCGGTTTATTTTGAAAACGTATTCCTGACAGAATGGGCGGCACTTGGGGGAACACTAGACGGTCAGATTCTTGACAAAAAGACACCCGAATCAGCTCAAGAGCTCCTGAGCATAGAATCTGAGCCGCTGGCCTCGGCCCTTCGCTTGACCAACAAGTGGAGCAGCAATGTGGCCGCCCGACATATTTTTCTAACGTTATCACTACAACCGAATAAGACCGCTGATATCACGGCATCTCGCTTAAACATTAACGACTGGGCAAGACAACGCGGATTCAACACCAAAGGATTCTTTATTGACAATGGATCTGGGTTATCTCGAGACGGGCGAATCTCCGCCTCATTGATATCAGCAATTTTGAATGCCGCATGGGTCGACGCATCCATGCCAGAATTCGTCTCGTCTTTTTCTATTCCCGGCGTTGACGGCACACTGGAAAATCGCTTTACCCATAGCCCAGCAAATGCCAGAGCACATCTTAAAACAGGCTATCTAGAAGGCGTCCGTTCTATCGCCGGGTATCTTCATTTATCTAACGGCCATACACTTTCTATAGTTTTTATTATGAATGGTGACGCATTGACGAAAAACCCAGAGACACTCGAACATATTGTCGAATCTTTATACGAGACTCAATGATTGCCAAATCCAAGTCGATTGAACCCAACTCAAACCTCCTATGCCATAATCAACTGCACAAACCAACTAACATAGATCTATGAAAAATATTGACGTTGTCATTCTTGCTGCAGGCAAAGGCACTCGAATGAGGTCGACAAAACCGAAAGTAATGCACCGGCTCGCCGGCAAGCCACTTTTAGACCATGTCATCGAAGCGGCAAAAAGCATAAACCCTACAGAAATCATCATTGTCGTAGGGCATGAGGAAGCCGCCATCCGCGAACATCATGCGCGGACCCCTGTGACATTTGTGTCACAAAAAGAGCAACTCGGCACGGGACATGCGGTTGCGCAAGCGGTCGACCACCTGACTTCCTCAAAAACGCTCATATTGCTGGGTGATGTGCCTTGCATTCGAGAAGAGTCGATCAAGAAACTAACCCAATGTGATGCGGATGTTGCTGTGTTAACACAAACAGTTGACGACCCCACGAGCTATGGCCGCATCATCCGGGATGAGAAAGGACAACCCTCAAAAATCGTTGAAGAAAAAGACGCAACCCCAAACGAGAAATTGGTTAAAGAAATAAATACCGGCATTTTTTGTGTCGACACGGCACTGCTTAAAAAATTTCTGAGCACACTCAATAACAGTAATGCAAAAGGGGAATACTACCTAACAGACTTAATTGAGTTCGCCTCAAGTAAGGGCGCCTCTATAGAGACGGCGCACCCGTCTTTGGCGTTCGAAGCCAACGGCGTGAATAGCAAACGACAATTAGCTGAACTAGAACGACGCTACCAACTCGCGCTCGCTCATGAGCTCATGGACTCAGGGGTGACGATTTCAGACCCAAGTCGCATTGACATACGCGGAACGCTCGCTTGCGATGCTGATGTGTCCATTGATGTCGGCTGCGTATTTGAAGGCGAGGTGCGCCTAGGAAAGAATGTCACGATTGAAGCCAACGTGATCATTAAAGACTCCATCATTAAAGATGGCAGCACGATAAGGGCCTTTTCGCATATTGAAGGTGGATCAATTGGCAGCCAAAATGAGATTGGGCCGTATGCGAGAATTCGCCCCGGAACGGAGTCGCAGGCACAGGTAAAAATTGGTAACTTCGTGGAAGTAAAAGCCGTCACAATTGGCACAGGATCAAAAGTAAACCATCTGACATATATTGGTGACGCTAAAATTGGATCATCCGTTAACGTCGGCGCGGGAACCATCACGTGCAATTATGATGGCGCAAACAAACACCTAACCACTCTAGAAGATAACGTATTCATCGGCTCTGACACCCAACTCGTAGCCCCAGTCACCATAGGAGCTGGGAGTACCGTTGCTGCGGGCAGCACCATCACGAAAGACGTTCCGCCAGGAGGCCTAGCATTATCTAGAACCAAACAAACGTTTATTGCCGATTGGCAACGACCAGAAAAAACAAAGGCAACAAAATAAAAACCATCGTAACTTTAAGGTGAAACATCAGAATGTGTGGAATCGTCGGCGCCGTCTCAACCAAAAACATAGTTCCCTTTTTAATTGACGGACTACTGAAACTCGAATACCGCGGTTACGACTCAGCGGGCCTCGCCGTGGTTAATGACAAACTTGAACGAATCCGAAGTAATGGTCGCGTGAGCGAGCTGTCCGACAAAGTGCGCTCACTCAACATGCGGTCTAACCTGGGGATTGCCCACACCCGCTGGGCCACACATGGTGCACCCCTTGAACGAAATGCACACCCACACATCAGTCGTGATGGTATCGCACTCGTGCACAACGGCATCATTGAAAATCATGAATCGCTCAAACAATCATTGATCAAAGAAGGTTATGAATTCACATCTGACACAGACAGTGAAGTCATCGCCCACCTCATACACAAATATATCGCAGTCAACACAGATCTACTTTCCGCAGTACGTTCCGCAGTGGGGGATCTAGTAGGCGCCTTCGCATTAGCAATTATTAACGAACAATCTAAAGACCGAATCATCCTCGCACGACGAGGAGCTCCATTATTAGTTGGTCTGGGTGATCACGAATTTTACTGCGCGAGTGATGCTTCTGCACTCTTACAACGCACCAAAAAAATGATCTTCATGGAAGACGGGGACCTTGCGGAAATTACCGTCAATGGGCCAACGTTTTTCGATGCCTCAGGAAGAGTCGTGGAACGAACGGTTTACGAAAGTGAACTCTCTTCTGAGCAGGTCGAATTAGGTCAGTTCAATCATTACATGCAAAAAGAAATTTTTGA
>DFDI01000009.1:0-1899 GCA_002367635.1 Betaproteobacteria bacterium UBA3031 | reverse complement strand
GCCATTGACTCCGTGACAATTATTGCTTGCGGCACGAGCTACCATTCAGGATTGACGGCAAAATATTGGCTGGAGGAACTTGCAGAACTCCCAGTATTTGTAGAAATCGCATCCGAATATCGGTATCGCAAACCCGTCGCCAATCCAAACACACTGATCGTCGTTATCTCTCAGTCAGGAGAAACAGCAGACACAATCGCAGCACTCGAATATGCCAAGAGCCTTGGTCAAGATAAAACTTTAAGCATCTGCAACGTGCCAGAGTCTTCAATAATTCGAGGTACAAAACTCAAATTTTTAACACGAGCTGGTCCCGAAATCGGTGTCGCATCAACTAAAGCGTTTACAACACAACTAGCCTCCCTTTACTTATTAACACTCGTGATTGCGAAACTCAAAGGAAAGTTAAGTGCGGATTTAGAATACAAGCTTCTAACTGGACTGCGGCACTTACCCGCCGCATTAAACCTTGCACTCGAGATGGAGCCACAAATCATTAAATGGGCGGTGGATATTGCCACCAAGCATAACGCCCTATTTTTAGGTCGAGGGATTCACTATCCGATTGCGCTTGAAGGCGCACTGAAATTGAAAGAAATTTCTTATATTCATGCTGAAGGTTATCCCGCTGGTGAATTAAAACACGGGCCCCTAGCGCTCATTGATCGTGACACACCAGTAGTCGCGGTTGCGCCTAACGACGCATTGCTCGAAAAATTAAAATCAAATTTATCAGAGGTTCGGGCTCGCGGAGGCGAACTCTATGTGTTTGCCGATGCCGACTCAAACCTTGATGAATCAGAAGGATTACACATCATAAAGATGACGGAACACCTTGGTCATCTGAGCCCCATTCTTCATTCTATCCCACTGCAGTTACTCGCCTATCATGTTGCGCTGGCAAAAGGAACGGATGTAGATAAACCTAGAAACCTAGCCAAATCTGTCACTGTGGAATGAGTTATTTCAACAGTCAGGTGTAAATTATGATTATTGTGATTGTTACTTTTAAAATATCTCCAGAGGTTACCGAATCAATCCTAAAGGAAAAGTTTCTAGCGTCCGCAACGATCTATAAAGATACCCCTGGCTTGATTCGCAAAAATTACCTCTCCGATATAAAAAATAATACTGGGGGTGGCGTTTATTGCTTTGACACTTTGGCGAATGCAGAAAGTTGGTTTGATGAAAAACGAATCAAATGGCTTACACAAAGATATTCAAAACCAGAGATTAGCTTTTACGACAATCCAATTGTTGTTGATAACCTTACAGGCGATATAATTGCTTAGCGGTAACAAAACCAACTCAACCGTCTAACCACCTTGATCAAAATTTTAAAATGAAAAAAATACTTGTCCTATCACTAAGTTTTTTCCTGATAACCCCAATGATTTCGCTCGCAGAATGGGTACAAATTAACAAAGGTGAGATTTTTCATACCTATACAGATCTCAAATCTCTTAATGTTCAGCCAGATGGCACCTATGCGTGGGCACTTTACGATTTTATTGAACTACAACCCGAGGGATATCGGTCCGCAAAAGTCCTTTTTCAAATAGATTGCGAACAAACGAAATATAAAATGCTTTCCGTTAATACTTTTGGAGGGGCAATGGGAGAGGGAGATGCTGGCATGCCTAAAAGATCAGACCGTTGGGATAATGCCACGCCAAACTCACTTGGCTTTCATGTCGTTGACTACATTTGCGCTCAGTAAGTCTAGTGTCGCGTTAATTCCTGCCACGCCAGAAACACAACAAAGAGCACTGCTGCACCAATGACCATATAACTGATCAACCGAATGACGGTGGCGCCAATTGATGCCACACGACCAAGCGGCTCTCTCCGCCCCCTGAATACTTGGATCAGCAACCAGCCAACCACAAGCCCTCCCAT
>DFDI01000035.1 GCA_002367635.1 Betaproteobacteria bacterium UBA3031 | reverse complement strand
ACATCGTAGAAAACGCATCGGGCGGCGTTGTTTAGGGGGATCGCGACTACGTCAACGTTCAACTCAAGCGCTTCACCTGTATCAAGCCTCACATTTTTCACAAATAATCCGGAGGCGTCATTCGCATATAAGAACGAAGGGATGCTGCCACCAAAACAAGCCGACACCTCAAATGCTCTGAGATCATTTCCAATAACTACTTGATAATTAAGAAGTGGGCCTTCGGTTTCTGAGAACGCAATTAACGGGAAAAAAAGCATCAAATAAAATATTTTTTTCATTGTTTAAACGCGAGATTTCCGATTTCGAATGGATGCGAAACCTAAGTTCCAACATTGGTACATTAGTTTTATCCGAAGCATTAAAGAGTAATAAAACACTCTGTGAATTTTCTGCAAGTTAACCTCATTAACATTTATTGGCTCGGGATAAACATAATTAAATCTCGGAGGGATCGCTGGTCAGCGTCATCCGACAACATCACATCACCTTCACTTGCAACCAAACCAAGCGATTGGAATGCATCATCCATATCGGGGAACTCATTAACATTCACATACCGATTCATCAGTGGTACAAATAAGGGGTAACCATATAACTCGTCAAAAATTGAAAGCACCTCGAGTGCGGTCCAAGCTCGAGTTCTATCCATACAACAAAGATTAAATTCTTGAATAACTCGGTCAAGCGACCAACTCCCGTTTGACTGCTTTATCAATTGCACATCCGCGATCAACATCATCGCCGCCCCCCCCCAATAAACCTGCATGAAAGGTTCTCCTTGGTACATCTTTTGAGTCGCCTCGCGTAAAGTCAAACCCCTTGCCTCCGCCTCGCGACTTCCTCTGCGAAAGCCATACAGAAGATTCGACCAAGCCTTCTTTGGACTGAGTAGTCCTTTGCGCGCTCGAACAACATATTGATAATAACTCGCAAAGCCTTCATAAAACCAAGCATCGTCTGGCGAAATAAAAGGAAGGAACAAATGCGATAACTCATGTGTGACAGTCCAGTCATCGTAAAACTCTTGCATGTCTCTCCGCTGATTAATCATTAAATGCAGTGTTGGACTCCCACCACGCGTCACATAGGCAACCGGGACAGGCTGTCTTGCCCTAGCATTAGGAAGTATGAACACTTGAACATTTGAAAATGGAATCTCGCCTAGCGCGGATTGTACGTACGCCACTTCTTGACCGATCCATTCAGCCAATGCCTCAGCATCAGGTGTTGGCGAGCCATCTAAAATAGAAATATCGAAGTGAGTTCCATTAACGATCATTTCTTTTTTAAAAAAATGGCCAAGGACTATCCAAGATGGCCAATCGAAAGGCGTTGCAGGCACCTCTAACACGCCTTCACTTTCCGTGAGGCTCCAAGGAGTCGAAAGAGAATAGTCGGCTGGTAATTTAAACTCCACGAAGACCTGACGGTTTTGTGGAATAATCTCAGGACGCCAAAACCAAAGCCCATTAGATACAGCAGTTGCGGCTATTGATTTGTAGACCTTTGGCCCTGTCATGTCATGTCGCTGAACCCCCCTCGAGATATCCACTTGATAGTGAATACAAGCCCCTTCAGGAAGCCCAGCCGTAGGGATAAACCCAGATAAAGTTATCGGCTCGCCAGACTCATGCCAAGCGCCAAGTAAGGCGACAGATGCGTCTAGCGACTCGGCAACCAACTTTTCAGGCGCCTGACCTTTAAAACAAAGGTCTACGGTCAATTTTTTCAAATCAAGCTCTGCTGAAACCCGATAGTGGTAGTCAGCTCGAGCATCAATGGCGCACATTAACCCAAGCCAGATCAAACAAAATTTAACGCCTTGGGATTTTTTTAATGCAGCACTAAGCACCGAAGCTCCTAAGTTAGGATTACCGCACGATTAAATATAAACAACCATAGGAGGAATCGTTAACTGAAAAGTTCCTAACCATACGTGGCTTACCTTGTCCAAGACAACATTACTTCGGCTAAGTCCTAATAACAAACCTACGTTTTTATCGCGAATTTTTTTAAATACGGCAACACATCTGGCGCAAACGCTTCATGCTGACAAAGCGTACGAAAATGATTTGTGATGAGCGGATAATGCTCATTGATAACATGGCCAGTAATAGGCTCCAACCCGAGGTCACGCAGCGTATCCTCGTGGCTGCGCTCCTGCAAAAATAAGGCCAACTCCGAGACCACGCAAATATCAGCAATGCTCAGAGAATTACCTACCAAACATGAACGACTTGGTGACAAGGCGCGATCAAGCCCACCCAAATAGGTATGGAGTGCCGCGTCTGCAGATTCATAAATATCCTTGTTAACGTTTCCGGCAAGCAACGCTAACAAATATATTTGCGCATCCCGAGAAAATACTAAACTGGCGTCGAGAAAACCATCTATTCGAGAAGCAGAATACGCATCCTCGCCATAAAGAGGACAAGCTGCCGCACCAAGCCTCGCAACTGCTCGCATAATACTGTTGGACTCAAATATACCAATCGAGCCATCGGGGCTAAACGCTGTCGGCACAGTCCCAAAAGGATTGGCGACAAGGAAGCTGTCGGTTTTATAAAGCTGCTTAACGCCAAAACCCATACGTGACTGCCGAGCAAATGCAGCGATACCCGGGCGCTCACCTTCATCAATCGGATGTGCGTCAAAATCCCAGAGCCATTCCGAAAGATCCTGTGGTTCGGTCCCACGAACATCAATCGTTATCCCACACAATCGTGCCGTAATGGTTGCCTTCCAAATTCTAGGGTTCGGAAGATAAGAAAAAATACGCAGATCCATTTAGATATTGAACCTTAAATAGCGCCTCGGGATTAAAGGCGCAACGATTAGACGTCTAAGAGGAAACTCCCTTATTGGGATTAATCAGGTACTTTGCCCCAGTGGATCTTTTACTATAACCCTTGATCGCTTCTAATTGCAGCGCTCCAGACAGAGAGATCTCATGAGAGTAACCACTGAAAAATATAGTCTTTAATTCGCTCACGACGCGCTGGAGCAACCTCTCCTTCTCAACGGGACCAATCTTCGCCAAAAAGTTAAAGAGCAACCACCCTCCCATTCCCCAAGAGAATCCGAAATTACGAACTATTTCAGTTTGAGACGTATTCAACATGCCGTAGATATAAACCTGCTTGTGAGTCGTCGATCCATACCGGCTATATTCTTTAGGATCTCGATTTAACGCCGCCTCCATACAGGTTAAAATTTGGCCAGCCAACTTACCGCCACCGATGGGATCAAAGGCGATGGTCGCGTTGGTAGCCGCAATCGCGTCTGTGAGCTCCGCCAGAAAATCTGTAGATTCAGTATTACAAACAAACTTCGCACCTTGCGCTTTTAGTAAGTCAACTTGCTCCTGTTTTCGCACGATGTTAACTAAAGGAATTTCATCTTTAATGCAGATGCGGTTCAGCATTAGTCCCAAGTTTGATGCTGCAGCAGCGTGCACTATTGCCTTGTGCCCCTCGCGGCGCATCGTTTCAACCATACCCAACACCGTCATCGGGTTCACGAAGCAACTCGCGCCTTCCGCAGGTGTAGCATCATCAGGCAGCTGTAAGCAGTCTTCGACATTGATGCAGCGATACTGCGCGTACATGGCGCCGCCAAGCATGGCAACTTTTTTACCCAAAAGGCTTTGAGCCGAGGCCGAACTGCCCGCCTTCACAACCACTCC
>DFDI01000022.1:3627-7130 GCA_002367635.1 Betaproteobacteria bacterium UBA3031 | reverse complement strand
ATCAAAATACTTTCCACGGAGTGCATTAATGCGTAAAGAAACAGAATTTTTCATCGATGGTGCTTGGGTAAAACCCAATTCTGACCAAACTTTATCCGTAATTAATCCATCTACGGAGGAGTCAATCGCAGTTATTACGTTAGGTGATGAGACCGATTTAAATCGGGCGGTAATGGCCGCAAAAAATGCACAAGTGGAGTGGTCTGAGACTTCGGTAGAAGAGAGGAAGTCCCTACTTGAAGCGTTATTAGCTATTTATAAATCGAAAATGAATGAAATGGCAGCAGTCATCTCTTCGGAAATGGGTGCGCCCCTGTCCATGGCTCAGGCTGCGCAATCTGGAGCCGGGTACGCTCATCTCAGACAGACGATCAAAACTTTGGAGACCTTCAGTTTCGTGACTGAAGTGCCAAAGAAAGAGGGAGTGGATCACGTATTTCATGAGCCCATAGGCGTAGTCGGATTAATCACACCTTGGAATTGGCCTATGAACCAGGTGATGCTGAAGGTGGCTCCCGCGCTGGCTGCTGGATGTTCAGTAATTCTAAAGCCCTCGGAAATCGCGCCTTTATCCTCGATGATGCTCGCGGATATGATTGAGGAAGCTCATTTTCCTAAGGGAGTATTCAATCTTATTAACGGCGATGGCGATGGCGTTGGAACCTGGTTAACTCAGCATCCAGACGTAGCTGCCATCTCTTTTACGGGATCAACCCGTGCCGGCCGGTTAATTATGAGTTCAGCCAGCGAGCAGGTGAAGCCCATCTGTCTTGAGTTGGGCGGTAAGGGGGCGAATATTATTTTCGCGGATGCTGATGACAAGGCGGTTGTGCGAGGTGTGCGCCAATGTTTCTTAAACAGCGGTCAATCGTGTAATGCTCCGACAAGGATGCTCGTAGAGGAATCGATTTATGATCGAGCTGTTGAAGAGGCGCATGGCATGGCTATCAAAACGACGGTAGGCTATGCTCATGAAGAGGGCAGACACATTGGTCCTGTCGCATCAGCGGCACAGTTTGAGAAAGTACAAGCACTCATCCGAACGGGTATTCAGCAAGGGGCAAAGCTCGTTTGTGGTGGAGAAGGTCGACCAGA
The DNA here is from genome assembly GCA_002367635.1 of Betaproteobacteria bacterium UBA3031. GTDB lineage: Bacteria > Pseudomonadota > Gammaproteobacteria > Burkholderiales > Eutrophovitaceae > Eutrophovita. Next base: position 6,035 of record DFDI01000022.1, on the reverse strand, counting down.
AGGCTTTGATAAAGGTTATTTCGTCAAACCCACTGTATTTGCTGACGTAACCCCTGACATGGAGATATTTAAGGAAGAAATATTTGGCCCTGTCCTATCAATTACTCCATTTAAGAATCAGGAGCATGCCATAGAGCTTGCCAATGACACCCCATACGGTTTGACCAATTACGTGCAAACTGCTGATCTTACTCGAGCGAGACATCTAGCTCGGAAATTACGATCGGGTATGGTTGAGATTAACGGGCAGCTTTTGAGTCCCGCAACACCGTTTGGTGGAGTGGGACTATCCGGTGTGGGTCGTGAGGGGGGTGCTTGGGGCCTGGAGGAATTTTTGTACGCGAAAGCGGTTAGCGGTATCTAAACGGTTCGTTACTTGGTCGGATTTCAGTGTTGATGTCTTACATCTTAGGTTAAAACACGCTTGAATCAGAGGCAAATACAGGCTCTAGGTTATGGTGGCCTCATCCCGTTTTATGGATGTGCGGTATTGGCCTATCGATCGGACCAACCAGACTTTTGGATTTTCTCGATTCATGTCTATGCAGGGTTGATTGTTTCCTTTCTTGGCGCTATCTCGTGGGGCTTAGTACTTTCGTGTAGAGAGATGCCAGCGTCCCAAAGGCAGTGGTTGGTGTATTGGGGGGTGATGCCGGCAATTCTGGGCTGGGTATGTATACTTTTGCCGCAGACAATACGGGTGGGTCCGCTGATAGCGCTGTTTGCACTGACGTTAGCAGTAGATGCATATAGTCATCAAAAGCAAGCCTTGCCCGCATTCTGGTTGAGTTTAAGAGTCCGATTAACCTTAGGTGTAATCGTAGCCTTGATGCTGGCTGAGTTCGTTCAGTAGCCAATTCAACCGCTCAAATATTAGTCGAAGATTGCTTTATTTTTAGGTCAGCTAATTGCCCGTCGATAAGTTGTGGCAGCCCAAGGGAGTGCGATGCAGGCGACGAGAACTTTGCTAAATGGGTGAGGAAATACTTTCGTCCTCCCGTTGATAAGAGACCTTCGGCAGACATTGGATCTACTTTGTTCCACTCTGTTGCGAGTTGTTGAGTCAGTTCCTCTTGGAATTGCGGTATTACACTCGCTAGAATATCGGCTTCTTGACAAATAATTGCTTGGCATACTGGATGGCTCAAATCAAATTTTCCCAATGAGTCAGCACCTTTATGCAGCGCCGGGATCAGTGCTGGGTCAGTACTCCAGATGATGCGCTTAATGGCATATATGTCACGTTCGTCACATTTTGCGGCATCTAATAATGGCCGAATGTACTCAAATGATCGTGACTCAAGCTGACAAGTATAAGCATTTCGCGTGCCATTATGGCCAGCATCGTGCCCAGCCATCGCGACCAGAGTCACTATTTCATCTTTGGTCAGAGTGTTGGAGCTCTCTTTATTAAGTCTGCGCTGTTCGAGAAGGAGTGTGGTTAGGCTCTGGAGAACAATTGCGGTGTGAAGACGCGAATGATAGTTCGGTTCCTTATCCTTTCTGGCCATCTTCTTGCAGGAATGTTCAATAAAGTTAGCTGTGGACAATCCGGCGCTAACTAACCTAGATATTCTATCCGCGTCTGGATCTGTTGCTGAAATTGCGCCTAGGCGTTGGCAGCAGGACTCGAATATTTCTTTGACACCTAACCAGTTGTTAGGCCAGTTCATTTTTAAGCTATGAATACTGTTTGATAAGAGCTCTAGTGACACGGTGTTAGCCCCAACGTTGTTTTAATCATGTCTTACAATATATATATTAGTAGCGTATTTACTGATCCTATTTTGGCACAGATAAGTGTTTGAAAAAATCCTTGTGATGTTTTTTTCATTAAGACGTATTGCTCTAAGGAAAGGGGGTCCTATTAGAGTGCGTTGATCTTGGTTTTTTTGATGGTTGTCACGTAGAATGACGCCTTTATCCGCTCGGTTAATATCTATGATTCGTACCCGTTTTGCACCCAGCCCCACTGGATATTTACACATTGGTGGTGCTCGCACAGCACTGTATGCGTGGGCTTATGCGAGAAAACATGGTGGCCAGTTCATATTGCGTGTCGAAGATACTGATCAAGAAAGATCCTCTGAAGCTTCAGTACAGGCGATACTTGATTCGATGACTTGGTTGGGCCTTGATTGGGACGAGGGGCCGATTTTTCAAATGGATCGCCTGTCGCGTTATCGAGAAATTGCTGAGGTTTTGGTCGGCTCCGGGAATGCTTACTGGTGTTATGCGACACCTGAAGAATTGACCAAGATGCGTGAGGAGCAACGAAAAATGGGGGCAAAGCCTCGATATGATGGTCGATGGCGTCCAGAGAATGCGGCGGATCTGGTTCCTCCTGAAGGCGTTACCCCAGTACTACGATTTAAAAATCCAGATTCCGGAGATGTTGCTTGGGACGA
>DFDI01000022.1:3142-3391 GCA_002367635.1 Betaproteobacteria bacterium UBA3031 | reverse complement strand
CGGGGACGGAACACCCACCTATAATTTTGGGGTCGTTGTCGATGATCACGACATGAATCTCACTCACGTCATTCGAGGCGATGATCATGTGAACAATACCCCTAGACAAATCAACGTTTATAGGGCGTTGGGGTATGAATTACCTGCTTTTGGGCATCTTCCTATGATCTTGGGTGATGATGGTGAGCGTCTCTCCAAACGACATGGTGCGGTCAGCGTGACGCATTACAGAGACCAAGGGTTTTTGCC
>DFDI01000022.1:2677-2864 GCA_002367635.1 Betaproteobacteria bacterium UBA3031 | reverse complement strand
GATGCTGTTTTGAATTATTTAGCGCGCTTAGGGTGGTCCCACGGAGATGATGAGATATTTTCACGGGATCAGTTCGTGGAATGGTTTGATTTGGAGCACGTGAACCGGTCTCCAGCGAAATTCGATGCTACAAAGCTCAGTTGGACCAACGGAGAACATATTAATCTCGCTGACGATAATTTGCTCG
>DFDI01000022.1:2065-2369 GCA_002367635.1 Betaproteobacteria bacterium UBA3031 | reverse complement strand
ACATAACTTGGGAGGATGGTCCTGATTTATCCGAGCTAATTAAATTATTGAAAGATCGGGCCACTTCGCTCAATGATCTAGCTGAGTCAGTGTTAATGTTTTTTCGAGAAGTGCAGATTAGTCAGGACGACCGACTGAAGTTCTTAATTCCAGATATAAAGCCAGCCTTAATTCATTTCACGGACTCGTTGCAGGCTATCGAGTGGGGGCGTCCAGAAATTGCTGGTTGCATTAAGATGAGTTTAAATGAGTTTCAGCTCAAGATGCCTCAGTTGGCTATGCCTTTGAGGCTTTTATTGACGGG
>DFDI01000022.1:1699-1874 GCA_002367635.1 Betaproteobacteria bacterium UBA3031 | reverse complement strand
CAAACGCAAACGCCAGCTATTGACGCTATCATTGAATTAGTCGGTCGCGATACGGTGTTGGCCCGATTACATGCTGGCTTATCTGAGCTTTAGTGAGAGCAGACAAAAAGCTTTACATGAACTAAGTCAATCCGTATACTTTGGCGCTCGTTTGCTGGGGGTATAGCTCAGCTGG
>DFDI01000022.1:1148-1366 GCA_002367635.1 Betaproteobacteria bacterium UBA3031 | reverse complement strand
TCGATCCCGCTTACCTCCACCAAGTACAGCGAAGATGAATTAAGACCCCATCGTCTAGAGGCCTAGGACACTGCCCTTTCACGGCGGCGACAGGGGTTCGAATCCCCTTGGGGTCGCCATAAAATCAAGGACTTAGCAATTTGCTAAGTCCTTTTTTTTTGCCTGATACCGCCATAATGTGCCATTATTTAATATAAATAGGCACCAAATAGGCACCA
>DFDI01000022.1:384-895 GCA_002367635.1 Betaproteobacteria bacterium UBA3031 | reverse complement strand
ATAGGCACCAAATAGGCACCAAACGGATCGAGCTTCATTATGATGTACGATAATTGATATTCACCTTTGCTTCGTGTCACGCACTCATAGTTAAGTAGACTGCTTTTCTTTAACACCCTTAGCGCTGCGACAAGCATGAAGGCTTTCTGTTAACGGGAGAAAATGATGAGATTTACACGACGCACATTATGTACGGCATTAGCTGGTGCAGCATTTATCGGCGTGACGACGACCGCAGTATTTGCCCAAGAATTCACTTTCACAATACATCACTTTTTAAGCCCAAAAGCACCAGCCCAAACAGTTTTGATTGAACCATGGGCTAAGAAGATTGAAGCTGAATCTGGTGGCCGTATAAAATTCGAAATTTTCCCATCAATGTCGATGGGTGGAAAACCACGAGATTTGTATAAGCAGGTGCGTGATGGAGCAGCTGATATTGTTTGGACATTACCTGGTTATACGCCAGGGGTGTTTCCACGTGTTGAAGTTTTCGAATTGCATCAGCATT
>DFDI01000022.1:0-278 GCA_002367635.1 Betaproteobacteria bacterium UBA3031 | reverse complement strand
ATACAAGACATGATGGGAGAAATAGGGGAAGATCTAAAAAATATCAAACCATTATTGATCCATGTGCATGCTGGTAATGCACTTCATGCCGTTTCAAAAGATATAAAATCTTTTGAAGATCTAAAAGGTCTAAAACTTCGTTCCCCTTCGCGAACAGGTGCATGGATGGTTGAGAGTTGGGGCGCAGAGCCTGTAGGCATGCCAGTTCCATCACTGCCGCAAGCTCTGTCAAAGAAAACAATCGATGGAGCTCTTATCCCATTTGAAGTGGCCATACC
>DFDI01000038.1 GCA_002367635.1 Betaproteobacteria bacterium UBA3031 | reverse complement strand
CTACAAACTTATTTTACTGCTGGTATAAAAGAAGTTAGAGCTTGGACTATTCATAAAGGGATGACTGCTCCTCAAGCTGCAGGTGTGATTCATACGGATTTTGAAAAAGGCTTTATTCGCGCTGAGGTTGTGGGTTACGACGACTTTGTTCAATATGGTGGCGAGAGCGCAGCTAAAGATGCTGGTAAAGTAAGGTTAGAGGGAAAAGATTACGTGGTGGCAGATGGGGATGTCATGCATTTCCGGTTCAATGTGTAAATCGAATTGAAAAAATTCAGTGTCGTTTTTAGCTTGAATGGATATGTACAAATCAGTTTTTGTGAGACGAGATATTGGGGAGTGTTAGGTAGTTATGGCCGGACATAGTAAATGGGCGAATATTAAGCACCGTAAGGCCGCGGTGGATGCGAAGCGAGGAAAAGTATTCACTCGGCTTATTAAGGAAATTACGGTCGCGTCTCGCCTGGCTGGACCCGACCCTGCCTCAAACCCTCGATTGCGTCTGGGTGTTGATAAAGCACTCGATGCGAATATGACCAAAGATACCATTGATCGGGCCATTAAAAAAGGCTCTGGAGGACTTGAAGGGGTCAATTACGAAGAGGTGCGGTATGAGGGGTATGGCATTGGTGGTGCCGCGGTATTGGTCGACTGCCTTACCGATAACACTAAAAGAACGGTCGCCGATGTGCGACACGCTTTTACTAAGTATGGCGGCAATTTAGGTACGGATGGTTCTGTGGCCTTCCTCTTTAAATATTGTGCGCAGTTTGTATTTGCACCAGGAGCTGACGAGGAGCTGATCATGGAGGTGGGTTTGTCCGCGGGTGCTGAGGACGTCATTTCTGACGTGGACGATAGCGTTGAAGTTATAGCGAGCCCTAATGATTTTGAGTCGCTTAAGAGTATCTTTGCAGAGTCCGGGTTAGAGCCAGAAGTTGCGGAAGTGACCTATAAGCCAACCATTTTGAATGCACTCGAGGGTGAAGATGCTGAGAAAATGCAAAAACTTTTGGACGCGCTAGAGGCGCTCGATGATGTTCAAGATGTTTATACGACAGCAGATTATGAGGTGTGAGCGCTTGTTCAATCGGGTGTGTCTAAGTTCTTGAGAATTTTAGGTATTGACCCTGGGCTGAGGGTTACAGGTTTCGGTGTAATTGAAGTCAACCAGCAGTCATTGACATATGTGACCAGTGGTTGTATCAAAACGACAGGTGAAGGGCTTCCTGATCGGTTGAAGGAGATTTTAAGTGGCGTGATCGAGATTATTGAGAGTCACGACCCGACAATCGCGGTCGTTGAAAAGGTCTTTGTGAACGTCAATCCTCAGTCGACATTATTGTTGGGTCAAGCTCGTGGAGCGGCCATTTCTGCAGCGGTTCTAAAAGATTTAGCGGTGGCAGAGTTTACTGCCTTGCAGGTTAAACAATCTGTCGTTGGCAATGGGCATGCGGATAAATCTCAGGTGCAGGAGATGGTAAGACGGTTGTTGAATCTGCCAAGCGCACCTTCAACAGATGCTGCTGACGCGTTGGCTTGTGCGATTTGTTACGCGCATTCAGAGCGCGTTGCAAGTAAAATCCAGCAATTAAAATCACGTTAGTCTCATATCGAGTAGGGCGATTATGATCAGTCGAATTTGTGGAGTTTTAATAGAAAAATCACCTCCCACATTGGTGGTTGAAGTCGGTGGTATCGCTTATGAAATAGAAGCGCCAATGAGTACGATTTACGATTTACCTGACACCGGACAACAAGTTACGTTATACACGCACCTTCTTGTGCGAGAAGATGCTCATTTGCTTTATGGCTTTGGTAATCCAGGAGAAAAAATCACTTTTAGGCAGCTGCTTAAAGTCAATGGTATTGGCGCGAAGATTGCATTAGCCATACTCTCTGCCCTATCTTTGGATGAGCTTCGATCGCTGGTCGCATCCGAAGATGCAGCTCGCTTAACGAAGGTCCCTGGAATCGGTAGAAAGACAGCTGAGCGTTTGATTTTGGAGTTACGCGATAAGCTGGCCAAACCAGATGGCTCAGTCATGAGCGCCGCTAAGCCTAGTCTCGTTGACGATGCGATTAGTGCTTTAGTATCACTGGGTTACAGTGAGCGTGATGCTCGAGTCTCCGTATTAAAAGTCAAAGAGGGTTTAACCCTTCCGGAGATGATTCGCCAAACGTTGCAGCTCATATCATCCACTTAAAATTATGATTCGACTCGAAGCTTAAAAAAAATAGCTGATCTGACTGATCTTTGGCGTCATCAGATATAATCAGAGCATGATCACCACCGGGACATTCACGAGAATGAAAGATCGGTCAAGCTTGATTGGGCAAAGAGCCCGAGCTCTTTTAACGCCACTGGTGTTTTCCCTTTTTTTTCTTGTAATTGCCTCTTCGCCAGCTCGGTCAAACAAGGATGGCGTCCTGGAGCTTTGGTCAATCCACCATCTGGATTCTACGTCGGCAATCAGTGCTTATTTTCTAAAGCAGGAAGCTCATCTTTCAGTCAGGAGTTTTTTGCGCCAAGTGGGCGAAGATAGGAGCCTAGGGCTTGCGTGGAATCGTCAAAATCCATGGTGGAGGCAGGCCGAAGAAGCTTTAATCGAAAAAATTGAATCGAGTATGATTGATGATTATGGCTTCTATGAGTGGATGGTGCCTGAGTGGGAGCGTATGGTTCAAGAGAGGTTTGATGACAGAGAAATTCGTCAGCTAATCGCTCATTTCAAAACGAATATTGGGGGCAAACAGGCGTCCGTGATTGACCACAGTGTTGCTCGACAAGTAATGATGAGCCTAACGTTCTCTGGTAAGTTGAAGGCCCCCTTAGCGCAGTTGGCGGGTGATCTAAATTTATTTCAAGAGATTTACCATCGCGAGGAAAAGGAAATACGCTTCGTGACTACAGATCTAGATGGTGCTGATGCTCAAGCATTCGCATTATCGCAATTGGGAAAAAAATATTTCACGACACTGATCATCAGCCTGACGGGACGCATTAACGAGCGTTTGGATTACTTGGCGGCAAGTTCAGATATGTTGACTCTAGAACATGCTCAGTTGATCGAACCTTATATTACTGATTTTCTGCGAGATTACTGATTTTATGATTGAGACGGATCGACTGGTTTCCCCTGCGTCTTCGCCGATCGCGCCAGAGGATCGCGCAGATAGAGCGCTGCGCCCCAGTCGTTTTGACGAGTATGTTGGCCAAGAAAAAATCCGAGCTCAATTAAGTGTGTTCATTCAGGCTGCGATAGGCCGTAAGGAACCTTTAGATCATGTTTTACTTTTTGGTCCCCCGGGTTTAGGTAAAACGACATTGGCCCACATTATTGGCCGAGAAATGGGGGTCAATATCAGGCAGACTTCTGGCCCTGTGATTGAGAAAGCTGGTGATCTGGCAGCTTTATTAACAAATTTAGAACCCAATGACGTTTTATTTATTGATGAAATTCATCGATTGTCACCAGCGGTCGAAGAAATACTTTACCCCGCATTAGAAGACTACCAGCTGGACATCATGATTGGTGAAGGGCCTGCCGCGCGGTCAGTGAAGCTTGATCTCCCACCTTTTACGTTGATCGGAGCTACCACGCGGGCCGGTATGTTGACCAATCCTTTGCGCGATCGATTCGGCATTGTATCCAGGCTAGAGTTTTACACGCCTGACGAGCTCACCAAGATCATAAAAAGATCTGCAGAGCTTTTAAATACGACGATCGATGGGGATGGCGCTAGAGAAATAGCATCCAGGTCACGTGGGACCCCACGTATTGCAAATCGTTTGTTGCGCCGCGTTCGTGATTTTGCAGATGTTAAGTTCCAAGGAAAAATTGATCAAACCGTTGCCGATGAGGCTCTAAGAATCTTAGATGTCGATGGCCGTGGTCTTGATGTTATGGATCGGAAGCTTCTAGAGGCGATCATTTATCGTTTTGCTGGAGGCCCCGTCGGAGTAGATAACCTTGCTGCGGCGATCGGAGAGTCTCGCGATACGATTGAGGATGTTATCGAGCCATTTTTGATTCAAGAAGGTTACATCCAAAGAACCCCGAGGGGGCGATTGGCGACACCTCGAGCTTTTAGCCATTTTGGCTTGGAGGCGAACGCAGTTGGCGAGAAAAATTTGTTTAAGGAGCTTTAGCGATTATTTTCTCGGTTACGACACGTATTTATTATCAGGATACAGATGCAGGTGGTGTGGTTTATCATTCCCGATATCTGGATTTTTTCGAGCGTGCTCGAGCTGATTGGCTTCGGCATCTTGGATACGAGTCTTCACGGTTAATCCAGGATTATGGTGTTGTATTGGTCGTTCGCAAGGTGGCGTTGAATTACCATCAACCCGCTCGTTTGGACGATGAGGTTGAGGTGTTTGTAGATGAGATTGAGGTTAAGCGTGCTCAAATCACATTAAGGCAGACTGTTCGTAGAAATGGATTGATGCTGGCGGATGCGAATGTTAATTTGGCATCTGTTAGTGTGAATAGTTTTTTACCTGTTAAGTTGCCAGAATCACTTATGGAAACATTGAAACATTATGTTTAATACTCTTTTTCAAACGAAAGGTCTTTCATGCCTGTGACCATATCGGAGAACATGTCTTTTTTTTCGCTGATCGCCAACGCGAGCATTTTGGTTCAGTTGGTAATGATTGCGCTTCTTGGGATGTCGCTGGTTTCTTGGTGGTATATCTTTTTAAAGCGTGAGGTCTTTAAAGACGCGTTTCGCAGCGCCAACGCCTTTGAGGGCTACTTTGCCTCTGTGAATGATCCTGGAAGTCTGTATCAGCATGTGCGGGCGAGTAAGTCACGTGGAGCACTTGATAGAATTTTTGAGTCGGCTTTGCGGGAATTTACAAAATTACAGCAGCAATCAGGAATGTCTCTGCCGACGCTTATGGATGGTACTAGACGGGCGATGAACGCGCAGTATCAAAGAGAGTTAGACCGATTGGAAATGCATCTGTCATTTTTAGCGACGGTTGGATCAGTGAGTCCTTATGTCGGCCTTTTTGGAACGGTCTGGGGAATTATGAATGCGTTCCGTGGGCTTGCGAATGTTGGGCAGGCAACACTCGCGCAAGTAGCCCCAGGGATTGCCGAGGCGCTTGTGGCTACGGCGATGGGCCTATTTGCAGCCATACCGGCCGTTCTAGCTTATAACCGATATGTCAGAGATATTGAGCGTTTAACGGCGCGATACGAAAGCGGGATGGACGAGATATCCAACCTGTTACAGCGGTCGGTAACGGTGAGTTAGCAAGCGCTCAGTCCTTACAATTATTGGGTGATGTGATGGCGAAAAAACATCGTAAATTAATGAATCAGATGAATGTTGTACCGTACATTGATGTGATGTTGGTATTGCTCGTAATATTCATGGTGACTGCGCCGATGTTGAATCCTGGCGTGGTTGAGTTACCCAGCGTTGGCAAGTCCTCTCAGGTCCCAATAAGACCGCTTGAGGTGATCATCAAAGCCAGTGGTGATTATGCTTATATCGATCGAGAAAAATCAAAAGCAACGAGAGTGATTGGTTGGAGTGAGCTTTTGGCGGTCGTGACCAAAAAGCAAGAGTCCAATCCAAGTCAACCTGTACTGATTTCAGCAGATAAAAGCGTACGATATGAGCGGGTTATGGACATGATGGACGTGTTGCAAAAAATGAATGTCGAGCGTGTTGGCTTGATGGTAACCCCGAAGGAATAAATGTCTCGCGGGATAAAAAACTCTCGAATTAAGTCGGGTTTTCTGTCCGTCCTGATACACGCAGTTTTATTTTTATTTTTGTTTATTAGTCTGGATTGGAATCGTAGGGCTCCAGAGCCAGTAATGGTAGAGCTGTGGTCCCCTGAACTGAAGTCAGAGGTTAATACGCCGCAGGATACCGCCAAGTCTGAATCTAAAACAGAGCTTAAACCAGAGCTTAAA
>DFDI01000082.1 GCA_002367635.1 Betaproteobacteria bacterium UBA3031 | reverse complement strand
GACGGCATTAACGTGGCCTGTGTGGCAAATCATGCTGCTTGCCATTATTAATGGCCTTCTGACCTCAATAGCCCTGGAAACATTAATTCTCACAAAACAAATGTCTCTATCAGTTGCGTTCAAAACAGCAATCGGTATGTCTTTGATCTCGATGGTCGCAATGGAAACGGCTATGAACTTAATCGATGTTCTGTTAACCGGTGGCGCGATGTTAACCTGGTGGGTCATCCCGCCCATGTTGTTCGCTGGGTTTTTGGCCCCTCTACCCTACAACTATTGGCGACTGAAAGCGCTCGGCAAGGCGTGCCACTGACCTGACCTCACGAAAGCCATTCGTTTAAAGCGACAACAAGCGATTAATAAGTTATCAATGATTGATTACTTATTTGTAATCCAAACTGTTTGATAAGGGTCAAGCCCCATTTCGCTTTGATGCGAGAGCAATCGCGCCCCACCAATAAGATCTCGCCAGCTTTCAATCTCGATTAAGTTTAAGTCCGCAAGCTGTAATCTCTTAGCAGTAGACGTTAAATTCGTAATCGCGAAAACGCTCTGTCCACGATCTTGACTTTGACGCCAAACCCCAAAATAATCTCGACCCAGTTGAAGCGTGAATTGTGTGGCATTAGGATGAAATGCAGCCTGAGCAGCCCTCATTTTAATTAAGGTTTTAAGCGTATCGAATAGTATGCGCTCACGGGTATGCGTGCTGCTCAAACGTGAATCAATGAATGCTTTGGTATGTTTTTTTCGATTAATCCGTCGATTAATACCCGAAGTGGATACTTCATCCAGATCATTCTCGGTTGCCAGCAGAGAGTTAATATATAACGCAGGAACCCCCTCCAAACTGAACATGACTAAATGAGCTGCGATAAATCTTTGCATCGCGTAACGACCATTGGGGTCGACATCCGTTTTCTCAAGCGCACTGTATAAGGTGATATTTGCCTCATAAATCTTTTTCGTTCCATCCTGCATCGTGCGCCAAGTGAATAGACTGCCGTTTTGTTCTAAGCGTTGAACAAGATTTTCGCGCGCATCATCATCAAGTAAACCCTCCGTGGGCCGAAGGCCAAAACCATCATGCGAAGCTAAAAAATTCAAATAACTGTTCCCCAAAAGTGCTGGCGGCATACTCATAGCCCAGCGCCTCAGCACATTAGAGTCACCGGTTAAGAGCGTGTGTAGTAATAACGGGGGCAGCGGGAAATTATAGATCCAATGCGCCTCATTTCCATTGCCAAAATAACTCAGATTTTCTTGATTGGGCAGATTGGTCTCCGTGACAATCACCACATCGTCCGCATACGCATCACAGATATACCTGATGAGTTTGATAATGGCATGCGTCTGACTGAGGTTCAAACAAGTGGTACCAGAACGCTTCCATAAAAACCCCACAGCGTCGAGCCTCAATACAGAAACACCATGATTGATAAAATCAAGAATGATATTTAAAAAATACTCAAGTACTGCTGGATTGGTAAAATCGTAGTCCACTTGATCTTCGCTGAACGTACACCAAACCACTCTCTCAGCTGACTTGGTGGTCACCGTCAGAAGTAACGGATGTCCCCTTGGACGAATCACCCGAGAGACGTCAAAGTCTTCGTTAACAGTCAGAAAAAAACCGTTTCCAGGTTCCTCATCATTTAGAAACTGCTGAAATAACGGACTGGATTGAGCGCCATGGTTAAGGACTAGATCAGCCATAACCCGGTATTTTTTTGAGAGCGAGGTGACATCAGCCCACGCACCCAGTGACGCATCCACGCGCTCGTGATCCGAAACGGCAAATCCATCGTCCCCACTTGACGGAAAAAATGGCAGTATATGTATGGTGCTGACAACACCATGAAGATATGTATCGCAAAAACGACCTAAAGATACAATGGGAGAGAGCCCCTCCTCCGTCACTGAATCAGCATAGCTGATCAGCACACACGTCCCTTGATCCCATTTCTCCAGGTTCGGGTTTACACGCTCGGCACCTGTCGTCAGTCGAGTACTGATTCGAGCAGTAAGGGCTGATAACTCATCACTCCACTCGTCTTTATAAATTTCTTTTAACCAACGCAGAATCGATTCACTGATTAAGGCCTTGTCTCGATCATCGTAGTTCTGCATTATCTTTCTCTACCGCTATACGCAAGCGACTCGTGAGATCTGGAATCGCTGAATTCACCCGATTCCATGAAGGGATGAATGGCGTCTCCATTGGGTTATCAGTGAATGCCTCACCAGCATGCATGATGTTCTCAGCAAACAGTTCAACAGCCCGCTCTTCCAAATCAATATCAAAAGAAAGACCATTAATCTCAGCATCTGCTTGATAATAATGAACCATGTCGAGAGCCAAACGGAAGTATGTCGCCTTTAGGGTTCTGAACACATCTGGACCGAAACAATAACCCCTAGTTGCCAGCTTTCTAATCAGCACCTTAGTGATATCGATGGACATTCGGGACAACCCGGCACTTTTATCATCCTCGGATAAATCCTGATGCTTATGGTCATAGGCATCGGAAATATCAACCTGACAGATTCTATTACTCGCTTGATTGCGCTGCATCTCTGACAAGATGGCTACCTCGAGACCCCAGTCTGATGAAATACGTAGTTCCGGAATCAACGATCGCCTGAATGAAAACTCTCCCGCCAGTGGATACCGAAAACTTTGCATGAATCTGATGTACTCACAACTGCCAAGGACTTGCTCTAATGCCAACAGTAACGGCGTCACCAACAAACGACATGCTCGACCGTTCATTTTGTCATCAGTGACCCGAGCGTAAAATCCCTTACAAAATTCAAATTGGTAATGTGGGTTAGCGACTGGGTAAAAAAGCCTGGCGAGCAATTCCCGATCATAGGTGACAATATCGCAGTCATGAAGTGCGACAGCTTCAGCCTTAGCACGCGCATGAACATAACCAATGCTATACCAGACGTTCCTCCCCTTACCCATCTCTTGAGGAGCCAATCCTTTGTCTTCTAGTTCATTATGGATTGACGTCAAGCGAGGACTATCATTCCACAACATGGAAAATGATTGCCGTAAATTCTTAAAAAATGAAAAAGCATGTTCATACTGATCTCGGTCCGCTCGATCCAGCCCGATGACAACATGATTCAGATAGGTAACTTGGCTAATCTGCTCAACGATATGCTTTAACGCAGACCCCTCCAATTCAGAATAAAGACTAGGAAGTATGAGCTCCATCGGTCGATACCCTGAAAACAAATTCAGATCAGCCTCAAGATCTTCTGTCGACCGAGTTTTAAAATTATGAAGTGTCGTAACCCAACCATTTTGTGAAAAATCAGCCATAGCAATACCTTGACTCCATTGAAATAAATGACAATGCGGCCTCAACCGCTTCTAGCCATCCGTGAGGTGCCGGTTGCGACACATGAATTGTTTTTTGAAATGATTTGTTTGAATTAAACGACAAAACCTTTCGGTTCTTTGTCGGAATCACGCAGGCAATATCCGCATGACAGAGCATATTGATGTCATTCTCACTGTCCCCTAAGGCGACAATTACGGCATGTTTGGAATCTGCCGCCATCGCCTCTCGCACGATGGCAATACTGTCCGCTTTGTCATGATTCGCGGACAACTGAGAAACTCTGCCACCTCTAACAACATTAAGATCAAATTTATTCGCTGCATCGTGAAGCCGGTGAAACTCATCTTCAGAACCTTCGAATACAAACGGACGAGAGTATTCACGATTCATGGCTCGATCTAATGCCGCATTTTCCAATCCTAAAATTTGCGCTTGCTCTACACGACTCAGTTCGTCTAAAAACACACACTGATCACGAAGTTGCGCTGATATACATCCCGTCCAATGACCCATAAGCACTGATATCGGTTTCCCAAGCACGATGCGATCAATAGATGTCTCAGATTTAAGTGCATTGGCTGCCGTTAAATGATGTATTGCCGCACCGTTTTCACACACGTATGTCAAAGGTGCATCAAAATCCTTACAAAAATGCTCCAACTCAGCAGATGTTTTACTGGAATTAGGAATGATCACAACGCCACTCGCAATTAGCTTATTCATAAACACCTTGAGCGGCTCGTAGTCAAAATTATCGTAGTCCAATAACGTTCCATCAAGGTCCGTCATCAGGATAATTAGGGCATCACTTATCTTGGACAAGACAACTTACCTAAGACCTTCTCATAGTTGAAAAAAACCTTTGAGCCTCACAAGATCTGTTTTGGCGCGTGCGTTCTCATATCGAAAGAACAAATCCTTCAGCACATATTCAAATTGTTCATAAGTATTCGACATCAAGACCGCTCAATCAGATTCTAAAATAGACGCAAAATCTTTTTTTCGAATCAGGGCGTGAATACCCTTATTTCCATCCACCACCTGCGATACGTTGAAATCAGTCGCTGCAGATAAATAAGCCAAAGCTGTCGCGCGATCCATATCAAGCTTTTCTTCCAAAAATCTTATCGACTCCCGAACTGTTTTCTTCATAGCCTCATCCAAATCACGATCAAAACCCATCGTGATCCAAAAGTCCTTGGTCTCTCCAAAGGGTTGCATCAAAGTGCCTGACCCCACCGGTGTACCGGCCACATTATTTCTAATTAAAGTAATTCTGAAGGTGGCACGAATGGATTGTTCGAGAGCCGTGAGTGCGACCTCTCCATTGCCCTGAGCCATGTGTGGATCTCCAGTAAAAAATAATCCTCCCTTAACAAAAACGGGAAGATAGAGCGTTGCACCCACCCCGAGGTCTTTAATATCAATATTTCCCCCGTGGACATCGGGCGGCACAGAATGAACCAACTCTTCGGTGTTTGGGGCAACTCCCATGATGCCCATGAAAGGGGTCGCAGGAAACGTCACTCGTTTTCCCTCCCGATTATTTAAGATACCCAACCATTGCTCGGTTTCAGTGTCTTTTTCAATAGGCGTAAACACAGAAACATTCCCAAGTGTTTGTGGATCGTGGCTATGCAACGGCTCAGATGGCCGTGGTGTTTCCGGAAATTCTCCCGGTAGCGCGCCTTTACTGTGGCGGTTTGAAATCACCCCATAAGGGACACGAGGGATTAAGTTAAGCACCTCAACTTTCAGCACATCACCGGGCATCGCGCCCTCGATCGCTATAGGACCCGTAACAATGTGTGGTCCGTCTTTATAAAAATCATGATTAATCGAGGAGCCTGCGATCTCAATAGCATCATCTAAAACATACTGTTTCTCAACATCATGGGACCCAAAATAATCAGCCGGATTTCTTCCTTGATCCTCAAGAAGTCCCTCATGCGATAACGTATCGAATACCACCACAGATCCAGAAGTGATCGTCACCAAAGGTACATCTGTCGCGTTAGGCAGTCGACCCCATTTAATGGTCTCGGTCGTCGACGGGATGTATGCTGCTTTCTCACCAGAGTCTTCGATCGTAATGGTACTCGGCTTAGATGCAAGAGGTTGGAGAACGAAAATATTCGAATCCCCGCACCCCGGAAGCACAGTGACCACCACGGCACCTAAAACAACCGCTGATAACGCCCCAAGGTGCCCGCGGCGCACCACGTCTTTAATGCTCGCTTTCATTGTCATACTAAGTACCCCCGATAAACCACAAAGCAGCGCTTGTTCTTAAATTCATCACGAACATTCACGCATCATTAACCATTATTGGTGCGGCAACTCTTACTTAACGACATCGACACCCGTGTCGTACTGTGTACCTTTTTTAGAAAGTTATTTTGTGCAGCATAAGCGTGCTCTTCTCGCTTAAACCAGCGAGCACAATCACTCGAATGAGCGTAGAACTTATTCTTATCCTGAAGATAATGAACAATCTCATGTAACAAAATAGATCGCGCGAGATGATTGCTAAACGGGTCTATCGAATGATCCAAAACGATACCGTGATGCGGGTGATAGGCAGCCAGCGCTCTGCACTTGCTCGAACACGCATAGCGCGACACAGTTTCTGAATCCGCGTGAACCACTCTCGGCAAAACCAAGGGCACGGATAGGCCTGTGATTTCAGAGGCCTGAAACGCCAATTCTTGGACGAGGGCATCATAGGTGAGAGCCTTCTCAGCAGAATATGAATTAATCACGTCGATTGTGTTCGACCAGCCGCCAGATACCGTCTCTGACTGAGCGATACCCGAGACCGCAATCAGTATCGACAGGCACAAGAAGCGCCTCAATCGACTGAGGATCGACATCAACTGGGTCAGCGATGCCCCAATCATCACCAAGTTCACTGAGGGGAAATTCAAAACCAACGGCATCATTGAAAGTCCTTCCTTTAAAAAGTTAAAGTACTCTCCTCCACGCGACGAGCATTTTGCGCACCTTTATGCACGATCATTTATCTCGTCACTTAACTATTAAGCAATACTCGTGCCAAGCCATCGACGTGGTTTAACCTTAAATCCGTGACCTTACTGCTGATGCGCACCAGCTTAGAGCAGCCGAAACGCACGCACTTGGTGCACACAAGCGCATCGACAAGCGCAAAAAAAGAGCGCTCCTCACATAGCAAGGAATGCGCTCGATGTCTTCATATTAGATATGCTGAATGCCCTGCCCCACCCATCAGGTGATTCGCTGGGACCATAGAATTAAACGATTAATGCAGAATTGCTGCTAATGCGCTTTCAGTGAATAGGCTCTTTAGCGCAAAATCTCGCGACACGATCATCCTTTTTTTCGAATAGCCTCGCCGCCGCATGAGTTGCATGAGAAGACACTGATCCGCGTAAAATTCATTTGCTTCATCCACAGAAACATCATCTTTCAGCTGACCTTCTTGATGAGCGAGCGCGAATTTCTCACGCATGTACGCACGAACAGAATCATTAACTTCTTTAAGCTTGCGCTTTGAAGCACCCGTGAACGCACTTGCAGACTCAGAGATCAGCAAGCCATAGAAACAACATCCTCGGGCCTGCCCTACTGGCTTAGGCCACTTGACGGCTTTGTCTTGAACACCATATTGAGTCAGATTTTTCATGACATTATCATTTGCGAACGCATCGAAGATCATTTTAATGGACATAGCAGGCGAACTGACCGAA
>DFDI01000080.1:15045-20475 GCA_002367635.1 Betaproteobacteria bacterium UBA3031 | reverse complement strand
GCACCTAAAGAAGAGGATGTTTATGACGCAGATACCTTCCGTGAGAAAGTATTGTGTACGACGCAGGAGCGTGATTTATTTCAAGAACTTTTGAGTCTGGGCTTTCATGATGGACTAGATGGATTTTTGGGCGAGCAAGACAGATTTACCTGGTGGGATTATCGAATGAATGCGTTTAGACGTAAACTTGGTTTGAGGATTGACCACATATTGATGTCGGAAAACACTCGCCAGAAATGCGTTTCAGTTGAGGTGCTTAAGTCATTCAGAAAATTGGAGCGTCCGTCCGATCACGCGCCGGTTATGGCCAGCTTCAAATAATGGTTTAAACCTAAAGCGATAGGTGTTTTGCCCGACAAGCCGGATTTACTTTTTGTCGAATGACAGGCCAAGTTCTGATATTTTTCGGGCAATTGTATTTCTTCCTATCCCCAGTAAGTTCGCGGCTTCTATCTTGCGACCAGAAGTAAATGTTAGTGCTTTTGATATCAGTACTTTTTCAAAATTTTTGGAAAGCGCTTCGTAGACTCCTGTCGTTCCGTTACGCAAGAGCTGGTCGACTTCTCTCCCCAACAATTGATGCCATCCTTCATTGATAGCCGTTGTTTTATCAACTTCTTGTTTGAAGTCCTTGGGAAGGTCGGATATATCTACCGATGCCCCAGGCGCCATGATGGTTACCCAATGGCAGAGGTTCTCAAGTTGACGCACGTTCCCAGCCCAAGGTTTAGTCTGTAAATAAACCAAGGCCTCTTCGGTAAATATCTTTCTTGCTACGTTTAGTTTTGAGGCATTCCTCTCCAAGAAAAAATCTGCAAGTAAGGGGATGTCCTCATGCCTCTCTCTGAGAGGTGGGACTTTGACCCTAATGACATTAAGCCGGTGAAAAAGATCTTCTCGAAAAAGGCCCTCCTCTACTCTTTGCTCTAAGTGTTGGTGTGTCGCTGCGAGGACTCGGACGTTAGCTTTTAGTGGTTCATGTCCCCCGACCCGGTAGTAGTGACCATCCGATAAAACCCTGAGTAGCCTGGTTTGTAACTCTGAAGGCATATCGCCTATTTCATCGAGGAATAGTGTGCCTCCCGCCGCTTGTTCAAATCGTCCTTTTCGGGTCGCTTGGGCGCCAGTGAATGAGCCACGTTCGTGGCCAAACAATTCGGATTCGAGCAACTCCTTCGGTATGGATGCAGTGTTAATAGCAACAAAGGGTTTGTTTCTTCGTTCGCTGTGTTGATGCAGTGCCTGAGCGATTAATTCTTTTCCTGTGCCTGACTCCCCGGTAATAAGTACTGTTGCGTCCGTCTGAGACAAGCGCCCGATCGTACGAAAGACGTCTTGCATGGACTTTGCTTGGCCCAGGAGGCCATTGGGATTGGAGGTATTCTCGGACGTCGATGTTCGCTCATGACTTTTTTTTATGGCTCGTCTGATGAGTTCCACTGCCGTATCAATGTCAAACGGTTTTGCAAGGTATTCGAACGCCCCTCTTTGAAAGGCCGCTACCGCGCTGTCTAAGTCCGAGTGCGCGGTCATGATGATGGTCGGCACCTTTGGTAATTTTGCATTAATCTCATTCAGAAGATCTAGGCCGCTATCGCCACTCATTCGAATGTCACTGACGACCACTGAAGGTTTGTCTGAGGTTAGGGCGGCGCTTGCTTCCTCAGCGGAGGAGAATAAGCGAAAGTCAATATTTTCTCTTATCAATGTCTTTTCGAAAACCCATCGGATAGACTCGTCATCGTCTACAATCCAAACCTTAGCCATTCGCTCGTTCTCCTGAATTCTGTGAGGGTTTTATAGGGATGAGAACCGTGAAACATGTATGTCCCGGCTGTGATTCAACATCTATGGTTCCGCTGTGGTGGCTGATAAAGGTTTGTGACAATGACAAGCCGAGTCCGCTACCATCATGTTTTCCTGAAATAAGCGGAAAAAATATTTTGTCTATTAAGGATTTAGGTATTCCAGGCCCATTGTCAGAAATCTCTATTAACAGTCCTAATTTGAAAAATTGATTTGCCATTGTTACTCGACGAGTAACTCTTGTTTTCATCTTAATGAGGCCTCGACCACATAGTGCTTGAGCCGCATTGCGCGTTATGTTTAGAATCGATTGCGTGATCTGTTGGTCGTCACCCACTAAGTCGGGTAGGCTCAAGTCGTAGTCCCTCTCTATGCGGAGCCCCGATGAGAACTCTGCAAGAATTACGGACCGAACTCGTTCGAGTACCTCATGAATATTGAATTCGATCATTTGAGGGATCTTGTGAGGCGTTAGTAGCCGGTCAAGTAAGTTTTTTAGTCGGTCAGCCTCTTTGATGATTACGGAGGTGTATTCGTGAAGCTCTTCTCGATCTAATTCGTGATCGAGAAGTTGTGCGGCTCCCCTAAGGGCGCCGAGCGGATTTTTGATTTCGTGCGCTAAGTTTCTTATTAATTCCCTGCTGTGGTTTGTTTCCAAAATGATACGTTGCTCACGAGCAATCTTTGTTTGCTGCGATGGGCAGGAAAACTCGATCAGAAACTCATGCTCGTTGACGTCCTCTACAGGGGTTAATGTAAAAGAGAGCTCAATTTTCTTTTGGTCGTGAATTTGAAATGGAATCTCATGTTGAATGTAGCTGCAGCGATACTTTCGTGCATGTTCAATACTAATTAGTAATGCACTTGGATTTAAGAAAAGTCTTTTTAATGACCATTGCTCGGCGCTCTTTCTGCTCACGTCGAAAAGATGTTCTGCCGCAGGATTGATATAGCTGATGCAGTTGTGTTTGTCGATCAGCACCACTGCCGCAGATAGGAGCTCAAGTCCGGGAAACGCAGAAAACTCTTTAAATGCGTTCATTTTTGACTCGAAGCATTAGTGTTCCGGATATTTTTTTGTATTGCATGTAAAAAATACCTAAGAAAAAAACGCTGCAGCAGTCTGTAGCCGCAGCGCTTTAATTTTAACGTTACAAGCTGTAATACATATCGAACTCAACGGGATGCGTTGTCATGTTGTATCGATTGACCTCTCCCATCTTGAGTTCAATGTAAGCATCAATCATGTCGTCAGACATAACGCCCCCCTTGGTTAGGAACGCTCGATCGTCACTCAATGCTTGCAGTGCTTGTTCAAGTGAGCCGCAAACTGTTGGGATTTCGGATAGCTCTTCTGGGCTCATAGTGTAGAGGTCTTGATCAACTGGTCCGCCCGGGTGGATTTTATTTTCGATACCATCGAGACCTGCCATCATTAACGCGGTAAACGCTAAGTACGGATTAGCCATGGCGTCCGGGAAGCGTGTTTCAATTCTTCGACCTTTGTCACTGGCGACATGAGGAATTCGGATGGAGGCAGATCGATTACGTGCGGAGTAGGCTAGATTTACTGGCGCCTCAAAACCTGGCACCAATCTCTTGTATGAGTTGGTGCTTGGATTTGTAATTGCGTTTAAGGCTCGAGCATGTTTGATGATTCCGCCGATGTAATATAGAGCAGTTTCTGAAAGGCCCGCGTACTCGTTGCCGGCAAATAAATTCTTTCCGTCTTTCCATATGGATTGATGCACGTGCATGCCAGACCCGTTATCTCCTACAATTGGTTTCGGCATAAATGTCGCTGTTTTCCCATAGGAGTGAGCTGTATTCCAAATGGTGTATTTTAAGATTTGGGTCCAATCGGCCCGCTTCACAAGCGTATTGAATTTAGTTCCAATTTCACATTGACCCGCCGCGGCTACTTCGTGGTGGTGCACTTCGACTTCCACGCCTTGAGCCTCAAGAGCTAGACATATGGCATTCCTTAGATCCTGCAGTGAATCGACTGGCGGTACAGGAAAGTAACCCCCTTTTGTTCTTGGTCGATGTCCGAGGTTCCCACCTTCCATTTCTAGTCCTGAGGACCACGGCGCCTCTTCAGAGTTAATTTTTACAAAGCTTCCGCTTGCGCTGACATCCCAAGCAATGCTGTCAAATACAAAAAATTCTGGTTCAGGTCCGAAATAGGCAGTGTCACCAATGCCGCTGGACTGGAGGTAGGCTTCTGCTCTTTTTGCAATTGACCTGGGATCCCGATCGTATCCCTTGCCATCTAATGGCTCGATAACATCACAACTGATGTTTAAAACAGGCTCGTCCGTAAACGGGTCGATGCGCGCCGAATCTGGGTCCGGTACCAATAACATATCGGAGGCTTGAATGCCTTTCCAGCCTGAAATTGATGAGCCATCAAAGGCATGCCCATCTTCAAATTGACTTGTGCCGAACTGACTGATTGGGACTGACACGTGTTGTTCTTTGCCGAGAGTATCCGTAAAACGAAGATCGACGAATTTGACATCATTGTCAGCGATCATCTTGAGTACATCAGAGGGTGATGCCATTTTGTTCTCCTAAAGCTTTAAATTATTGAAATATTTGAGTAAGTCGGTATTTATTCACCACACTCTTTTAATGCATAAACTATGCCAGGCTATACTAACCACAATTTCTAGGGCAATATAGCCCTTTGGATGTCTCAAAGATGATGTTTTCGCACTAATTTAGTGCGAAATAACTTTTTATGCACCAATATAGCGCTTTTTGAAGTGGTGCGTGTATGGGATTGGGTGAAAATGGACCTTAATGTCGTGATCGAGGGTATTAAAATGCGGGGGCGGAGCTCGAGTTTGAGCTATTTTGGTGCGTCAACACCACTCGAAACTCAGTTTATTCTTGAAAATGAATCGTCCGCATGTGTTGTGGATGTTCGAACCAGAGCAGAATGGGCGTACGTTGGCGCTGTCCCTGGTTCGGTTCAGATTGAGTGGCAGTCTTTCCCAACCGGTGAGCTGAATGAAGCTTTTTTAACCCAGCTCCAGAAAACGGTTCCCAGCGATGCCTATGTTATGTTTCTGTGTCGCAGTGGTGCTCGATCGCACGCCGCAGCATCATTGGCGGCCAGTGTGGGCTACACAAAAGCCATAAATATTCTCGATGGATTTGAAGGGGATAGGGATTCTTCCGGACACCGTGGAACGGTTGCAGGTTGGAAGTTTTGTAAATTACCCTGGATTCAGGGTTGATCCATCCGTAAGGAACGGCATCTACGTTAGACTGATGGCCAGTCTATGAGCCCCGACTCCCACGTGAGAAGAATCATAACGCCAAAAATTATTCTGTAGTACCCAAAGGGTTTGAAGCTGTGTTTTGACACAAAGTTAATGAGAACCTTGACTGTCATCAGTGCTGTGATGAAGGCTACGCAAAAGCCCAAGGAGAGTGCGGGTAGCGCTGATGCCGTTAACAGTTCTGGAGTTTGCATCAGATCAAAAATTGTAGCAGCAAACATCGTCGGAATCGCTAACAGGAAAGAGAATAGCGTAGCAGTTTTCCGGGACAATCCGATGGTCAGCCCACCAATGATCGTGGCTCCCGATCGAGAGACTCCAGGGAAAATCGCCA
>DFDI01000080.1:0-14827 GCA_002367635.1 Betaproteobacteria bacterium UBA3031 | reverse complement strand
GATGCCACCCAGGATAAGGGCGCAGGATACAGAAATTGGTGAGAATAAATAGGTTTTGACCAGATCGTGAAACATCAATCCAATACAAGCCGTGGGTATAAATGCCGCAGCGATTTTTGTGGCGAAGCTATCCCATTTTTTGTGGGGTAACTCCTTTACGGCATTGCAGATGGTTAATCGTTGATGCCAACAAACCGCGAGAATAGCCCCTAACTGAATGACTACGAGAAAAGCTTTAACTTCGGCTCCATTAAGGGATAGAAGACTCGATGCAATGATTAAATGCCCCGTGCTGGATATGGGGAGGAACTCAGTCAATCCCTCCAGTATTCCGATTAAAATAACGGTGACTGTATTGTCCATGCTCAGCTTGGTTCAAAGTGTTTGCATCGAGTGGCGCCAATGAAAGCGCCCAATGGGCAGTTTTTCAGGCGGCATTTCACCTTAGATTAAGCTTTTTTATAAAGCTCACTTCCTGACTCGACGAATTCCTTAGATTTTTGCTTCATCCCCTCAGCTGCTTGTTGATTGGCATAGTCCCTAACATCTTGCGAGATTTTCATCGAGCAAAAATGTGGACCGCACATCGAACAGAAGTGAGCTAGTTTCGCCCCCTCTTGAGGGAGGGTCTGATCGTGGAAATCTTTAGCCTTTTCTGGATCCAGCCCCAGATTGAATTGGTCTTCCCATCTGAACTCGAATCGTGCTTTAGACAACGCGTTGTCTCGCATCTGGGCTCCAGGATGCCCTTTCGCAAGGTCTGCCGCGTGAGCCGCCAGTTTATAAGCCATGATGCCTTCTTTTACGTCGTTTTTATCAGGAAGACCAAGGTGTTCCTTTGGTGTGACGTAACAAAGCATGGCAGTTCCATACCAGCCTATCTGCGCAGCACCTATCGCTGATGTGATGTGGTCATGTCCCGGGGCAATATCAGTCGTTAGCGGCCCAAGTGTATAAAAAGGAGCTTCGCCACAATGTTCGAGTTGAAGATCCATATTCTCTTTAATCATATGCATAGGAACATGCCCAGGACCCTCGATCATAACTTGGCAGTCATGCTTCCAAGCGATTTGTGTGAGTTCGCCTAAAGTTTTAAGTTCAGCAAACTGAGCTTCATCATTTGCATCATAAATCGATCCAGGACGTAACCCGTCCCCCAGGCTAAATGACACGTCGTAAGCTTTCATGATCTCGCAGATGTCTTCAAAATGTTCATACAAGAAGCTCTCTTGATGATGCGCTAAGCACCATTTAGCCATAATTGAGCCACCGCGCGACACAATGCCCGTCATCCTGTTTGCGGTCATCGGAATATATGGAAGACGCACTCCTGCATGGATGGTGAAGTAATCGACACCTTGTTCTGCTTGTTCGATCAGGGTGTCTTTAAAAATTTCCCAGGAAAGCTCCTCTGCTTTGCCATCGACTTTTTCTAGGGCTTGATAAATAGGTACTGTGCCGATGGGTACGGGTGAATTTCGTACGATCCACTCTCGTGTTTCGTGAATATGTTTGCCGGTTGAAAGATCCATGACTGTGTCGCCACCCCAGCGGGTAGACCACGTCATTTTGTCAACCTCTTCTTGTATTCCAGATGAAACTGCAGAATTACCAATATTGGCATTGATTTTCACAAGAAAATTGCGACCAATGATCATTGGTTCTGTTTCAGGATGGTTGATGTTGGCGGGAATGATCGCCCTCCCAAGAGCGACTTCTTGCCTCACGAATTCTGGAGCTATACTCGATTGAATATTTGCCCCAAATGATTCCCCGGGATGTTGCTTTGCAATGAGTGCGCGTTGTGATTCTGAGAGCCTGGATAAATATTTTTCTCTTTGCAGATTCTCTCTTATGGCCACGAACTCCATTTCTGGCGTGATGATGCCGCGGCGAGCATAGTGCATTTGGGTAACATTTTTGCCTGCTAGAGCTCGGCGTGGCTGTCTATGCAATTTAAATCGCAGTGCCGCCAGTTCGGGGTCATTGAGTCTTAATGTGCCGTATTCGGAGGTAGGGCCATTGAGTGTTTCCGTATCTTCTCTTGATTCGATCCATCGCTTGCGTAATTCGGGCAAACCTTCCTGAATATTAACTTTAACTTCTGGGTCGGTATAAGGGCCCGACGTGTCGTATATAAAGAAAGGGGGGTTTTCCTCATCACCCTCAACCCCGGCTGTGGATGACTGCCTGACTTCTCGCATGGGCACGCGAATGTCGTCTGCTGAACCGGCCGCGTATACTTTCCTAGAATTAGGGAAGGAAGATGTTGAGGCTTTATCAATTTCAGCCTCTGAGTTGAGAAAATTAGGGTTCGCGTTCATTTAAAACTCCTTAAACCGGAACGGGCTTTGCAAAAAAAAATGTATGGTGACGTGACAGTATAGTGCAGACTGGTGAACATAAGTTGGACTTATAATTTGAGCAATTATAAAAAAGTGAAACATTGCCCAAAAAGCTAATTATTTATCGATTGCCTGAGTTTACATGGGCATAAATTATTATTGAGGTTTTAATAAAATTTAAGTCAACCGTGGATATCAAAAGACAAAAAAATCAACTAAGAAAAAAAATTTTACATGAGCGTGACTGCTTATCCGAGACTCATCGAGCGGAAGCATCTCGAGGCATCTCTGAAGTCATCTTAGAGTTACCGTCTTTTCAACATTCTAAAGCTGTAGCTATTTACATGTCATTTGGTAGCGAGTTTCAAACACATATCCTTCTTTCTGAGGCGCTGCGTTTGGGGAAAGCTGTCGCGCTCCCTAAAATTGAATCGGCAAGTCATGTTATTTCATTCCGCAGCTGGAACGGAAAAGCTGAGGAACTTTTGGAGGGGCGTTGGGGTATTCGTGAGCCTGATCCGGTGCGAAGCGAATTGGTGGAGCTGCGGCATATTGATTTTATCCTTGTGCCGGGCGTTGCTTTCACTGATCAAGGTTCCAGGCTGGGATATGGCGGTGGATATTACGACTCAGCAATGTCTAAGTTGCCTGAGTCCTCTGTCTCAGTGGCTGCTGCGTTTTCTCTTCAAATTGTCCCCGAAATCCCGATCGAAGATCACGATTTAAGCGTGCACTCAGTGATATCAGGGTGACAAGGTTTCGTTATTTGGCGCGCCAAGTTTTTCGTTGCGTTTCCAAATAATTTATTGTTTTGAGAAGTGCGCCAACATTCTCGTTGACGAATCGCATGGCGGCGGCTTTTTTTATGCTTGTCGCATCCCGATTTGACATTAATTCGTTGACTGACGACATGGCCATATTGCTATTTTTAACAGCACTAATAACGCCTGATGAGACCCCTTTTTCTATGATGTCGCTGAAGTTGAACGTGTGAGGCCCTGTAATGACGGGTTTTCCAACCGATAAGGCTTCTAGAGGGTTTTGTCCGCCGATTGAAACGAAGCTTCCCCCCATGATAACCACATCCGAACAAGAATAATAACTGTACATTTCACCCATTGAGTCACCTAGAACAACCTGGCAATCCGCTGGAACAGGTTGCCCCGAACTCCGTTTGACTGCCTTCAGACCTCGATTTTGGATGAGCTCCATCACGATGGGGAAGCGTCGGGCGTGTCTGGGGATTAAAACCAAAAGGCAATCTGTTGCACATTGAGACATAAAGCTATCGATGATTGCTGCCTCCTCCCCTTCATGGGTGCTCGCCGCAACCACGATGCGTCTTTTGTCTCCGAATAATTCGCGAAAATATTCGCCCAGTTTGAGTTGCTTGGAAGTGGCTCTTCTATCGAACTTGAGGTTGCCGGTGACGAGTATATCTTTTCCGCCGATGCGCCTCAGTCGTGCTGCGTCATTTTCCGTTTGAGCCAAAATACCCGACACGCATCCAATTGTCTGTTGGCTTAGCCCCTTGAGCTTTAGATAACCGTGCATGGATTTTTCGGATAATCGAGCATTCAGCATGAAAATGGGCACCTCATATTTTGAACATTTTGCGTAGAGGGTTGGCCAGATCTCAGTTTCCATTACCAAAAGGCATACTGGTTTGGTGCGTCGAATAAAGGTTGAAATAAAAAGATTGATATCAAAGGGTAAGTAAGCAACGCTCACTCTAGGAGAGGTAAATTGCTTAGCAGTTTCTCGCCCGCCAGGAGTTGTGCATGTGATGAGTATATTAAATTCTTTAAATCTGCTCTCGAGGTGGTCGACGAGCTGTTGGCATGCGAGCATTTCGCCGACTGATACTGCGTGCAGCCAAATCACCGGCTTATCTTTTTTCGGTTTCAACAGCCCGAAACGTTCAGATAAATTATTGCGGTAGCTGGGTTCTGTACGACTACGCACAAAGACTCGAAGAATAGCTATCGGCAGAAGGATCCAACCCAATATTTGATATAAAAAAAACATCAATTTAAGTCACTCATCGCGGAAGATGGTCTCTATGGTAGCTATTGCTGACTTGACTTCGTCGGCACTAGGAAAGTGATTTTTCGAGCCACATTTTTGTATGATCCCATCTCCTCGCGGCCCTGTTTTTAAAGGGTCAGATGCGCCAAATATAGAAATCAAAGGCACTTCAAGTGCTGCTGCGAGGTGTAATAATCCGGTATCGAGCCCGACTACTAAACGAGATTTGTTCACTAATCCAGCAACTTCACCCAAATGCATTTTAGGCATTATTTCACCTCCAGCCGAGGATGAGATCTGCTCACAAATAGCTCTGTCTGTCTGATTTCCCCATGTGAATTGACAGTCAAACCCCAAGGATCTCAGGTAGTGACAGATTTCGATCCAGCGATCCGTAGGCCATAATTTCTTGACTTGGGCTGATGAGCAAAGAATAAGAGCTTTATTGTTTTGGTCGTCGGATGTGTTGTTTTTGATCAAGCCATAGTTCGGTTTTCCTGGGGCTTGATAGCTTAAAGCCGAGGCGGCTAACATGCGACACCGATCCAGCATATGTTGATCGCGGTCAATCTTTAACCCAATGTCATAGCTCATTCCGGCCAAACTTTCTCTGGCGTACCCCGCGCCAAATCCGCAACTCGGACCCTTTGCGAGTTTTGCGAGGACGGCACTTTTAATTAACCCTTGTGAATCTATAACTAAATCGTACGAGTGCTTCTTGATTTCGCGAATACAGCTTCTGACTTCTTGCCAGGTTGTTCTAGAAAAAATGGATCGTCTCCATCGACGTAAAGAAACAGGAATAATACGGTCAACCGACGGATGTAGCTTGACTAACGGAACGTAAGCTTCTTCAACAAGCCAGTCTATTGTGCATGCTGGAAATTTGATGTTGATATCGGAGACCATTGGGAAGTTATGGATAACGTCACCCAATGAGGAAGTTTTAATAATAAGGACTCGCGTCGGCGCGTTCACGGCTAATCGGCTGTTCTGTCTTGTTAGAAAATTTTCAATCATTTTACTCCGAGGACGATCAATTGCTTAAAATAAAGCCTCATCTAGATAGATTTGGTTTTGATAAAGGTTCCAAAATGTCACTTACAGTTGAGACCAAGGTATGGGAAAAAGATTGGCGATTCATATTGAAGCATGGATTTATCAAGCAGGTAATGCTTGGGGTAGGTCGATCTGCGACCAAGCGATTACTTTTAATCAATAATGTTGATAGCCCAACGTTAGTTGCTCGTTACGCGGAGCAGCTTATTAAGGATGGGGTTCTTGATAATTACGTTTTTGTTGATGACTATGCCGCAGCAGCGTTAGAGTTTTTTGACCTTAGAAAATCCGACTTGGGTAAGGGTTATTACTATTCGATAGCTGAGTTGGTATCCATTTATCTATGTGATACGGACTATTTGGCTCATTTTTCTGGAGATGCAACCGTCCCTAAAGGCGTGCCAGCCTCTTGGCTTCAAGACGCTATTTCCTTGTTGAAGGAAAGAGCTGATGTATCCGTTGTTAACTTAGCGTGGGACTATAAGTTTAAGGAGGTTGATAAGGATTCGATATTTGTAGATGACGAGTTTGCTTACGGCTACGGATTCTCTGACCAAATGTACGTCATTAGAACGGCAGAATTCAAAAGTCGTATATATGGCTATTCTCATCCAGAGTCTGACCGATACCCCAAATATGGAGGTGATTTATTTGAGAAGCGTGTCGACTCTTGGATGAGAGTAGAGAAAAGGCTTAGGGCCACTTCTAGGAAATGGAGTTATCGACATTCGAACTTCCCAAATTGGAATTCCCTCGAGGGAGTCTTATTGCGTATGCGTCGGGCAAGATAACTGCCCGAGGTTGCTACTTGTAGCCGCCGTCTCAGTTTGGTTTCTGAGGCATTAAAAACTCATTGTATCTTTCCTGGTTTTTTATCATGGGCTCTGGGAATGAGCTGTCTATTTTTAAAGTAACATAGTGTTTTTTAGGATCTTGAAAATCCCTGTTGGCGTGTATCGTTTTTTCCAAGAATGATTTATCTCTGAATCTC
The DNA here is from genome assembly GCA_002367635.1 of Betaproteobacteria bacterium UBA3031. Classification (GTDB taxonomy): domain Bacteria; phylum Pseudomonadota; class Gammaproteobacteria; order Burkholderiales; family Eutrophovitaceae; genus Eutrophovita. The sequence continues at coordinate 8,404 of DFDI01000080.1, read as the reverse complement.
GGATCATCAAAAGTGTGAGCGGTACTGTCCATTTTTTTAATAATATCGTCCAAGGACAGCACCCATGTAAAGTGCCATCCTCCCTCCTCAATGTTTTGAACGTGATGCGTATTGAACCAGGCTCTTTTTAAAGATCGTAAGGGGCCGCTTGATTTATAGTGTCTGACGCTTGTTGCATTAGCGCGAAAGAAGTGATTGAAGTGTTCAATGGTTGTTATTTTTGTTCCCCTCCAGATGACCCCGGAGAAATTTTCAGCATTTCTTGGGCTTGGATCGTTGACCCAAAGGTTGTTTAAGTAGTAACTGTAGTAGTTTTGGAGAAAATCACCGCGTAGGAATTTGGGATTGTAGTTTGATATTTTTTTCGGATTAGGTATTTCGTCGAGATCGGATATGAGTATCAGATCTTCTGGTTTCGAGTCGTATAGCCCGCTAGTGATATTATTCCTGATAAAGTTTTCATTCTTCCAGAATTCATTCATTCCATCTGGTCTTTTTTCCAGTACTTGATAACGAATTTTAGATTTATACTTTTCAAACTTATTAATGTCGAAGACAGTTTTTCTTGGGTGCCCTTTATGAGTGTAATTTGCCTCAGAGATGACAAAGTAGTCAACGTGGTCCCAAAGTGTGTCCATGCGAAGTTGGAGCAACATTTCTTCGTTAAAAAAACAAAAGCAGTCGTAAAGTTTTGGTTTTGGCACGCTTGAAGGTTTAGACTTAATTTAAGATGCTATGAAATTTATATGAACGCTATTCTAATGGACGCGCTTAAAAAAGGGCAATGTGAAGATATGCATGATTACTCAATTACCTTCGCCTGCTATAACTCTGTCGAGTATACAAAAAAATGTGTTGATAGCCTGATCCAATCGGAAACGCCCATGGATCGGGTGATCGTGGTGGACAATGGCAGCCATGATGGCACGGGAGATTATTTAAAGACTCAATCGTTTGGTGGGGTCATATTAAACAAATCCAACCTTGGCTGTGGCATTGCTTGGAATCAAGGCGCTTTAGTCCAGCAGGCGGATTGGACCATTATTATGAATAATGATGTTTTGGTGAGCAAGCGCTGGGCTGAACGACTTATTGAGGCCGCGCAAACTTTGAACGTTAAAGTGATCAGCCCTTCAATGGTTGAAGGTCCTTTGGATTATGATTTCGAGGATTTTTCAAAAAAAGCTGAAATACGAATGGGTGCTGTCTCCAGAATGGGTGCAAAGCATGCCGTCTGTTTAGCGGTACACAAGACTGTGTGGGCAGATATAGGATATTTTACTCCCAAGCCTCGCTTGCTTGGTTACGAGGATACGATCTTTTTCAATGAGCTTGAAAAGGCTAAAATTCAGACTGCAATTACGGGCGCTGTATGGTTGCATCATTTCGGCTCTATCACACAGGATCAAATGAAAAAAGAAAAAGGGTTGGCGTCATTTCAGGCCCTCGGCCATCGTAAAAATTACAAAATTCTTGGTCTGAATTGGTTGGAGAGAAAGATGAGGCGTTTGAAGCGTAAAAATGCTGAAGCGTTATGGCGGAAGTCTGAAATGGCTGGCTTTAACATGACCCTCCATGGGATAAGACAAAGCGGTAATTTTTCCTGGCGATGAATGCGACAGTGACGAGTATTTCTGTCGTAATCATTACAAAGAACGCTGAGCGTACCCTAGCATCCTGTTTGGATGCTTTGAAGTGGGCTACGGAAATTGTCATTTTGGACAATGGCAGTGTTGATTCGACGGCTTCCATTGCTAGGGAGAGGGGTGTGAAATTCCACATTTCTGATTGGCATGGCTTTGGCCCACAAAAAAACTTAGCGATTGACCTTGGATCGTCACACTGGATCCTATCTATTGACTCGGATGAGTATGTCACTCCTGAGTTGGCAGCTGAAATCAAACGTGTTATTGCTCTATCACCACTAGATGATGTTTTTGAAATTCCTAGGATTTTAAAATATTGCGGAAAGGAGATGCGTCACGGGGGATGGTCGCCTGAGTATGTTCCTAGATTGTTCCGTAAGGGGCGCGCTCATTTTAGTAGGAGCTTGGTGCATGAGCGTCTGATCTTCGAAAGTAAATCGAGGAAATTGGTTAATCATATAATTCATGATTCTTTTGATTCTCTTGAGGACGTCCTTGAGAAACTTAATCGGTATTCATCCTTAGGGGCTCAGCAGTTGGCCGAGGCTGGCCGAGGATCAAGCCTGATTACAGCTTTCATGCATGGGCTTGGAGCTTTTTTTAAAACTTATGTAACAAAGGCTGGTTTTTTGGATGGAGCCGAGGGCTTTTTGCTTGCGGTGTCAAATGCTGAAGGTGCTTACTATAAATACGTCAAACTCTATTATTTGAATAAACAGAAACGCTGAAAGCGATTGTTATCCTTGCTGCTTAAGCAACAAGTTATTTAGCGAGCGATAACGGTCTTTTAGGATTAAACCGCATGAAAATATTAGTCATATGCACCCGTCGCGTAGGAGATGTATTTTTAGCAACATCGGTTATTCACGCGTTAAGACTCCGCTATCCGAATGCCCAATTAGACGTACTAGTGTTTTGTGGGACCGAGGCTGGGGTTCTTTCCAACCCAGAAATTGACAATGTGATTTTGATCCCAGAGCGAAGCGGTGTTATTGGGCATTTAAGATTGATAGTTCAGCATTATCGAAAATACGATATCGCCATTTCGCTGTTACCAGGTGATAGGCCCGTTTTGTATGCGTGGTTGATGGGCAAAAAACGGTACGGCACGTTAACGACGAACAAGAAATATTTTTGGAAGAAGTGGGCTCTTCATAATTGGGTCGAGTTTGATGGCTCCAGACGGCACACGTTAGTGATGTATCACGACATTGTGGCTGATTTGGTGGATAGTTCCAAAATAGCGCCTCAGATCTCCAAACATCTTATTGAAGAAGAGACTCAAGTCGCCATATTTAAGCAGTGGATTTATAGAAATCGTTATGTGGTTATGCACTTGACGCCTAAGTTTAAATATAAGGAATGGCCGCTTTCGAAGTGGCGATGCTTGATTGAAGCATGTCTTGAGCGTGACCTAGGTGTTGTCCTTACTGGTATGTTTGATGAGCTAACTCTTGATGGGTTAAAGGGTAGTTATTCTGATGATCCGAGAGTGCTCAATCTTTTAAATCAAACATCAATTGATGAATTGATAAAAATAATCCGATCTGCAAATTGTTATGTTGGAACCGATACCGCGGTCACGCATATGGCTGCGGCAACCGGCATACCAACAATCGCAATTTTTGGCCCCTCAAGTCCATTGGTTTGGGGCCCATGGCCCAAGGGTTATTTGGGCGGTGCGAGTGCCTGGTCTCAGATTGGCTCACAGACAGTTGGTAATGTAACGTTGATTCAAGGCCTGGGGTTATGTGTGCCATGCCTTCAAGAGGGTTGTTCTCGACAAGTAAATAGCGTTAGTGATTGCCTAGTGGAATTAGATCCGAGCAGAGTGTTACAAGCCATACTCAGTTGTCTTGAGCGATAGTCGCGTTAGCTTGTTCGTCAGCATGGTATGACGAACGGACCAATGGCCCGGATGCGACATGCTTAAACCCTATTGAGAGTCCTAATTGTTCGAATCGTCGAAATTGATCGGGGTGGACATAACGCTCAACGGGCAGGTGTCCTTTGGTTGGTTGTAAATACTGCCCAATCGTCACCATGTCTACTTCATGTTTTTTTAAGTCGTGCATGACCTCGATGATTTCATCGTCTGTTTCGCCGAGCCCAACCATAACGCCAGATTTAGTGATTACGCTAGGGTTTGTTTTTTTAAATTGCTGAAGCAAGTTAAGAGAGTGTTGATAGTCGGCTCCAGGTCTGGCTTGCTTATACAGCCGAGGGACGGTCTCTAAATTATGGTTCATAACATCAGGTAGCTGGGTGCTCAACAAACGAATTGCAGTGTCAAGGCGACCTCTAAAGTCAGGGGTAAGTATTTCAACTTTGATGTTTGGCGAGGCCGTGCGAATGGCTTTGATGCAGTTGGAGAAGTGCGCTGCACCACCATCTCTGAGGTCATCGCGATCTACGCTCGTGATGACCACGTACTTGAGCTCCATATCTTTAATGGTGCTGGCGAGCCTACCTGGTTCGGCCTCATCAACGACATTGGGCCGACCATGCGCGACATCGCAAAATGGACACCTTCGGGTACATAGGTCTCCCAAAATCATAAACGTAGCCGTTCCTTTAGAAAAACATTCTCCGATGTTTGGGCAAGTCGCCTCCTCGCACACGGTGTGTAGGGAGCTTTTCCGGAGTTTGTTTTTGACCTCTTGAAATTTGGTGCCCGTATGAAGCTTGATGCGTATCCAATCGGGCTTCCTGATCGGATCAGTCGGTGTTATTTTGATCGGATTTTTTGCAGTTTTCTCTAACCCTGTTTCTCTAATTTTTTTGGTATTCATATCCATACTAAATTTTATCTCCAAACAATACGAGAAATTGATCAACCCACCGTTGACTGATTTCGTCAATGGAGAGATTAACATCCAAGTCTTTGAGTTGCGTGACGCTTAGATTGGCATATCCGCAAGGATTAATCTGCTCAAACGGGCTAATGTCCATATCAACATTTAAAGCTACACCATGATATGAGTATCCGTTTCGAATTTTTAGTCCCAAGGATGCTATTTTTTTCCCTTGAACGTAGACTCCAGGTCGTGCTTCGTCTCCAATAGCATTAATGCCGAGTGACAATAATAAATTAATAACGGTTTGTTCCAATAATCTGACGGCTTCTCTAACGGATAGTTTCAATCTTCTAAGGTCAAGCAGTGCATATATGATGATTTGACCGGGGCCGTGGTAGGTTATTTGTCCTCCGCGGTCAGATTGAACCAAAGGGATACGTTGCCTAACTTGAGGAAGATGTTCTGGCTTTGTTTTCAGTCCCATGGTGTATACTGGAGGATGTTCGACGATCCATAATTCATCCTCTTCTTTTTGAGAGCGTCTAAGTGTGAATTCCCGCATCCTCTGGAGCGATTCCTCGTAATCTATTAAGCCAATTGTTTTAATAATCACAATTTCAACATTCCAAAATGAAATTGACTGAGAGGATAGCTAAAGAACAATTGAAACAGACGGACTGGCCTTAAGTTCGGCATAGATGGTCTCTAGGTGGCCCAGTGACTCAGCGCAAAAGGTGCATGTCAGACTGACGTACGTTTTATTGTTACTCATGCTGGTGGTTACCTCGTGGTCATCGACATCGGGTGCATGTTTTCTAAGAATCTTGAGCACATCTTCCTCAAATTGAGGTGTTGAATGTCCTATAACTTTAATCGGGAATGAGATTGGGTATTCGATACCCTCGGTTTTTTGAGTTTGGGGAGAGTCCATGATAGATGGTCCGCTTTTAGTCTATGTAACTAGTGATCGTTTTAGGACCCTATTAATTGCAGTACAAAAGATTTTAACCCTTTCCAACCTCTAGCTAAAATTCCTGCTTGTTGTACTTCTTTTAGGGCGATGAGATCTGCAGTTAAGATTGTTCTCTCTTCCAATCGTACGATAAGCTTGGCAACAATATCCCCATATTCAATGGGTGCGATGAGAGGTTGAATGCTTTCGACGTGCACTTTTAGGCTTTCCTTCGTGCCTCTAGGAATCGTAACGAGTATGTCTTTGAAGGATCCGATGCTGATATTTTCATCTACCCCTTGGGCAGTCGCGACTTGAGTAAGAGGCGTGTTCGACTTAAACAGAAAGATCGTTTCAGAGGCCTCAAAACCGTGATTTATTAGATTTTGAGCCTCAGCAGCAAAAGCGCGGTCAGGCTCTACGCCACCCAGCACTACCAGTATCCGACGTCCATTTCGATCGCTAGAAATAGAGCCAAGCAGCCCGATGCCTGGTATTTCCCCTAGTATGAGCCCGTCATTGTGTGGATCTCTATCCAGTAAAGTATTGGGGCTGTATTGGGTAATGCTTTGCCATTCATGTTTTTGTAATTTGAAGTAAGGGTAATACTGAGGAAAGTCTGTAATGATGGCAGCAGATAGCTGATATAAATCCGAGGCGGTAGTGCTGCGATTATTCACCGCTTGCCCAATAGCATCGTCGAAGCGCGAAGTTCTTAAACCAATTGACTTTGCTTTGCTGTTCATTGTCGCCACGAATTTAGATTCTTCACCTGAAATTTCTTCAATAAGTGCCATTATTGCGTCGTTAGCGCCATAGATTGCTATGGCTTTGATGAGGTCCTCGACTTTGACTTGATCTCCTTCGGATAGGAGCATGCGCACCCCGGGCACGTTAGAAGCCATTTTGGATATTTTTATTTTGTCGTTAAGACGAATGTCTCCAGACTCGAGGGCGGAGAAAATGACATATAACGTCATCAGTTTCGTCAAAGGCCCAGGGGTAATGGTTCGAGATGCGTTCTTCTCGCTGATGATGATCCCGCTCGACAGGTCGCCTAGGATATAAATTTGAGCCGTGGAGCTTAAATTTATATCCAGTTGGGCGAACACCATACTCGGCGCGAGTAAGCACAACAGCAATAAGAAAAAACGTCTATTATTCATGCGCGTAGAAAATATGTGTTTTAAAAGTGCCTTATTTTAAACGGGTAAGTAGCGTAATAGTGGGTATTAGCTCGAAAGACGCCAAGTCGGTTAAAATTAGAACGCCACGAAAAGTCATTTAAACAGGAATCCTACTAATGTCGCTAAATACTGGAGAGGCGCACAAGAAGGCTCAAATATTGGCAGAGGCTCTGCCATACATAAAGCGCTTTCATAAAAAAACTATTGTCATCAAGTACGGCGGGAATGCGATGGTTGATGACAATTTAAAACGATCTTTTGCGCGAGACGTAGTGCTGTTGAAGCTTGTTGGCATGCATCCGGTAATTGTCCATGGTGGCGGTCCGCAGATTAATGACATGTTGGCTCGCCTTGGCAAAGAGGGAACATTTATCCAAGGTATGAGGGTTACGGATAAAGAGACCATGGATATAGTTGAGATGGTCCTTGGGGCTCACGTCAATAAAGACATTGTTAGCTTGATCAATAATGCTGGTGGTCTAGCCGTGGGTTTGACTGGTCGGGATGGTGGTCTTATTCGAGCTAGAAAACTTCAGATGGTCGTTAATGGAGAGTCGCTGGATTTAGGGCAGGTCGGCGAGGTGGATTCGGTGGATCCGCGAGTTATTTCCACATTAGAAATGGAGGGCTTTATTCCAGTGGTGGCACCGATCGGTTACGGAGAAGATGGGCAAGCGTATAACATCAACGCTGACCTTGTGGCCGGGAAGTTGGCGACGGTACTTAAAGCGGAAAAATTAATATTGATGACTAATACGGCTGGTATCCTTGATAAGAATGAACAGTTATTAACGGGCGTTACCCCTGGCGATATCGATCGCCTTATTGAAGATGGAACGGTTTTCGGAGGCATGCTGCCTAAGATCTCATCGGCGCTTGATGCGGCAAGGAGCGGTGTGAATAGTGTGCATATTATCGATGGTCGAGTGGAAAATGCAGTATTGCTGGAAGTGCTCACCGACCAAGGTGTTGGGACGTTGATTCGCAGTCGCTAGAGTGAAGTTTCTCGCCGAGGCATGCCGTCAGATACAACAATCCGAGATTAAACCGGCAGCCTGGATTTTTGATTTTGATAACACTTTGTTCTCGTCGGGAATGGAAATATTCCCACTCATTAACGAAAAAATGACTCAGTACATTGAGCATCATTTATGTGTTGAGAGGAGTGAGGCTAATCGCTTGCGCAAGCTTTACTGGGATAGATATGGAGCAACCCTGACGGGCTTGGTGCGTCATCATGCTGTTGACTCAAAAGATTTTCTTAAAAAAACTCACGATATCGGAGAATTGGACAGCTTTGCTTCCCGTTCTTCTAGGTTGATACGATTATTTAGGCAACTTTCGGGGAAGAAAATTGTATTCTCTAACTCCCCAGCTGAGTACCTTGAGCAAATGTTGAGATTGTTAGGGATTCGGCACTTTCTGTCTGAGGCCTTTTCAATAGAGGCAACGAATATGAACCCAAAACCCTCTATGATTGGTTATCGCAAATTACTGAAAACACACAGGCTTGAAGCTGCAAGGTGTGTGATGGTTGAGGATTCTTTAAGTAACTTATTTGCAGCGAGACGACTTGGGATGAAGACAATTTGGGTAACGCGCGAGTTAAATCAACCTAATTGGGTAGACGCTAGGGTAAGGCGGCTGTATTAGGTATCCGCACAGGCTGCTAAGGTGCTGGAAGAGTTTGGAATAATCGTTTTGGATGTGTATGTTAATGTGTTGCTAGTAATTATTACTTACTGAATTTAATCAAAAAAATATTTTTTTGCCGATGCCTAGAGTTGCCGACCGAAAACTACAGATTCTCCAGCAATTAGC
>DFDI01000073.1 GCA_002367635.1 Betaproteobacteria bacterium UBA3031 | reverse complement strand
AATGAAAATTCATAAGTCTCGCAAAATAAAATTTAACAAACGAATACTAACATAGTAAACAAATGATTTTTATAAAAAATACTAGGTTTTCTTTGAGTTTATAATGGTTTTTGAGTGATTAATTTGAGCATCCAATTTCTAGCCCTCATTAAGCATATCAATAACCTATTGCAATCCAAATATGTCTAAAAGCAACCCTTCAGATCGCGATCATTTCTTTCACTTTCAAACCATACCAACTCGTTGGATGGATAATGATGTATATCGACATATCAATAACGTAGTCTATTACTCATTTTTCGATACTGCGGTCAATCAGTTCTTAATTGAGCAAAATGTGCTCGATATCGAAAAAAGCACAATTATTGGTTTAGTCGTTGAGACACAATGTCAATATTTCTCCCCGATTACGTTTCCAGACGTCGTAACAAGTGGCATTCGAGTAGATAAGATCGGCACAAGCTCAGTACACTATTCAGTCGGACTGTTCCGCGAAGACAGCAACTTAGCATCAGCCCAAGGCACCTTCGTACATGTTTACGTCAATACCTTATCGCGTCGACCGACTCCGATACCGAAAGAAATGCTAGCAGCGCTCGCACAAATATCGGCACCCTTCTAGTGAAATGATTAATATATCATGCAGATCTGCAATAATAAGTCTCTAGTACTTGTCAAGATTTAGAAAGTCATCAACAACCAAACAGCCAAGCCTATAAACAACCATCATGAACGCTAACATTGAAAAAATTCTTAGCATGACGTTAGCCTCCTTAGCGATTGTGCTCTCGGTATCGATTTCTTCGGCCGATGACAACGATTGGGTCAACAATCTTGAACCAATACCTGAGCATGAGTGGGACTATGCTAAGGCTCGGCACCTTATCGAGCGTGGTGGCTTTGGTGATAACCCGAAGAACATTGAACGACTGGTCTCGATGGGGCCGAGAGCTGCTGTTCGGGAACTTCTTTATTATGAATACATCCCAAACCCCCTGCCTGAATTCGATCACTCAAACATACACGACGATGGCATTGAACCCTTTCCAGCATCAAGACCCGCAGCTACCAAACTCGCTAAAGAAACCGGTGAGGCCATAGGAGTCAAAGTCAAACCCAGCGGAAATCGTCGACTCCAACCCGTGGTTGATCGCTTCTTTTACTGGTTACGCGCCAGCATGTTGGAAACTCGTCGCGTTGCGCATTGGTGGGCAAATCGCATGCTCCTTAGCAAACGCCCCCTAGAAGAAAAAATGGCGCTTTTCTGGCACGGGCACTTTGCGACTAATGAAGAGAAAGTTCGTGATTATCGAAAACTACTGAATCAAAATCAGGTTTTCCGTGAATATGGAACGGCTAACTTTAAACAATTACTTATAGCAGTCTCTCAAGATCCAGCAATGCTTTCATTTTTGGATGCCGGCGTGAACGTTAAAGGCTCACCAAATGAAAACTTTGCTCGCGAGATCATGGAGCTCTTCACCATGGGAGTGGGTCAATACACAGAGGAGGACATTCGAGAGGCAGCCCGCGCATTCACAGGCTGGAATTATATTGATCTTCAATTTGTCGTTAATACTGAGCAACACGATTCGTCTGATAAAATATTCTTTGGAAATACGGGCAATTGGGATGGACTAGACGTCATCGATATGATTCTGGAAAAACCTGTTACTGCTGAATATATTTCCGGGAAGCTCTACAAATTCTTTGTGCGTGACAACGTTGACCCTAAAATAAAAAAAGAACTTGGTGCGGTTTTAAAAAACTCAGAATATGAGATCAAACCATTATTAGAGAAAATATTCTTATCTAAAGATTTTTACAGCTCGGCATCAATGGGGACGCATATCAAATCGCCCGTCGAACTAGTCATTTCAACATATAAAAAACTAGGCCTGGATCTTATTCCTGGGGTTCCAGACTTTTACGACACAACCGAATCACTTGGGCAAATGTTGCTATTCCCACCCACTGTCGCCGGTTGGGCTGGGGGGCAGAGTTGGGTGACACCCGGTTTACTCCTGGCGCGCGGTAACTTCGTATACGACACTGTGTTTCCAAATATCAATTTCCTGCCCAGCGATCGATATCCAGACAACTACCAAATTGGAGTTGTTGCGGAAAGACTTGCAGCAGGTGCTGATATCGCAACTGCGACGCAGCCAGAGGACGGTTACGCAACCTCAGCCTCCAATAACATGGTTGACCGTGATGAGGAATTTAATACGCGGCTAGGAAGTTATCGCGGATGGAGAACGGCAATAGAGAAAGTAAAGCCGATTAGCAGAGCTCCTGCCAGACTAAATATAACAAAGCTCGTTCTCGACGCCAATTGCCAAACATCAGAGGATGCAATTAACTATTTAATCAATAGGTTTTTCTCGGTTTCCATAGATCAAGGCACGAGACAGCAAATCGCCGATTTCCTCACTCAGCAGCTCGGCACCGATAACATTCCGGAAGCGAAAACGTTTTCAGAAGAAGCGCTGCGAGAAACGTTCCATTTACTTCTATCTCTACCTGAATACCAACTCGGCTAACCAAGGACCGTTAATGAGTAAAAAATACCAATTTAAACGTAGAGACTTCCTCAAACTCATGGGCGCAGGTGCGGCTGCTAGCGGCCTATCTATCCCCATTCTTTCGCAACTCTCTCCCTTGGCCTTTGCGAGCGATAATCCGCTCAGCAACAAAATTCTTGTCGTACTGGAACTCTCAGGAGGAAACGATGGCTTAAATACTTTAGTCCCCTATGGCGATGACGCTTACTACAGACATCGACCAACGCTCGGGATTAAACCAAATAAGGTCAGAAAAATCGACGAACACTTTGGTTTTAATCCTGACATGTCAGGCATGGAACGGCTGTTCAAGGACGGGAACATGGCTATATTCCATGGCTGCGGCTATGACCAACCGTCTTATTCACACTTTACCTCAATGGCTTATTGGCAAACCGCATCTCCCAATAGCGGAGGGTCTTTAGGCTGGGTTGGACGACTTGCTGACTCCCTAGACCCTGCAATAACGCCGAACTACCTGGTGAATATAGATGCGACTCAATCATTGGCAGTTGTAGCTAAAAACCATGTCCCTGTTGTGTTTGATGACCCAAAGGAATTCGGCAGAAAAGGTTTATTTCGATCGAGACCACTGCTGGATACCGACCGTGCTGCCACCGAAAACAGCACTACAGCACAACGACGTCTGTTAGACCTAGCCAAGAGCGCTCGACAGGCTTCAGAGAAAGTGAAATCCGCTTGTGAGAGCTACAGCACCCCCGTCGACTATGGAATCTCCCCACTGGACCTTAACAAAATATCAGCCTTGATCAATGCCGATATGAATACGCGTCTCTACTACACTTCGTTTAGACATAATGCATTCGATACGCATGTGCAACAGCCAAACCTCCACCAACGGCTCTTAACTTACTTCTCAGATGCGGTTTCTGGATTTTTCACGGACATGGATCGCATTGGGCGAGCAGATGATGTCGTCATGCTTGTGTTTTCTGAATTTGGACGGCGAGTTGCTGAAAATACCAATTTAGGCACAGATCATGGCACAGCAAATAACATGTACCTCATCGGCAATAGCGTTAAAGGGGGGCATTATGGTGAACTACCCAGCCTGACTAACCTCAATGATGGCAACATGCTTCACACCACAGACTTCAGACAAGTGTACGCAACCGCCATCAGCGGATGGATGGGGCTAGAAGCTCACGAACAAGTGCTCAGACATCGGTTTGATGAGTTTCCAGCATTTGGGTGAGGGCTCAAAGCAGAATAAACTAGTCAACACACATCAATCACTGGTTTTATACTGATCTACCCGTAACCGGAAAAATCGGATCAGTATATCCAGGCGTTGATGGATGTCCGGGTGCGACCAAATGATCTACAAACCGCTCATCATCCACGTTGATTTGAATAGATAAAGCACCGTAATAATCTTCCCATTGCTCGAATGTTCTAGGGCCACCGATCACACTATTCACAATCGGATTCGCTAAAACCCATGCCACCGCGAATTGTCCAGGAGTAACTCCCTTCTCTTGCGCATAACAAACAAAGTCCTTAGCGAGCTTGATGGACTCAACACGAAACTCGGTTTCCATCATTCGTTTATCTTTTCTGCCCGCGCGCGTACCTTCACTAGGCATCTGTCCCACCTCGTATTTTCCTGTCAATACACCCCGAGCAATCGGACTAAACGGAACGACTCCAATACCGAATCGCTTACATACGGGAAGAATTTCAACCTCAGGCATTCGGTTGACAGCATTGTAATAGGGCTGACACACAATTGGTGGAGGCACCGCAAACTCTTTGCAAAGCATTAACACTTCAGCAATTCGCCAGCCTCTAAAGTTAGACAGGCCGAAATAACGAATCTTGCCCGCTCGAATCATGTCACCCATTGTGGTGACCGCATCAATCAAGGATTCGGGCTCGTAGTCACGGTGAAGATAAAACACATCAATATAATCTGTTCCTAATCTCTCTAAGCTTTGATCTACAGATTGAGTCAGCCACTTTCTTGAAAGCCCGCCCTGATTAGGCAAGTCGACCATCGTTTGTCCAGCCTTTGTCGCCAAGACCCACCAGTTTCTCGACGACTTAATAAGTGCTCCGACAATGCGTTCAGACTCACCTTGCACATACACGTCAGCGGTATCAATAAAATTGACTCCGTTATCCTTAGCTGAAGATACAATCCGATCCGACTCAGACTTGTCTGTTTGAGCCCCAAAAGTCATCGTACCGAGGCATAGCTTCGAAACTTTAAGTTGACTAGCACCCAGTGAGCAATATTCCATCAATCGTTACCTCCCAAGATATTCCGCCTTTCATTGAAATCACCTTGATCTTATCTAATCTGTAGAATCAATGCCGGAACACCCACATACTCCCCATAAATAACAGGACAGCTAATGCAACAGTTACCACAAACAATGCGCGCCATCGAGGTAACCAAACCAGGCAAACCCGATGTTTTAAAGTTAACGCGGCGGCCTGTCCCACAAATTACCGACTATGAGGTACTGATTTGCGTTCACGCCGCGGGGATCAATCGTCCCGACATCATGCAACGGGCAGGCCTTTATCCACCACCACCCGGAGTAACAGACATTCCAGGTTTAGAAGTATCGGGGCTTATTGTTGCAATCGGCAAGCACGTAACTCAATGGAAAATTGGCGATCCAATCTGCGCACTTGTGGCTGGAGGAGGATATGCTGAATACGTTAGCGCACCTGCCACACAATGCCTACCGATTCCTAACGGGCTTAGTTTACGGGAAGCTGCGTCCCTTCCTGAAACCTATTTCACGGTCTGGTCCAATGTGTTTGACCGAGCTGGACTATGCGGGCAAGAAACTATTCTCGTTCATGGTGGATCAAGCGGCATTGGAACCACGGCCATACAATTATGTCGGGCTTTTGGGCATGAGGTATTCGTAACTGCTGGGTCAGACGAGAAATGTCGCGCTTGTGAAACTATTGGTGCAACTAAGGCAATCAACTACAACGATGAAGATTTCGTGGAACGCGTGATGGCTCTTACCAATGATAGGGGTGTCGATATTATCGTCGACATGGTCGCAGGCGACTATCTACAACGTAACCTAAAGTGCTTAGCTGATGATGGTCGAATTGTGATTATCGCTTTTTTAGGAGGCGTTAAAACCAATTTGAATATGACTGATATTCTTAGAAGAAGACTGACTGTGACTGGCTCGACACTGCGCCCGAGAGCCGCGTCGTTCAAAGCCAATATCGCTGCGTCCCTTGCTAAAAAAGTTTGGCCACTACTCGAAAATAAAGTCATCAAACCACTCATCTTCGCTTCCTTCTCACTCGAAAATGCAGCTGAAGCGCATCGGCTTATGGAATCAAGTCAACACATCGGAAAAATTATTTTGGACGTGCGCACTGACCAATGAAGACTAAATTTTATTGATAAGTACGCGGCGGCCTCAGCTTTAAATGGGGCGACAACTCCACTAATGCCTGCTTATAGACCTCTCGTTTAAAATCAACAACAGAGTCCAGGGGAACGAAAAATGGGTGCCAACGCCACGCGTCGAACTCTGGCACCTCAGACTTTCTTAACGACACATCACTATCACGTCCGACCAAGCGTAATAAAAACCATATTTGTTTTTGCCCCTTATATGACGCTCGAGTCTCCCGGCGCACAAATTGCCTTGGAACATCGTAACGCAGCCATCCACTAGTCCGTCCGATAATCTTTACATGATGAGGCTCAAGCCCGACCTCCTCGTCCAGCTCTCGGTACATCGCTTGCACAGGGGACTCTCCTTGTTGTATACCCCCTTGCGGAAATTGCCACGCATACTCCCGCACGCGTTTCCCCCAAAAAACCTCATTACGTTTATTGCAAAGAATAATACCCACGTTCGGACGGTAACCATCTCGATCAATCATGATCAAAGCTCCCGTCAAATTCAATAATAAATGTATTTTTACATACTTATTGGACTCCTAGGCGATCAGATAGAAAGTTTTTTTTCCTGGGATGACTGGAACGATCGCATGCGGTCCAACATGGCATCAAAATCTAAGCCTAACGATTGCTTTAGGCCTCGCGCCAACCGGTCAATCTTGGATAATTGAGCCGCCGTAGGCCCAGAACGAAAAGCGAGTGCCACTATGTTGCCACCTTTGGGGGTGGGTACTAATGCAATTTGATCAAAATAGGATTCAATTTTCCGGATTCTTGACTTCAACTGTGGGTCACTTGACCATAAATTCTGAATATAAATCCCATCGTGAGCTAAGCAATTTTTAACACGGTGCGTAAATTCGTCATCAACAAATCCTCCGGGCACCCCGAACGCGTCAAACGCATCAAGCATAATTACATCGTACTGTCCCGCATCGACAATCCATTCCAACCCGTCCGCATGAATCACGGATAACCGCTCATCATCATCCGGAACAAAAAAATATTGGCGCGCCACATTAATAACTTGCTCCGAATTTTCTACCACGGACACCTTAACGTCAGGTAGGTTTTTCCAAATAAATTTCGGCATGGACCCTCCCCCTAAACCGATGCAAGCCACACTTCGCACTTGGTTATGAAAAAGCATAAATGACATCATGGCCTGGGTATAATCAAGAACGAGCTCATACGGATCCGTCAACTTCATAGAGCTTTGAACCGTGCTGCTGCCCAGACATAAGCTTCTAATACCCCGAGACTCGCTGACCTCAACCTCGGACTCACTCCGAGCATTGCGAAAGAATCCTATCCTTCTAAACATACTATTCTCTGCTTATTGACTAACTCATCATTGTACGGGCAGTTTAACCACATAACTTTTTTTCATCGGGATAGAATGATCGTTTCTTATCAAGATAATTAGCCAAAATGCGTTTAACTCAATTTTTCCTAAATACACTGCGAGAAGCACCAAGTGAAGCGGAACTCACATCGCATCAGTTAATGCTTAGAGCAGGCCTTATAAAGAAACTAGGTAGCGGTCTTTACTCATGGCTCCCTCTTGGATTTCGAGTCCTTAAAAAAATCGAAAACATCATACGAGAAGAAATGGAGCGAGCGGGAGCTCTAGAATTACTCATGCCTGCAATCCAACCGGCTGAACTGTGGTCAGAATCTGGTCGATGGGAACTTTTTGGCGCGCAGATGCTAAAAATAAAAGATCGTCACGAAAGAGAATTCTGCTTTGGGCCTACACATGAAGAAGTCATTACGGATATTGCACGACAAGAGATTAAGTCGTACCGTCAACTTCCCGTTAACCTATACCAAATTCAAACAAAATTTAGAGATGAAATTCGGCCTAGATTCGGCGTTATGCGTGCGCGCGAGTTCATCATGAAAGATGCTTACTCGTTTCACACAGACTTTTCTGACCTTCAGCGTGAATATCAAAATATGTTTGAGACCTATTGTCGGATTTTCGAACGTCTGGGTTTACAATATCGTGCGGTGGCTGCAGATACCGGGGCAATCGGTGGCACCGGATCGCACGAATTTCATGTGCTCGCTGATTCTGGCGAAGATGCGATCGCTTACTGCCCTCAATCTGACTATGCTGCAAACATTGAGCTTGCGGAAGCCATCGCACTGCCGGCTGATGAGCCTCAAATCAAAAAACCGATTGTCAAAATAGCAACCCCTGATGCAGGAAAGTGCGAAGACGTAGCCAAAACGCTCAGCATTCCTATATCTAACGTTCTTAAGTCCCTTGGGGTAATGGCAAGCGACCAGTTCGTCTTGCTGCTGCTCAGGGGCGACCATAAACTTAACGAGATAAAGTTAACAAAGATTGAAGGTATGGGCCAGTTCCGATTTGCAACTGATGAAGAGGTGCAGAAACACTTAGGCTGCCCTATCGGATTTATTGGGCCAGTAGACGTCGATCTCAAGATTCGAATTATTGCCGATCGTGCCACTCAATCAATGTCCAACTTTTCCTGTGGTGCTAATGAGCGTGACTTTCATTTGACCGGGGTTAATTTTAAACAAGACATTCGCAACGAAATAGAAATTGCAGACATCCGAAACGTACAGGCAGGGGACCCGAGTCCAGACGGGAAGGGAAATCTAGAAATATGTAGGGGCATTGAAGTCGGTCACATTTTCCAACTCAGGACAAAATATTCTGAAGCCATGAAATGTCATTATCTTGACAACGAAGGAAAAAGTAAGCCAGCTGAAATGGGTTGCTACGGGATTGGTGTATCGCGGATAGTGGCTGCAGCAATCGAACAAGGTCATGATGATAAAGGTATCGTGTGGCCACGATCGATTGCCCCATTTAGCATTGCTATTGCAGCTATTGGATACAACAAAAGCGAATTAGTTAAGCATTTTTGTGACAAACTTGAAGGAGCATTATTAAAACAAGGCGTCGAAGTTTTACTTGACGACCGCGGTGAAAGGCCGGGGGTGATGTTCGCGGATCTAGAGTTAATTGGGATTCCCTATCGTTTGACGGTAGGCGAGCGAGGAATCAACAACGGAGAGCTTGAATGGACAAATCGACAAACTGGTGAAACCTCTCCGATCGCCAGCAATACCGCTTTGGATGAGATTATTCATAGGCTAAATCAAACTACCACTTAAGAGGCGACCGAGATTACAATGCCCGAAATCCTTGTACTGTATTACTCTAGAAACGGCAGCGTTCAACAAATGGCGAAACTGATCGCTCGAGGGATCGAGATGGTGCCAGGTGTTGCTGCACGTTTAAGAACCGTCCCGCCTGTCTCTTCCAATATTGGGGAAACGGCAGCAGCAATTCCAGACAAAGGTTCACCTTATGTTGAAGTTGATGACTTACGTGATTGCATTGGATTAGCGCTGGGAAGCCCTACACGCTTTGGGAATATGGCTGCCCCTATGAAATATTTCATAGATCAATTGGGTGGCGTTTGGCACGAAGGTGCGCTAGTTGGGAAACCGGCCACTGTATTCACGTCCTCATCCTCCATGCATGGCGGTCAAGAAATTACACTGGCCACAATGATGTTTCCTCTAATACATCTCGGAATGGTCATAACTGGAGTTCCTTACTCCGAACGAGAATTACACACGACGCTTACCGGTGGAACACCTTATGGGTCCAGCCATTTCGCAGGACCAGAGGGTAAATTACCAATCTCAGAAGAAGAAAAATCCCTTTGTATCGCGCAAGGGAGACATCTAGCCATCATTGCCCAAAAACTAGATCATCACGAAACGAGCCCCCAAAACTAATGCGCCCTCACCAAATACTTACAAGCGGAGGACTCATTGTCTTGAGTCTATGGTGTCTAATCTGGGAAGGATATACGGCACCACTCAACCCAGAAGGCTCCTGGCTGATACTCAAAAGCGTACCTATTGTATTACCGCTGCTAGGGATTCTGCGCAATGATTTACGCACGCATCAATATACCGTTCTAATCGTTTTTCCTTACTTCATAGAGGGTGTCGTTCGATCATATGCTGAAATCGGCACCTTCAGGGTGATGGCGATTGGTGAAATAATTTTGTCATTACTCCTTTTCTTCTTCCTGCTTAATTCCGTGCGCATTATGCGCGCTCAAGCTTAGTAAACAATCAAAGATGTACGTTGGACGTTTTGCCCCAACCCCATCTGGATCGCTACATTTCGGATCAGTTGTTACTGCGATTGGTAGTTATTGTGACGCTAAATTTAATGACGGACGATGGATCATTCGAATCGATGATTTAGATGAAGAGCGAAATATTGACGGCGCAGATACAGACATCCTTCGCACCCTAGAGTCCCTTGGACTGCACTGGGATGCACAACCCATCTACCAAAGTCGGCAAAAAAAATACTATGGCGAATGGCTGCATGCCCTATCAAGAAAAGACGATGTATATCCCTGCAGCTGCAGCAGAAAAACACTTCGAGAACATTCTGTTTTTAAGGATGGGGACTGGATTTATAGTGGCCATTGCAAATTCCATTTCACTGAAAATCAAACCATCAGAAACCACCGCTTCAATCTCCGTCAACCATGCACAATAACCATTAACGATATCGGGCAAGGCCTAATTGCTGAAGATTTATATGTCACCTCGGGTGACTTCGTAGTGTTTAAGGCTGATGGGACCCCTTCATATCATTTAGCAAGCGTGCTTGATGATCACAGATTAGGCATTACTCATGTGGTGAGAGGACGAGATTTATTGCGTTCCAGTCTCAGGCAAGCCGAACTACAAAGAGCGCTAGGACAAATGACTCCAAGCTTCTTGCATTTGCCTCTTGTAAAAAACGAGGCAGGACAGAAACTCTCAAAACAAAATAAAGCCGGACCAATCAATGCAAAAGCGCCAAAAAAAGTACTGATTGATGCCTTAAGGTTCCTGCATCAGAATCTGCCGCCAGAGCTTCTTAGTTCGAGTATTGAAGAAATTTTGATCTGGGCTAGTAAACATTGGGACACATCGGCTATCAACTCCAGGCAGGCAGATAACTAAAGTCTCGGGGCTAGCTCTTCCCACTTGCAATCAAGTTGGCTAACCATCTTTTTAATGTATGCAAAAGCCGAATCCACGACATCCTTATTACCCTTGACTCCCAATTCGACGCGACGCTTCCTGTCATCGGTGATAGTCGGCAAGCTAAAAACTTTACATCCAGAAAACAGTTCAAGACACTCATCCATTAACGGAATCAAAGTACTCTCGGGCACATCCAAAATAAGTATTGATCGCTCGATGTCACGGTCTTGCACGTGTTGGTCCGCATACTCATGATCTAGCACCCACTCCATCATAGACCAAGCCATCGACGGAAATCCGGGCAGAAAATGGTGCCGCCGAATACTGAAACCAGGGATACGATTAAAGGCATTGGGAATAATTCTAGAGCCCTTCGGGAACATACCCATTTTGATTCGATTTGGATAAGCATCCTTTCCAAACTGACTCTCTATTTCTAGCTTCGCTTCAGGATGCACAATGACATCTTCGCCAAGGGCGTCCGCAACAGATTGTCTCGTATAATCATCTGGCGTTGCCCCAATACCACCAAAGCTAAAAATCACATCATTTGAACTCAAGGTGCGTGTGAACGTTTGCGTCAATAACTCAGGACTATCAGGCAGATAACTAACCCAGGTAACCTTAAGTCCACGCGCGTGAAGAATTTCAATCGACTTTTCAAGATGCCTATCCTTTCGTCTTCCCGAAAGAATCTCATCCCCAATAATCACTAACCCGATGTTCACAAGAAGCGTCCCGTTAATGTCCCCATACAGAAACTTATATCACACAAGCCGTCGCCCTCAGTTTTATAAGAACAGTCGAAAACCAATTTCCATGTTGTACTTAAATGAAAACGCTGACTCGTCCCCCCAAAGGGTAGTTCCTGGCCGAACATAGAGCATTGTTGAAGGATTAACAAATCGACCATACTCTAACTCAAGCGTCCCTGTCGATTGCTCATGGCGCACATGATCCCAAGCAACAAATGGTTCTACGAAGAAATAATAACGATTAGCCAGCTTTTTTAAGATTGGTAATTTTAATGACGTGAAATTTACATCCGTTCGACTATCATCACCGCCCATTGTAAAAAAAGTTTGAACCTGAGGAAATGCAAGCAACCCTAAGCTCGGTACTTTTACAAATCCAAATATCGTTGGCGCTACTCGATTTTTACCTTTGCCCAAGGTTACGTCTGATGCCGTATCCCAAATAGTCTCCAACGCCAAAAACCAAGGTGAACCACCATCAGTCGTAAACGTATTTTTAGCAATACGCAGTGTCATGTCACCCATGCCTGCTTCTGACTCAGCAGATAAAGCTGGGTTACGGTGCACGACTGGAGCCTGTACACGAACTGACCAATCATTATTTAATGGAAAATCGTACAAAGCCTCGATGATAGACACCTCATTACCCGCCTCATCCTCCTTAAATTCATATCTGCTAAAAATTTTAGTCTTTGGGCGGCTTGGGTCTAAGGCTTTAGACGTATCGACTGCAATCGTTTTTTTCTCTTCTGCAATTGAAATATCTGGTGACATCAAAACCCCAAAAAAAATCAAAAGAGGTGCTACATATTTATTTAAGGTCATCTCATGGTCCAGAAATGTGTATTTAGCTGCGATTCCCATCACTACACGCCCAAAAAGGCAATATCAATATGAGTTTTAGGTGCTGAAGGTGCTGGACAGTATAACGACTTTATGCGTTTGATTCCTTAAAGACAAATTTTAGGGTATCTAACTTGAATCCCACGCTTTGTTAGTGAAGACCGAAGATTAGAGACGATACCCAAGGCATTAACCCCATCACCGTGAATACAAATCGTGCCTGGCGCAACACCATAATTAACATCATCTAAGCTCATCACTAAATTTTGCTCAACCAGCCTGATCACTTGTTGTTCAGCTTCCACCACGTCTGTAATCAAGGCCTGCTGATTCGTTCTGGGCACAAGTTCACACCCTGATAAGTAACGCCTGTCTGCAAACGCCTCCTCTACGAGTTCAATTCCAACCGCCTCAGCAGCCCCCACCCAACACGAGTTCGCCAAACCAAAAACGAATAAATCAGCATTAAAATCGGCGATCGTCTCGCAAATAATCATGGCTATATTTATGTCAACTGCAGCCATGTTGTACAGTGCTCCGTGCGCTTTAACGTGAGTCATGACGGCACCAACAGCCAGAGCGTGATTAACGAACTCCTCGATCTGACGACGCACCACCTCTCTTAGCTTATCCTCGGGCAAATTCATAGCCTTACGACCAAAATTATCTCTATCAGGAAACGATGGATGGGCCCCAACACCCACGTCATGTTCTACAGCCCTTCGGGCGGTCGCCCTAATGGAGTTGCGATCTCCCGCGTGCATTCCACAAGCAATATTCGTCGAACTGAGGTAGGGCATTATCGCTATTTCTTTACGCTCCCCTTCAACAGATCGATATTCTCCAAGATCGCAATTAAGATCGATATGTAGCTCCATTAGCTCAACTCCTGAATCCGGTGCCCAATAGAACGAACAAGCTCCGCCATCGCATTCTGTTCTTGGAGTAAGGCAGTTTGTGCGTCATTCACCGAAATCTCGACGAACCGTAAACCATCTCCAGGTTGACATTGCACCAGGGTCGTACGATCTACGGATGCCACAACGCCAATCGATGGATACCCGCCAATTGTCTGTCGGTCGACTGACAAGATGATGGGTTGTCCATTGGGCGGCACTTGTATCGCACCCAAGACAACGGGCACGGAAGGCTCGTGTTCAGACTTTTGCATATCAATACTCTTTCCAGATAACCGAACCCCCATGCGGTTCGATTGGGGAGTAACACGATACGTACCCAAACAAGTAGTTTTTCTAACCTCTTCTGATAAACCGATCCATTTTTCAGAAGGTACAAACCTAAGCACCTTATCTTTTTTAGATCCTTTGGCGCTAAACAAACCTTTTACACTCCACTTCGGAGCAATAAAAGATTGTCCCCCTCTAGCGCTCATCCGCTTTAGTAGCGCCAATTTATCAGGTGAATCAATAACAACCAAAACATCACCAGCCTTTAGAGACCTGCCCTCAACTCCTCCAAATTTACTACCTGTGTCCGTGGACACACTCCCCATAACTGCCTCAATGTCCAATATGCCTGAAATCGCCATGTACCCAAACGCACCATTCGACGATCGGTTACCCGTTACCGTAGTCCCTGCAAAGATCCATATTGGACGTCCGAGTGGTATCGCATTACCGTCAATACTAAATGCGAAATTCGCCCCACTAAATGCAACAACACAATCACATGAAAATACCAAATCAGGACCGACCATAACGAATTCTATGATTGGTGCATCCAGCTTATTGCCAACTAGAGCATTAGCAATAGTCATAGAATTTAAGTCTGCCGCTCCAGAAACAGAAACACCATGATTCTGCCAACCCGCTCTACCTCTATCCTGAATAGTCGTCAGTAATCCTGGGCTCAACACATGAATTAAGCCCGATTGATTAGTGCTCATACGTCAGTTTCCATAATCTGATTTACATCGTATTCCTCAATGGAAATCATCTCGAACTGGACTAGATCACCGACGCTCAACAATGCACCACAATCACCTTGTTTTCGAAAAAGCTTCATACGCGTCCTACCCAAAATATGCCATCCGCCCGGCAAGGTTGATGGATAAATCCCGCTATAGCCCCCACCAATAGCAACACTTCCTGCAGGAACTCTAGTACGTGGCGCATCTCGACGGGGAATTTTCAGTACAGAATCTAAACCTTCAAGATAGGCAAATCCTGGAGCAAAGCCGATCGCTCCTACGGAGTACACAACAGATTGATGCAAATTAATTACATCATCGACAGAAATGCCTAAAGTCAAAGAAATAACCACCAAATCCAAACCCATTTTTTTATCGTAGCAAACAGGAACACGAACTAATTGTGATTTCTTCGCGCTTAAGACAATTTCTTTACTAACCAACTTTCGCTCTAGATACTCGACGATCCTTTCAAATGGAGACTGACCAGAAGAGGAAACCCACTCATTTGGGTTGTAATGAATCGCAAGCTGCGAAAAAGCCGGAACAATATCCGTGACCCCTCTAAGATTAAACCCTCTAATTTTCTCAGCTAGCGCGCCGGCGGACACCAACTCATTCCCTTGTGAAGACCCTGATTCCAGAGAAATAAGTACAGCCTGATCTCCTAGAGGAGCATATGTAAAGCGAGAGGTCAAAACGAAAACTCCAGAGGCTAGTTACTACCGAATCAAACAAGGCGGCTGTCCCAACGCAACCTCCCGACAAGTAAATTTTGATCTGTCTGCATTAGTGATGCACCAATTAGTTCTTGAACCTTGCCTCTCAAAGTCGCTTATGACAATTTCCAAGTCACACATCGGACACTCAAGCTCAGACCGAGTCATCATCTCTTTAGTACTACAGCCAAAAAATAAGACAAATACTGAAAATTGAAATTTTAAGCATTATATCTTGCAATGATTTAATCCAAAATAACTCATCTAATGGGCTATTGGTCAGGTATTAAATTAAGGTACGGAACAAATAAACATCTAATAAAAACATCTCAGAACCTGTTATCCACGACATCTTGTCAGTAATATGCTTTTAAAAAGGCTTTGTCAACGAGCTGGTAACCGGTTTTT
This sequence comes from Betaproteobacteria bacterium UBA3031, assembly GCA_002367635.1. GTDB lineage: Bacteria > Pseudomonadota > Gammaproteobacteria > Burkholderiales > Eutrophovitaceae > Eutrophovita. Next base: position 38,787 of record DFDI01000073.1, on the reverse strand, counting down.
TTTCGTGATAGATTGGCCGTATGGGACAAAATGCAATCCGTATATTTTTATTACTCATTTTAATAATGGGCGGCTCCTCCGCTTTTTCATCTGAGGAAGTACGCGTCCTCTCGTCAGAAGCCCAAGCAACCAGTAATTTAGGTGGTGGGCAGGCTGCGCGATCGGATTTTGATTTTGGACCAATCAAGGTTTGGCTAAGAGACGATGGGCGTTGGGCAATTGAAGGGGACGTGATGCATCGCTCTGGATTCTGCGCGACGTACCAACTGGGCGTTCAATTTGGTACCGGAAGCCCAGGATGCGCCAACGTCAAGTGGCTTGCTGATCCCATCTATGTCACCAAACGGTTGCAATGTAATGGCGCTGGAGCCTTTCATTCTGGGGGTAGTTATAGCTTTGCAGTAAAAAGTCGCTTCAATGAAATTAACTGCGCGCAAAGAGCCATCAAATGCAACGGGAAATGCAATTAACCAAAAATTGACCTTACAAAACGGACTCTACTCAATCATTTCTATACTGTAATAATTGTCCTGCGCCCTTTGAATGCTAATTTTGACGGCGCGCATATCTCTAGCTCCAGGAACGACCAACCGAGACACATTGCTCCGAAGCGATCCATTAAAGTGGAACGGCTGATCCCACCGATACTTATGCGTATCGCCATTGATAATCAAAACATTTTTGTCCGTTTTCTGTGCCAGCCCAAACAGCACGGAACCTATCGTCTGAGAAAATCCGCCATACATTAACGACGATCCAGGCAACATCCAATCAATAAATGGATCCCCATGGAACACTACGACAAGATCACTTATTCGGTCGCCTTTAAGTTGATCAAATGCCTGTTTTATCCAACGGGAATTTGCTGACTCTCTAAGTATGAATTCCCGCTCACCCTCAAGGGTTCCGGAGTCCATATTGTTGTTACTCCCTACCACATGTATCGACAAGAATAACGTTTTGGAAGCAATCCACATTTGATTTTCAACAAAGTCAGAAAAGTCTGCATCTGCCTTACCTTGACTTTGTAAACCAAGGACAGCATTCCCTTCAAAATAAGTCGAATCAAAGAATATCTGCCTGAGCTTTTGAAGTCGCTCCAAAGGGTCATATCCACCATTGTTCTTTCGGTGGCAATCTGTCCATTCATTATCTCCAGGCGTATAGATCAATGGCGCTACAAATATTGATAAAAGCATCTTCTGTCGGGCATATACCTCATCGGAGCAGAGTGTAGAGCCACTCTTAATATCTCCCAGATGGACCACAAAATCAGCATTCTGCCTGTTAATCTGGAGTATCAAGTTTTGATAGGCCTCGTCAACTTCCACCTCAGAGCCATAGGGCATATCACCAAGCACGACAAATTCAGCTGCGTATGCTGAGGCTCCAAAAAAAATAAAAACCAAACCAAACCAGTGCAAAAAAATATTTTGTATTTTATTTTCAGTCATTTATTAAGTAAAACACATGATAGATGGCTATTCACATTCAAGTCTCAACAAGCGATTCAGCTATAGACCTCTCGACTCGCTTGAAGGACACAGGATATATCGTCTTAAGTTGCTGAGCCCATAACGACACACGCAACTCTTCCAGTGACCATCTGACCTCAATAAGTTTTTGCCGTTGTTGAGGGCTCACACTAAGCTCGATTAATTTCGATATCTGCTCTTCGTATAAAGATATCTGTTTTTGCCAAGACTCGTCACGATTCGGATCTGATCGAAGTTTCTCAATACGACAAAAAACAGCTTCAAGATAACGTGGGAAATGCTTTAAATAACTATAGGGTGTATTAGAAATAAAGTTTGGCGACATTAATAAAAAAAGATGTTTTTTAACATTCCGCACAAAGTGTTGAGACATTAATAATTTGTCTGAACTGAGGCTAACACGCACCTTTGCATACAGCTGAAATGTGGCGTCTACAATCTGATTAATCTCATTCGCAACGACGACGATACGAGGCTTTGCTTTTTTTACAGCTTCCAAAAACACCCCCTCAGTACGGATCATGTCGCCATCAAAAAAGATTGCGCGCGCACTGGTGGCTGCCAGCAATTCGTCACTTAACCTATCTTGAATCGACGAGCCACCTGAGGTTTCTCCTTGCTCGCTTAGAAGCATCGAATATTGAAGTGACATTTTCGGAAGCTCAGTCCAACGTTTAGAAATAAATTTAAATTGATCTTTCATCGTTAACTGAAATAAGCGCCTAACACCTATTTTGGTCACTGAATCTGCTTCCATCTCTGTATCCGCAAGAACGATAGACACCGAATTCTTCTCGTCTTTAAGACATGGGAATCCAACAATGGTTTTATCTTGGATAGACATTTCAACGATCTCTGGAATATCCCCAAAATTCCATATTGTCAAGCCTGTTTTTTTGAACTCTTTAGTCGTCTCGGTTGTAAACGTCTCCGTTGCTTTAACTCCAAGCTTTTTTCTGAGAAGAACTAAATCTCGCCCCGAATCAATATCAACACCCTCCTCATCTACAACTGAAAAATTCATCCGGAGAAAATCGGGCAATTCACTCTCATTGACAACTTCACGGGTAACCAATTCCCCATACGATGCGTTAATGACTTTAATAATTAAATCGTACAAAGATATGGGCTTGGGGTTTAAATCTCCAACAATCTCATCAACGAACTGTTTAACCGGGAAAATCTTCTTTCTAATAATCTTTGGTAAGCATTTAATAATCTCAGTAACTTTTTCCCTAATTAATCCAGGCACAAGCCACTCAACTCGAACTTGATCTATTTTATTAAGCATTTCAATCGGGACTTTTACCGTTACCCCATCGAGAATATGACTGGGTTCAAAACGATACTCAAGCTGAAAGTCACACCCATTCATAGTGACTGCGTCAGGATATAGTTCGAATGTCTCGGATTCGATATCTTTCCTGACCAGAAGCGATTTGGTCAGATATAAACACCTAGGCTCTTTCGCCTCCACCTGCTTTCGCCATTTTTCAAAGGATGCCCAACTGTATATATGTTCAGGGACCTTCTCCTCAAAAAAAGAGTACACAACAGAATCATCTACAAGCAGGTCATAGCGCCTGGATCTTGCCTCGACGCTTTCTAACGATTCGATTAAATCTAGATTGTGTTTTAAAAAGTGTGGCGGACTTTTTACTTCACCCTGAACGAGAGCACAGCGGATAAATATTTCCCGAGCTTCCCTCGAATTAATGGGGCCATAATTAATCTGCCGCTTAGGAACGACAACTAAACCATACAAAGTCACTCGCTCAGTCGCCACGACGTTCCCGGTGCTCTTTGACCACCGTGGTTCATGGTAAGTCGATTGGGTCAGATGCTTAGCTAGAGGCTCAATCCAGTCAACGTCAATTTCGGCAACGCAGCGCGCGTACAAACGTGATGTCTCTACTAACTCTGAAGCGATGATCCATTTCGGTTTGGATTTCCTTAAATCAGAACTGGGGTGTATATAGAACTTAATGCTGCGAGCTCCATAATAGAGTCCTTTTTCATCACCTCTAAACCCGACATTCCCCAATAACCCCGTCAACAATGCGCGGTGAATGTTGGCCCTCTCACCCGACTTATCGCTTATTTTAAATCCCATCTCAATAGACATCGATTTCAGTTGTTGATAAAGCTCACGCCACTCAAACATTCTCACTAAAGATAGATGACGACGTTGACACAATTCTTTTAACTGTTTTTTTCCTGGTTTTCTTTCGAATACTTCTTGAAACCAATTCCAAACTTCCAACAGCGATGAGAAATCTGATTTTTTTTCTTCAGCCACACTAAGCGTAGACGCATCACTAGAATTAAATTCTCGCTCTCTTGGGTCCTGTACTGACAAGCCTGCAGCAAGCTTCAATACCTCGTCGAGACATCCCAATTCGCTACTCGCCAGAATCATGCGTGCTACTCTCGGATCAACGGGTATGCGTGCAATTTTTTTGCCAATGGGTGTCAATTGACGTGCTCGGTCAATTGCGCCCAACTCCTCAAGCAACTGATATCCATCTGAGAGAGCTCTTGGTATTGGCGAATCAATGAAAGGAAACTTTTCCGGCTCTTCGAGACCAAAAACAGCCATGCGCAATATCACTGCAGCTAATGATGATCTTAGAATTTCCGGCTCTGCATGGACAAGGCGTTGATCAAAATCAACCTCTGAATATAGCCTCACACAGACGCCATTCATCACCCTACCACTCCGACCAGCGCGCTGATTAGCAGATGCCTGGGATATTTTTTCTACCTGCAGCATCTCGACTTTATTCCGATAGCTGTACCGCTTGACGCGGGCCAACCCGGAATCAATCACGTACTGAATCTTAGGAATTGTCAAAGACGTTTCTGCAATATTGGTTGTGAGTATTACGCGTCTGCAGTGTGACGGTGTAAAAATTCTATTTTGATCTTGAACGGAGAGTTTCGAATATAAGGGTAAGGCTTCCCATTTAGAGCGCCTCAATTTAGATAAAAAATTCTTAGTCAGCCAATCAAGAGATTGTCTGATTTCACGCTCACCCGGCAAAAACACAAGTACATCACCTTCACCTTGTGCAACATCAATCTCCTTCATCACGCGATTTAAGGCGTCGTATAGACTGTCCGCATCTTCCTGCGCACCGTCATCCCCCGGTGGTTGGTACCGTATCTCCACAGGATATAACCGCCCCGAGACTTCGATCACTGGCGCCTGATCAAAATGAGTCGAAAACTTCTCTGAATCAATGGTCGCCGATGTAATGACTAATTTTAGGTCGAGCCTCCTCTTTAATAGTCCCTTTAAATATCCGAACAAAAAATCAACGTTAAGGTTCCTCTCATGAGCCTCATCAATAATAATTGTATCGTACCGAGATAAATGCCGATCGGTTTGCGTCTCAGCAAGTAAAACCCCATCCGTCATTACCTTAATAAGGTTATTTGGACTGGAGCGATCGGAGAAACGAACTTGGTAACCAACTAGATCACCAATTTCTGAATGCAATTCTTTCGCAAGTCGGTTTGCCACCGATCGAGCCGCGATTCGTCTTGGTTGCGTGTGCGCAATTTGCCCGCACACTCCCCGACCAATTTCGAGTAGCATTTTAGGTAGCTGTGTGGTTTTTCCGGATCCGGTTTCGCCACACAAAATAACAACCTGATGCTTACTAATCAGACGTTGTATCTCTTCTCGCCTCTCAACAACCGGGAGGTTTTCGGAAAATAAGATATTCGGAATGCGACTTTTTCTATTGGAGACTTTACTGATTGACTCGGTTATTTTCGAGCGCAGGAGCTCAATATCACGCAACTGATCAGCATTATCTTTTTTAGAAAATAGCTGATTAAGTCGCTTTCGAAGACCGTACTGATCTTTGCTCAGACACGATAGAATCTCTTCGCGTAGCTCTTGATTGTACTTTTTTTGGTCACCATTCATAGCAAAATTGATGCAAATCTCCGTGCTCCACAATGTGCCAGGAGGTTTTCAAAAGATCAGGGTAAAACCTAAGCCAAGACCAAGCCCTAAGAACTTAGACCTTTGAAAGGAGAATGTCGCTCACACCATGCTGCGGTTGCCAAAAGATAGTTGTCTTCATCAACCGCGCTTATTAATTGCAGTCCCAAAGGTAATCCACGAGGCCCTAAACCGGTGGGAATGGTGATGGCCGGAGCGCCAATTAACGTCCAAATTGAACAAAAACTGGGGTCCCCAGTAACATGTAGTGAGTCAGGCGCTTCCCCAGTTGCAGGAGGTGTGATGACTGCCGAATAACCTCGGTCCATAAAAGCAGCAAAACTATTTTGCAGCGCATTTTTTTTCTTGACGGCATCCCTAAACTGGGTCTCAGTAACACGGTCTCCTTCTTCCAGAGCATGAATGAGAAAATCCGAGAAGTAGCCACGAAATTCTACTCTTACTGCTCGCGAAACCCGTGCGGCCTCATAAAGCATGATTGTTCGGTGAACCTTGTGTGCGCGATCAAATTCTCCTGGAAGTTCAAGCACATCTATATTCGCACCAGCGCTCCTGAGTCGTGAAATATCAGATTCAAATTGAGCTCTGGCCTCAGGTGCAGCAAGGTACCAAGATGGTGAGCGGACTGCAGCCAGTCTAGGCGTATTTTTAAGCGGTGACGCATTTGGCGATATACCAGAACGAGGACCGGCAAAGCTAGATGCTAATAGCGCGGAATCGGCGACACTTCTGGCAAAGACCCCTGGCTGATCGAACATTGGTGAAAAAGGCATAATACCTTCCAAACCAATCAATCCCCTCGTCATTTTGTAACCAACGACACCGCAATAAGCGGCTGGTCGAATAATTGAGCCATTTGTTTGCGTCCCCACCGCACCCGGGACAAATCCCGCGGCAACCGCTGCAGCCGACCCACTGGACGAGCCTCCCGGAGTGTGTTGCAAATTCCATGGGTTTCGGGTCTTAGAAGGCATCATAAAGGCCGCCTCAGTCGTCACCGTTTTACCAAATACAAACGCACCAGATTTTTCAATACGCGTCACGATATCCGCGGACTTTTCTGGTACATAATTTTGATACAAACAGCAGCCCATCTCGGTGGGAATGCCAGCGGTATAGATGTTATCTTTAACACCAATGGGAATGCCATAAAGAGGATGCGCTGCGCGGAGAGCTGCGGCAGACGTATCAGCTTTTTTTGCAATGCCTAAAGCTCGATCCCGGTCTAACCACTGCCAAGCCTGAACGCTACCTTCTAAGTCATTAATTCGTTCCAGCAAGTTGCTGATATAAACCGAGGGCTTGAGCTTGCCTTCACGTAATCTTTTTACCACCTCATGCAGCCCGAGTCTAAACAATTGATTCATAGTTGGTATCGATACAATTAAAAATACGGATGAATTTTAAATTTTTACACTTAACACTAATTCTAAACTGTTAGCGAGGATTAACCCAATTTAACGGGGCTTGTCCATGTGCTAAGACGGCCACTAAATTCTTCGCAGCGGTCATTGCCATCGCTCTTCGAGTAGGCTCAGACGCACTGCCGATGTGAGGAGACAGAACCACATTTTCAAGTTCTAAAAATTCAGGATTTAACGCCGGCTCACCCTCATAGACATCTAATCCTGCAGCAAATATAACTCCATCCCTCAACGCCATAATTAACGCGTTGTCATCCACAATACCACCTCTGGCGATGTTGACCAAAACCGATCGTGGCTTCATCTGACGTAATTCGCGTGCACCGATGAAATGATGAGTATCCTTCGAGTAGGGCAAAATGAGGAGCACCACATCTGATTCTTGAAGCAAATGAGACTTATCAACATAAGTTGCATTGAGATTTTGCTCAACGTCTTCGCTGACCCTTGATCGTGCGTGGTAAATGACCCGCATACCAAATCCGTTAGCTCGTCTCGCAATCGCTTGGCCAATTCGACCGAACCCCACCAATCCGAGCGTTCCACCATGTATATCGACCCCTAACATCTGTTTAAAGTAAACAGCCTTCCATTGGCCCGACCTCAAGAATCGTTCACCTTCTCCTATGCGTCTGCACGCAGCGATCATCAGCCCCATCGCGTAATCCGCCACACACTCATCCAGGACTCCAGGCGTATTTGTGACGATAACTCCACGCCGCGAACACGCGTCAACGTCTATATTGTTATAGCCCACCGCTGTATTCGCGACTATCTTGACTTGAGGAGCAGCATCTAAGAATTCATCGTTGACCTGATCCCCAGAGCCTGTTTGGATCCCTTCCGCACCAGAGATTAAGGAGAGCAACTCATTGCGGCGAAACAAACGATCCTCTTGATTGGAGGCAACATCAAAATGTGATTTTAAAAAATCAATGGTTTCAGTAAAAACTTCACGAGTAACAACTATTTTCTTCATTAAATGGCATCCAAACTCAGTTTTCACACATTAATCTAAGGCCCAAAACTTAGAGACGCAGATAAACAGCAATAATACCAACCAAATAGGATTTTGGCATAATTCACGAAATGGTCTTGATCCTTTTTTAGACCAAGTTTTCGGCTCGAAGCGTGCTAAAATTCAGCCAGATATAATCTAATGATTGTACTTGTATCCTGTGTACGTTGCGGGCACACGTTTAATAGGAGGTACTGCTGTGACATCATCGAATGCAAGTAGGTTGGTTTACCTGACGAACTTTCTTCATGGAACACCGACCTGGTATAAAGCAACAATCATTCTATTTCTGATTGTTAACCCAATACTATTTCACACCGTCGGCCCATTCATTACGGGTTGGATTCTTATCATTCAATTTATTTTCACTCTTGCGATGGCGCTGAAGGCCTATCCTCTTGCGCCTGGTGGCTTGCTTGCTATTGAAGCCGTTGCGATTGGAATGACCTCACCTGCAACGGTTTATCACGAGATTCTATTAAATTTTCCGGTGATCCTGCTGCTGATGTTTATGGTCTCTGGAATCTACTTTATGAAGGGATTGCTTTTATTTCTCTTCACCAAAGTACTCATTAATGTCCGATCTAAAATTATCTTGTCGTTACTGTTCTCGTTAATGGCAGCGTTTCTCTCCGCATTTCTTGATGCGCTGACCGTTACTGCAGTCATTATTGCCGTCGCTGTAGGTTTTTATGGGATCTACCATAAGGTGGCGTCGGGCAAAGCATTTGATGATCATGATGATCTAGCTGATGATCAAAATATTCAAGATGCTCATCGCGACAAACTGGAACAATTCAAAGCATTTTTACGAAGTTTAATGATGCATGGTGCGGTAGGAACAGCTCTCGGTGGTGTGTGTACCCTCGTTGGTGAGCCGCAAAACCTTTTAATCGCTGAGCGTGCCAGCTGGGAGTTTATTGAATTCTTTATCCGCATGGCGCCAGTCACCCTCCCCGTCCTCTTCGTAGGCCTGCTAACGTGTGCCGCAGTAGAAAAATTCAAGATGTTCGGATACGGCACAAAAATCCCTGTCGAAATTTTGGAAGTCTTAATAGACTTTGATAAAAGAGAGCAAGCGAAAAGGACACCTGAAGATAAAGCCAAGTTAGTCATCCAGGGTATTGCCGGGATATGGCTGATGATCGCATTGGGACTTCATCTTGCAGAAGTTGGAGTAATCGGTTTATCTGTAATTATATTTATTACAGCATTTAATGGTGTGATCAAAGAACATGATATTGGTTATGCCTTCACCGAAGCACTTCCATTCACTGCTTTGTTAGTGGTCTTCTTTGCAATCGTTGCTGTTATTCAGGATCAAAATCTATTTTCAGGCATCGTTCACTATGGTCTAGCGCTCGATGGTGTTGAGCAAATTGGTTTATTTTACGTAGCGAACGGTTTGCTCTCTGCAATTAGCGATAACGTATTCGTTGCCACGGTGTATATCAACGAGTTAGCGAAAGCGTTAGCGGAAGGCATTATCTCTAGGGATCAATTCGATCTCTTGGCGGTTGCAGTGAATACTGGCACCAACATACCGAGCGTGGCCACACCGAATGGTCAAGCTGCCTTCTTATTCCTGCTTACGTCTGCCTTAGCTCCTTTGATTAATCTGTCATACGGGAGAATGGTATTCATGGCATTACCCTACACCGTGACCATGGCTATCACTGGCCTTGTGGCCGTCATGATGTGGCTACCCCCTATGACATCATCCATGTATGAAAGTGGTCTCATTAGCCATCACCAGGCTTCTGAACTCAACAACCACGAGGTAGACACCAAGGATCACCACTAATTTTGGTGTAAGAGAGATCCATAAGCCCTATGAAAAAGGCTTATGGATCGGCTTGATGGAAATAAATAAGAACTAAGTGAACAGATCTAACGGGACATCCTACTTCTGCGCTAACCTACCTCTGCGCCTTCGATACCATTCAATATTGACGATCACACGCCACAGGCCTAAGACCAATATGTAGGCAGACATAGCCCCGAATACCGCTAGCAAGAGCAATCCAACAGCAACATTTTTTCCAACTGACATGAATTTATCGAGCCACCCCACAACCATATCCCCGGCTTGGTAGGCGGCATCCGTTATGATGTTGGGGGTACCGGGTTCTAATAACGCAAAAACAAACTGGCCAATTTCATTCGCGAGCAAATAAATAGGCGCGAATGTCAAAGGGTTGGTAATCATTGTCGAAACAACTGCTGCGACTAAATGGCCTCTGAACCAAACAGCGAAAACCGCAGCAAAAGGTATTTGAAATAGAGGAATCAAAAATCCGAAAAAGACGCCTATAGCAACACCCGTAGCCACGCCCTTTCGGTTGAGTTGCCACAATCTTGGGTGATACAGAGCAGGGCCGATCCAACCAACCCATTTGTTATTTCGAATAGTCTCTGCTGAAGGCAAGAAACGTTTAAGTTTAGCTCTCCACCCGCCGCTGAATTTTTTAACCTTCATCTTATGATTCAATTACAGTCGTTAATCTGTTGGTACTCATTGATCAAGAATTATCACATGAACCCGAAATGGACCATGGGCACCGTAAACAAGCGTCATTTCAATATCTGCCGTTCGTGAAGGACCCGAAATAAAACTTACTTGCCTCGGTAACGAGACTACCTCACCACGAATTAATTGCCACGCGTCCTCCATAGTCTTCACGATTCTAGATCGACGAATAACCGCAATGTGCGTTTCGGGCAACAGGCTGGTAGTCGCGTGACTTTCCTGTCCTGAGAGCAGTACTAGCGTCCCTGTTTCGGCGATAGCACAATAACTCCCGGTAAGACCCACTTTATCATCCCCAATAGCGCCACGACTCTCAATTTGAATACCCTCAGCTGACCAAGGTAAATCGATGAACTCTGGCCAACACACTAGTTTAGTGGGTAGGGTGTTTTTACTGAGATAACGAGTCACTGCACGCGGTAACTCGTCAATCTGAGCAATCTCATCTAAAGTAGATGCGGACTCATGACCCCTAAGCTTAAACTGCCCCTCTGGATCCCACTCTAATTTAGGTAAGGGACTTATGGGTGGGCTGGCAAGCCGATCAGCGACCGAACTATCCATCACGTCCGCAACATTGGCAGCTTTGTTTGCAGCCCGGATTCGGGCCAAAATATTTTCCCTAGCAGGCATAGTGTGATTTATCGATTAGTGGTCTTATTTCTATTTAGATAGATATCTCTAAAAGTCCGTCCCCGGGGAGCAGGCAAATCTCGATGTCGGGTCCAATCTTTGCCACCGAACAACAGGTGGTTAATACGCCGCGAATCTCCGCCCAACAACTTTCCAACCCTCGCCATAATTCTCGTTACGATTGAGTACAGCTTCGGTCGAAGCGCGAGGTACGCCCAAAGCCTGAGTGACCATTTTTCTGCCGAAGACTTAAGGTTTCTTTCATACTGCTTCTCTCTCAACTTCCTCATCAAATCAGGCAACGGAATTTTAACTGGACACACCACCCCGCACTGATTACACAACGTTGCCGCATTAGGTAAATCAATTGCGTTCTCGATGCCATTATAAGCCGGGGTTAACACTGACCCAATTGGGCCCGGATAGACCCAACCATAAGCATGGCCACCAACATTTTGATAAACGGGACAGTGGTTCATACAAGCTCCACAACGAATGCAACGCAGCGCATCTCGAAGATCTGACCCCAAGACTCGTGTACGACCGACATCTAAAATAATGACGTGAAACTCACCTGGACCATCGTTGTCCTTAGCTCGTTTTGGCCCCGTCGTCATTGACACGTAGTTACTGATCACTTGCCCAGTCGCCGACCGAGGAAGGAGTCGCATCATTAATGCAAAATCATCCAGCGTAGGAATACATTTTTCAATACTGCTGATCGCAACATGCACCCTTGGCATCGTCGTGGTCATACGACCATTGCCCTCATTAGTCAGAATCACCGTAGATCCGGTCTCAGCTATCATGAAATTGGCGCCTGTAATACCCATGTCGGCGTCTAAAAAATGTGGCCGCAGTATTTCTCTGGCCTCATGTGTCAATTTTTCCGCATCATCCAAACGTGGACGTTGGTGTTTTTCGGCGAATAAATCAGCAACATCATCCTTAGATTTATGAGTTGCTGGTGCAATAATATGAGAAGGATGTTCGCCAGCTTGTTGGATAATGTACTCACCCAAATCCGTCTCTTTAACCTCGATGCCATGGCCTTCAACATACCGATTCAGCCCAGTCTCTTCACCGACCATCGATTTGGATTTGATAATTTTTTTGACCTGATTATCTTGGGCAATCTTAACAACAAGGGCGTTCAATTCTTCGTAAGACTCAGCCCAATGGACGATGGTACCAGCCGCTTGCGCCTGCTTTTCCCACTCCTCTAAGTACACGTCTAAATGCGCTAGACCATGATCCCTCACATCGGCCGCAGCCTGGCGTATTTCCTCAAAGTTATCTAGTTCTGCAACAACTTTGGCACGAGGAACGACAAATCCGTCTTTCGCTTTATACAATGCCTTTTGCAACTTCACGTCTTTAAGTTTCGCACTCGAAACAGACTTGAATTGGTGTGATGTTAGTTCCATGAGAAATTTTCCTGATGCTATTCTGTCTCTTCACCGACTAAGCCGGTAAGGACCTCGGCTATGTGAAGTACTTTCGTTTTATGATTTCCCCTGCGGCGAAGCTTACCCTCAATATTTAACATACAGCCAAGATCACCAAGCACCAGAGCATCCACTTCAGTAGCCTCAAGATCATCGCATTTGAGATCAACTATTCGCGACGAGATATCGCCATACTTGACTGAAAATGTTCCTCCAAAACCACAACATTGTTCGGCCCCTGCCATTTCCTTCAAATCGACATGTGCTAAGTGCGAGAGTAACTTTCTAGGCTGCTCTTTAATATTGAGTTCTCTAAGTCCTGCGCACGAATCATGGTAAGCAATCGCTCCTTGAAAAGTCGTATCGAACGAGTCCATATCAACAACGTTCACCAAAAAATCGGTTAATTCGTAGGTTCTAGCCGCCAACCATTGCGCTTTAACTCGGTACTCAGGCAGGTCTGACAAGAGCTCTTCATAGTGGGTTTTAATCATTCCCCCACAAGATCCAGAAGGGATAACTACGTAATCGACATCTGCAAACTCGGAAATCACTTTTCTAGCGAGCTGTTGTGCTGTTAACCTATCGCCCGCGTTGTAAGCTGGTTGCCCACAACACGTTTGATTTTCAGGGAAAATCACCTCACAATCCGCTCGTTCCAACAACTTGACGGCAGCTAGGCCAATACTTGGTCGCATCAAATCGACCACACAGGTGACGAATAATCCTACTCGCATATTTGCTTACCTAAACCTTAATTGATTACTATCTCGCTTGAATACCGAAAAGATTCGGCTTAACTATCGAAGGGTTTCCGCGAATTTTAACACAGCACTATCAGAATCCATGCCTCAAAAATATTCACTCCTTAAAGGCTTATTCGGTTGATTGAGCGTGAGGTTTGATTTATATTTACCGCAACGCACAATTAACACTGCAACTGTAACGTATCCTCAAAAATGCAAGAAACAAATGGTAGGACATCCATTCAGGTAATAGACCGAATGATGGGGCTGATTGACGTTCTATCTAAGTCAGGCAACCCAATGAATTTAAAAGAGTTGTCTCAAGTCACCAACCTTCACCCTTCTACAGCTCACCGAATACTAAATGCTCTAGCGCATTATCGCGTCATCGATAAAGTCCAAACTGGGAGCTATCGGCTTGGCACGCGTTTGCTCGAACTCGGCAATATTACTAAAACCCGGATTGACATCCGCAAGGAAGCGCTGCCTTTCATGCAAGAACTCCATCAACAACTCCAAGAGACTGTGAACCTATCAATCCGTCAAGGCGATGAAATGGTCTACGTCGAACGTGTAGCCGGGGAACACTCAGCAATACGAGTCACACACCTCATTGGCGCTAAAGCACCTTTGCATGTCACCGCAGTTGGTAAGATCTTTTTAATCGAAGATGGGAAAGACGAAACTTTGAGCTATATCAATAGAAATGGACTTAAAGTCTTCACGAAAAATACGATTAAAGACTCCCACATTTTGTTTGCCGAACTAGAAAAAATACAAGCCCAAGGCTATGCGTTTGATAATGAAGAGGCGGAAGCTGGACTTTCTTGCATCGGCGCTGGGATTTATGACGATTCTAGCTTGCTGGTTGCCGGTTTATCTATTTCCACGCCTTCTCATAGACTTAACCGCAATTGGGGAAAGCATATCAAATCAACGGCTGATAAAATCTCTGCAGCTCTAGGCAGTGCACGCGCATAACATTAAACTCCGGATACACGTCTAGATTATTTCTTTTTAGCTTGCTCCATCCAACGGCGAGCTCGCCCAGCATCACCTGCAGCCGTCAGCTTACCCCAAGACTCTAACAAAACCATAATGACTGGCTTACCGAGTATGGTCGTTTGCATGACTAAACAGCGCCCCGACTCACTGATGTAACCGGTCTTAGACAGTCCTATCTCCCATCTAGAACTCCGTACTAAACGATTCGAATTGACATATTCAAGCGTGACTGATCGCCCACCTATTTTTGCTCGAAGTTGAAACGAAGAAGTGGTCGTATACTGACGAATCAGAGGATATTCATATGCAGCAACAACCATCTTAACTAGATCCAAGCCACTGGACACATTTCCCGGACGCAAACCAGTGGAATCAACAAAAACTGTTTGATCCATTCCCAGTGATTTAGCTTTCTCATTCATAGCCTGCACAAAAGCCTTTTTCCCACCCGGAAATACTCGGGACAGCGCAGCTGAGGCCCTGTTTTCCGACGCCATTAGCGCTAATTTCAACACCTCAGCTCTTAATAGAGTCGTACCGACACTCAGCTTTGACCGTGAGCCTTTATAACGATCAACATCAGACTTAGCAATCGTCATAGACTCGAGCAGAGGAACACCAGAATCAATAATGACCATTGCTGTCATCAATTTGGTAATTGATGCGATGGGCGCCAAATCAGAAGCATTTTTTTCGTAGATAACCTCTCCATTGGTTTGATCTACGACGATAGCAACTCTCGACTTAAGACGTGGGTCGGAGCTGCCTCGGGCATCCACATCAACGACGTCATACATCAGAATAAAGACTGCCAAAGAGCTCAGCAAGATGGCTGGGAAGACTGACCTCGTTATACGTCTAAAATACATGAGAATTTAAATTAAGATTAAATACATAAGTTATAACTACATTCAAACACATTAACCCTTAATCTCTACTTGCGACTTGCTTTGCTGGAGATTCCACATGTAACTGTATCTACCTCCCTTCTCTAGAAGCTCCCGATGCGATCCTCTCTCTATAATTTTTCCTGCATCCAGCACAATAATCTCATGCGCATGAACGATCGTAGATAACCGATGTGCAATGACCAAAGTCGTTCTGTTTTTTGATACTCCATCTAACGCCAATTGTATTAATCGCTCACTCCCCGAGTCCAAAGAGGATGTCGCCTCATCAAAAATCATAATCGGTGGATTCTTAAGAATTGCTCGAGCTATTGATATCCGTTGTTTCTCGCCGCCAGACACCTTCAAACCCCGTTCACCAACAGTTGTCTCAAAACCATCCGGAAGAGCTTTAACAAAATTTTCGAGTTGAGCTAAATGCACCACGCGATCTAGATCTCCTTGTGAGCACAGCGGCTGTCCATACTTGATGTTGAATCCCAAAGTGTCGTTAAAAAGAACCGTATCTTGCGGTACAACGCCGATGGATCTCCTATAACTATCTTGGAGATAATCGCGAACATCTTTACCATCGATAAGGATCACACCATCGGAAACATCATAGAGCCGAAACAACAATCTGGCCAGAGTGGTTTTCCCGGACCCACTCTCACCGACAATCGCAACGGTCTTCCCATTAGGAACGACAAAACTGACGTCTGATAACGTCTCACGTCGACCATCGTAGGAGAATGAAACATTTTTAAATTCAACGGTTGGGCTGGAAGGCTCGAATAAAATTGCTCCAGGTCGATCTGCGATATCTTGCGGTGTATCCAACAACGAGAACATCTTGTTCATATCAATAAACGACTGTTTAATTTCGCGATAAACCATACCCATGAAATTCAGTGGGATATACAGTTGAATCAAAAGCCCATTCACTAAAACCAAGTCACCAATCGTCATTTTTTGAGCAACGACCCCTTGTGAGGTTAATATCATTAGCGCCGTAACCGCTAAGGCTATGATGACACTTTGCCCTATATTAAGTAGTCCAAGCGAGGTCTCGGTTTTAACATCAGCCGTTTCGTACTCACGCAAAAAAGTGTCGTATCTTTCCGCTTCGTAATCCTCGTTATTAAAATATTTAACCGTTTCGTAATTAAGAAGACTGTCAACTGCGTGGGAATTTGATCGTGTATCCCACTCGTTAGCTTCACGACGAATGCTCATTCGCCATTCAGACACGAAAAAGGTGTAAATCAAGTAAACAAACACTGCTGAAAAAGTAATGGCCGCGAATCTCCAGTCAAAACGATCCAACAAAATCGCAGCAACAAAAGTAAATTCTAGTATGACGGGAATGATCGAGAATAATGAATACGTCAACAGGATTGAAATGCCGCGCGTTCCCCGCTCTATCTCACGAGAAATACCTCCTGTATGTCGCTCTAAATGAAACTTAAGACTTAGGTCATGGAGATGTCGAAATACCTTTAGCGCTATTTTTCTGGTTGCACGACGAGTCACTTTGACAAAAACCACATCACGCAATTCGGCAAATACGACGGCGCAAAGCCTTAGAGCCCCATAAGTAAGTAGAAGCGCAAGCGGCAGGAAAATAACTTGGTTCTGAGACGAAAGTGAATCCACCACGTCTTTGAGCACAAGAGGCACCGACACATTGGCCACTTTGGCTAAAGTTAGAAATACGAGCGCGACGATGACCCGATATTTAAAATCCCAGAGATACGGCGCCAGAGACTTTAAAGTCACCCAATTAGTTTTCGTCACAAATCAAGGTCCAAGGGGTAACCCTTACGCATCAAACAACAGGTAGCAACCCTCATAGGGACTTAAGAAATCGACAACATTCGCTCTAGAGCAACTCGTGCCATACCTTTGTCTGACTCAGGCACACAAATTTGATTCACCAAAGTACCATCAAGTAAATTCTCAACTTGCCACGCCAGATGTTGGGGGTCTATACGATTCATCGTAGAACACATACACACAACCGGCGACATAAACTCAACCACCTTGCCTTCTGGTCGAAATTCTTCAGCGATTCGATTCACTAAATTTAATTCAGTGCCAACCAACCAACGCGTATTTGGCTTGGCTGCCGCAATTGTCTGAACGATATATTCTGTCGAACCAACAAAGTCGGATTGATCACAAACTTCGAATCGACACTCCGGGTGCGAAATAACATGGCCTTCAGGATATTTCTCACGGAATCGCGCAATATGCTCAGGCTGGAACATCTGATGGACCGAGCAGTGCCCCTTCCACAAAAGTATTTTTGCTTTCTTAATTTCCTCCTCAGTGAGTCCACCCATCCATAAATCCGGATCCCAAACCTTCATATCTGTTTCGTTGATTAAACCAAGCTGATGCCCAGACCAACGACCTAAATGCTGATCCGGAAAAAACAAAATCTTTTCTCGCTGAGCTAACCCCCAAGTGACGACCCGGGAAGCGTTCGATGACGTACACACAATACCGTCACGCTCCCCACAAAACGCTTTTAGATCTGCTGCAGAGTTAATATAAGTAATTGGCGTCACCGACATCTCTTCACCGAGAACGGACTTGAGCTCATTCCACGCTCGATTAACCTTAGACAAATTAGCCATATCAGCCATCGAACATCCCGCAGCCAAATCAGGAAGTAACGCCTTTTGGTTTTGCTTCGACATGATGTCGGCCACTTCAGCCATAAAGTGAACGCCACAAAAAATGATGTGCTCTGAATTTGTTTGGGATGCAAGTTTTGAGAGCTTTAAAGAGTCCCCTCTCAAATCGGCATGTTGATACACATCCGCTCTTTGATAATGATGGCCGAGAATAACTAAATCTTCTCCGAGACTAGCCTTAGCCCTTTTGATAAGCCCATGACATTCCTCGTCGGAACGATCACGGTAATCCAAAAAATCTCTGCTCGTTACTAACTCCATGACCTGCCTTACTTTCCACACACAAAAACTGAATTAATCAATGAAACACTACCTACATTGAACCCTCGAACCGCTTTCACTACAAAGTTTACATGAGATATTTTTTAACAAAGCCAAACCTCAGCGCAAACTGGAATCAGTATCCAACAAAAACCGCAAAGCATCAGCGTTTGTCCAAGAAAAAACTCGATCAATAGCCTCCTCAATCGGAAACCAACCGAACTGAGTGTGCTCACGAGGAGATATTTTAATCGATACCCTCTCTGGGACAACTAAGCCGAACACATGCTCCATATTATGGGTGACGCCAGGAGCATAACGACCACGCCAATGTTTAAAGATTTCAAACTCGTTGCAAATCTTCCAATCAGATAACGCATAATCAGACGCATTAATACCCGTTTCCTCACTCAGCTCTCGAACTGCGGTTTGATCTAAAGACTCGGTTAATTCGCTGCTCCCTGTTACTGACTGCCAAAAACCATCTCGGTCGGCTCGCTCAAGTAACAGAATCTCTAAGTCCGCGGTATAAACAACCACTAGAACCGATACAGGAATCTTGTATGACTCGATTCGCCTGCTCTCAGGCAACATAATGCGAGTTTAATCGCCGGTTGTATTGGTTGTCGCAGTCTTCGCGGCACTACGAAGACGAATATGTAGCTCACGTAACTGTGCATCCGTCACCGCAGAAGGCGCCCCTGTCAATAAATCTTGTCCGCGCTGCGTTTTAGGAAATGCAATGACGTCCCTAATCGATTTTGCCCCACACATAAGCGTGACGATCCGATCAAGACCAAAGGCAATACCACCATGCGGAGGAGCACCCCATTTCAGACTATCTAACAGGAATCCAAATTTAGCTTGCTGGTCCTCCGGAGTTATCTTTAATGAACGGAAAACTTTCTCTTGCAATTCGCGCTGATGGATACGAACCGAACCGCCACCAATCTCCCAACCATTCAAGACCATATCGTAAGCTTTAGCATAGGCAGCGCCTGGGTTTGTATCAATGTGTGTGTCGTGTCCATCTTTTGGAGATGTAAATGGATGATGGCGGGCAGCCCATTGGTTTGACTGTTCGTCATACTCAAACATAGGAAAATCAACCACCCAAAGCGGCTTCCATCCAGCCTCGACTAAGCCAAGGTCCCGCCCCAATTTCTCACGCAGAGCACCCAACGCATTGTTAACAATAGCACTCTTGTCCGCGCCAAAGAAAATGATATCACCGTTTATTGCACCAGAAAGCTGAATTACTTTTAATACAACCTCCTCTGAG
The DNA here is from genome assembly GCA_002367635.1 of Betaproteobacteria bacterium UBA3031. GTDB lineage: Bacteria > Pseudomonadota > Gammaproteobacteria > Burkholderiales > Eutrophovitaceae > Eutrophovita. Next base: position 19,379 of record DFDI01000073.1, on the reverse strand, counting down.
AGGAACTTAATAATGGGGGACTGCAATCCATCAATACCGCAAGTCACATCATTGACTTTTATATATGCCAAACCTTTAGCGCCATAGATCGCGACAAATTTTGTGTAATCATCAATCTGCTTTCGACTGATCTCCCCGCCTCCAGGAACTCTTAACGCAACTACTCGTCCATCCACAAGATCGGCGGCTGATCTAAATACTTTAAATTCCTCTACCTTCATTAACTCAGTGATGTCGGTAAATCTAAGCGGAATTCTCAGATCAGGTTTATCACTGCCGTACAAATGCATCACGTCATCGTAAGGCATCACTGGAAATGTATCTGGCAATTCAACCTGAAGAGTGTTTTTGAAACAACCCCTAATCATGTCTTCCATGATCCGTCTTATTTCAAACTCATCAAGGAATGAAGTTTCAATATCAATCTGCGTAAACTCAGGCTGACGATCCGCCCGTAAATCCTCGTCACGGAAACATTTAACAACTTGATAGTAACGATCAAACCCAGCGACCATCAACATTTGCTTGAATAGCTGAGGCGACTGCGGTAACGCATAAAACTCACCATCATGCATACGAGATGGCACTAGAAATTCACGAGCACCCTCTGGTGTCGATTTGTATAAAATCGGCGTCTCTACGTCAATAAACCCATTTTGATCTAGATAATCTCTCAAGTATTTTGAAACGCGAGACCGCAGCCTCAGATTCGCCTGCATCTGAGGACGACGCAAATCAAAAACTCTGTTCTCCAATCGAACTATCTCTGATGGCTCTTCCTCGTCAATGGTAAAAGGTGGCGTCTCTGATGTATTAAGAATTTCAATATCATCCGCCAGAACCTCTATTTCACCGCTCGTTAATGTAGGATTCACCGTTCCATCGGGTCGCCGTCGCACTCGCCCTTTTATCCGCAGAACGTATTCACTTCGGGCGCGGTCACTGACCGCAAAAGCTTGTTCATTATCAGGATCAGATACCACTTGAACAATACCCTCTCGATCACGCAGATCAATAAAAATGACACCACCGTGATCCCTCCGCCGATGAACCCAGCCGAATAAATGAACCTCTTGGTCCAAATAGCTTGAATCAATTAACCCACAATAATTTGTTCGCATTGCTATTAGTTTCCGTTATTTTTTAAAAGTGGCGTTACAACACTATTCGGTCCCGCAGAAATAAATAATGCGATAGCTCTCAATCGCCGCCGCCCTTTGAAGACTCTTTGGTTGATTTAGTTTCATTCGTATTCTTCACATCAGAGGAACTCCCACTGACCTTAGTATCACCGCCAACATCAGAGGAACTCCCACTAACCTTAGTATCACCACCAACATCCGCAGGACTCTTGCTTGAAGAAGGTTGTTTTTTATCTTTAAAGTCAGTCACATACCAACCGCCACCTTTCAGCTGAAAGCCCGCAGCGGTTACCATTTTTACCAGCGATGGCTCATCACATTTAGGGCAATCGACCAAGAGGTCTTCCGATATTTTTTGAAGTGCCTCATGTTTATTACCGCACGAGGAACAAAGATATTCATAGATAGGCATTAGGGAACCTTAGTTAAACGAAAATAGTATATCGCACAAACCGAGATTTTATCTAAAATAGGGCGCTAGAATAACGCTAATCATTAATTAAAACCTCTAAACCTATTATATGCCCACATACAGGCATCTCGTATAATGTAACCATGCTTGAAAACCAATCATTGGCATCCCGACAAAAGGTCATCAGCCACAGAACTGGGGGCATTATCGCTCCAGAAAATTCACTAGCTGGCATTAGAAATGCTAGGAACCTCGGGTTCCAAAACGTCCATTTTGACGTTCGCTTAACGGCAGATGGCGTACCCATTCTCCTGACTAATGAATCACTTGACCTAACGACCGGGGCCCCAGGGCTTATCAGCGAATTATTTTTTGATCAAATTAATGGTTTAGATATTGGTAGTGATTACGGAAACGAATACATAGGAGAGAAGTTGCCCACGCTCTATCAAGCGCTGTCAACCTGCACCGAGCTGGAAATACGCCCCATAATCGAATTAAAACCAAGCCCTGGCCAAGAACGAGCCATAGTAGAAATTAGCATTGATATTCTAGAAAGAGTTGGCCAAGAAAAATCCCTCTTCCCCTTGATCGCATCTGAAAGCGCCCTAACGTTAACCACATTAATGAACATTGCTCCTGACGCTACAAGAGGCCTTATTTGGAACGACAAATTAACTCAGGAAGAAAGTGGCTACGAAAAATTAATGTGCCATTGCATTTTCATTCCACAGCAGTTAATTACGTCCCAACTTGTCGAGACACTACACCAAAAAAAACATTCTGTGATCGCAACCAACATCAACGACAGCATTGAAGCAATTAATGTTATCGAACACAAAGTTGACGCGCTGGTAACCGCACAAATAGATGCTATCGGGCCATACTTCTTTTAACAAACACAACTGCTCTTAAGCTGCTTTGCGCTCTGCTCCTGCGGCAGAGTACTGATCAAGCAAAGCTCGCCACGACTGCCTCACCTGAATGACGCTGGCCTCTTTAACATGTCCGTAGCCACGTATCTCTTCCGGCAAAGATAAGAGTTTCTTAGCTACTTCAATATTTGTTTGGTTCACGGTGTCGGCAATCTCCTCAACCAACAAGCGGTAATCCTCAATGAGTTGACGCTCCATCTTTCTCTCAGAGGTCCATCCAAACACATCAAAAACCGTACCACGCAAAAACTTTAAGCGGGACAGAACTTTAAACACTCCAAAAACCCATGGACCAAACTCTTTTTTCTTAAGATGACCGGTCTCAGAGTCTTTTTTAGCAAAAAGGGGCGGGGCGAGATGATATCGAATCTTGTAATTTCCTTCAAAGAGCTGCCCTACCTTTTTCTGAAATACACCGTCAGAGTAAAGTCTGCCGACCTCATATTCGTCTTTATAGGCCATCAGCTTGAAGTAGTAACGCGCAACGATCTCTGTCAGCCCATCAAGCATCGCTCCGGACTCTTCTCTAAGCCGCACCCTATCAACTAGACTTCGATACTGTTTCGCATAATCTACGTTTTGATAATCAGTTAGGAAGTCGTATCTCTTTTGAATGATCTCATCGATCGTGTGCGACTGCTCCTCAACCACCTCATCCTTTAAAACTTTCGGTTTCAATAATCGCTCTACTGTCGGCAAATCGACACAGGCTCTTCGCCCCCAGAGAAACGCCGTCTTGTTCATCTCGACCGATGCACCATTCATCTCTATTGCTCGATTGATGGCTTCGTGTCCCAAAGGTAATAAGCCTTTTTGATAGGCGAATCCCAGCATGAACATATTCGACGCGATCGAATTACCCATCAATGAAGTAGCGATACGAGTTGCTTCTACAAACTCAACGTTATCTCCACCCAATCGGTTACGGATCGTCTCTTTCAGATCATTTCTCGGAAATTGATAATTTTTGTCGCGGGTAAAAACACCTGTCATCTGCTCATGCACATTAACAATGGCGAATGTCTTTCCATTTTGACCCAACCCCATTGTCTTTTCACTTGCAGTCGTCACAAAATCACAACCCAAAATCAACGAAGCACCAGCAAAACCAAGACGCGCTGCTTTCAAATCTTCCTGACGATTCGCGATCTGCAAGTGGCTCCAAACGGCTCCTCCTTTTTGAGCAAGACCTGCCATATCCATCCCCGCAAAGGACTTACTCTCAAGATGAGCCGCCATACCAATAATCGCGCCTATGGTTACAACACCCGTGCCACCAATACCATTGACCAGGATCCCATACGGCTGCTCCAAAGACGGTAAAAATGGATCCACCAAGGCTGGAAAGAGATCAGCTTTTTCAGTCTTAGATACCACACCTTGACCCTTCTTCAGAGATCCGCCATGTACTGTGACAAAGCTTGGACAAAACCCCTTGACGCAAGAAAAGTCCTTATTACACGAGGACTGGTCTATTGATCGCTTTCGACCAAACTCAGTTTCAAGCGGAGTAACAGAGACACAGTTCGACTGAACACCACAATCACCACAACCTTCACAGACTAAATCATTAATCACTGCCCTTTTCGCTGGATCAGGGAACGTTCCTCTTTTTCGCCTTCGCCTCTTTTCCGAAGCACAGGTCTGGTCATAAACAATTACTGAGACCCCTAAAACTTCACGAATCTGTTTTTGGACTCGATCATAATCATCGCGATGATGTACTGTCACACCCTCAGCGAACCCAGCATTAGAACCATATTTATCCGGCTCATCCGTAACAACTACAACTTTGGTCGCACCTTCAGCCGCGACTTGCCGAGTTACTTGTGGCACGGTTAATTGACCATCGACTGGCTGACCACCCGTCATTGCAACGGCATCATTAAATAAGATTTTGTAGGTCATATTAGCCCCTGAAGCGACTGCCGCCCTCAACGCTAAAAACCCAGAATGAAAATATGTCCCATCACCAATATTTTGAAAAACATGCGGCGTATCAACGAAGTGAGACTCACCAATCCAACTCGCCCCCTCTCCTCCCATTTGGGTATATCCGGTCGTATTGCGATCCATCCATTGCGCCATAAAATGACAACCTATCCCAGATAAAGCAACAGAACCCTCTGGCACCTTAGTTCCCGTGCTGTGGGGACAACCTGAACAGAAATAAGGCGTGCGCTCCATGGCTGGCACCTCGATAGACTCAAGAGCCATCGATCTTCTTCGATTGAGTCGATCTTCAAGATCGCGATCACTCGTGAACTCTAATATACGCTCTGCAATCGCAATCGCAATTTCATTAGGTTCGAGTGCTGCATTGGAGCGAAGCAACTCATTTCCTTGTTCATTTTTTTTACCAATAACAATAGGACGTTGCTCGAGCGAATATAAGATATCTTTCACTTGAGGCTCTAAAAGAGCTCGCTTTTCTTCAACAACCAAAATCTTTTTAAGGCCAGTAGCAAACTGACTAATCCCTATTGGCTCGAGTGGCCAGGTCATACCCACTTTATAAACACTCAAACCGAGTTTTTTCGCACGCTGGTCATCTATACCTAAATAGTGAAGCGCTTGTCTCACATCGAGATACGATTTACCACAAGTAATGATACCCAAGACATCATTCTCGCCTTGAAATTCAACTCTGTCGATTCCATTAGCTCGCACAAAAGCTTTGACCGCTTCAAGCTTATATTTATGAAGGCGCTCTTCCTGAGCTAGAGGCGGATCTGGAAAGCGAAGACTAAGCCCCCCCTCAGGCATTTCAAATTCAGAGGGCTGAACCACTTGCACTCTATCGTCACCGACCTCAACGGTTGCGCTTGCATCGATCGTATCCTTCATGCACTTGAGACCTACCCACGTACCAGAATATCGGGAAAGCGCCCATCCATACAGCCCGTAATCCAATAACTCCTGGACCCCAGCTGGATTCAGTATGGGCATCATTGCGTCGACCAACGCAAATTCACTTTGATGCGCAGTGGTCGATGATTCACACGTGTGATCGTCGCCCATCAAAACGAGAACACCACCATTTGGATGGGTTCCAGCCAAGTTCGCATGTCGAAAAATATCACCTGACCGATCCACTCCTGGCCCCTTGCCATACCATATGCCAAACACACCATCATATTTGGCCTTGCCATGCATCCCAGCCTGCTGTGTACCCCACAGCGCCGTTGCCGCAAGGTCTTCGTTAACCCCTGCCTGGAACACAATATTGTGATTTTTTAGATGTTTCTTTGCGATCCACAATTGTTGGTCAAACTGACCTAACGGGCTGCCCCGATAACCAGAAATATAGCCAGCAGTATCCAATCCGTTCTTTTGATCTCTAGCATGCTGCATCAAAGGCAAGCGCACCAATGCTTGTGTCCCATTGAGAAAGATACGACCCTCCTCAACAATATATTTGTCTTCTAACGCGACATCTCTAAGTTTCATAACCAGTCAAAGCCCCCGTTTAGCCGAACTGCCACATGAGTTATTCAGCATCAGTATTTAATCCAAAAATAGGAACGTCCAAGCGTAACGTGCATATCATCTAATCTCCCAGAATCCTATCACAATAGTCTCTTATCCCACTCAAAAGGATCTCCAATGTATAATCAGACCGGAATTACACCACTACTGGAATCAAGGCAAAGCTAGAAATGTCCGAGGAATTAGATACCCCAATCCACTTATCGCTCGATGTAAAAGGACTTAACTGTCCACTTCCCATACTGAAAACAAAAAAAGCACTACAGGAAATCATGATAGGGCAAGTGTTGGAGGTGTTTACAACTGACCCAGGATCAGTTCCAGACTTTCATGCGTTTTGCCGGCAAACGGGCCACGACTTACTCAAATCAACAGAAGTAAATGCCAGCTACCGATTTTTGATCCGAAAAAGTAAGTGATGTCAGCCGATTGGGCAGTTGCAAGCCCAGACAACAAAATTTAAATCATTGCTACTTTGTGATTAGGTTACTCACAAGCACACAACCAAATTTTTAATCCGTATGATGTTGCGTGCGCAAGAAGAGTGTCCTCTTCTTGGTAACTCTCTTGCTTGCGCTTGCCGAGGGCAGCAGCCGCTAAGAAACCTCGGCCGCCTTACCAATTGAGATGACCGTCTAAAACGGAATATCATCCTCGAGGTCATCTAAGCCGCCGGAAAATTGGCTGGGACCAGATTCAGTAGATTCCTTACTAGGTGATTGGTTGCCACCGAAATCCCCCCCACCAGAGCCTGATCGAGACCCCAACATTTGCATCCGGTCCGCTACAACCTCGGTGGTATATTTTTCCTGACCTTCCTTGTCTGTCCACTTTCTAGTTTGCAAGCGCCCCTCAAAATATGCTTGCGACCCTTTCTTAAGATAATCTCCAGCTACTTCTGCCAACCGACCAAAGATGACGATTCTGTGCCATTCCGTCTTCTCTTGACGCTCACCACTCTTATCCTTCCAAGTGTCTGTTGTCGCAATACTTAAACTAACCATTGCGTCTCCACTTGGCATACGCCGGACTTCAGGATCTCTCCCAAGATTTCCAACAAGAATGACCTTATTTACGGAAGCCATCAACTTTCTCCTGTTTCTAAAACTGTGATTTAACGATGGGCGTAGCCCTTTTAGGACCGGTCAACAACCTCATCAACGCTTGTGGCCTTACTGTAACGCCTTTAACCCATATGCGCTATAGCCAAAATAACCTACTGGCTAACTTGGTTGACTGGATCCGACATTTTGACCGACGCAAGCAACCACACCAGTGCCCAAACAGCACAAAATATGAAGACTCCCTGGCCTGAATAATGCTGGTATGTCCAGCCTCCAGCCACTCCTCCAATAAATGTTCCCAGATACTGACTAGTGCTGTAGACGCCTAACGCCGTACCCTTAGACTTGGGATCCGCCACACGTGAAACCCAAGAAGGAAGTGACGCCTCCAGCAAATTAAATGCGCCAAAAAATATGACCAATGCCAGACCAAGACCGACCTGACCAAAATCAAATACGCCAAGCAGCAGCTCTGCCAAGATGATCATCATGATGCTGAATAAAAATACGGCTTTGCGATGTCCAAACTTCTCCGAGAGCATCATCAATGGCACCATAATAAAGATGCTAGACACCATTACAGCAAGATAGAACTGCCAAGTAATTAACCCACCCTCCAAGCCAGAGAGAATAAACGGTAAGGACACAAACATTGCCATCAAGATCCCATGTAACGAAAAAATACCTAAATCAAGCCTGAGCAAATCCCTATTAGATAAAATTACTTGTAATTTAACGGGGGAATATTCCCCACGTTTACCTATCGGTTCCGGATCAGGCACGTAGAAGTAAACAACCACTATGGATAAACAAGTCAAAAGCGCCGTAATTAAAAATATACCCGGCAGTCCGACAAATCCATCCAGCACCGGCCCCAACACAATAGACAAGAGAAAGGTAAAGCCAATCGTAATCCCAATGATCGCCATTGACTTAGTACGAACTTCGTCCCGTGTGAGGTCAGCATTCAACGCGATCACTGCCGATGAGACAGCCCCCGCTCCCTGAATAGCACGCCCAAAACACAACATGAGAAGTGAGTCCGCACATGCGGCAACGAGACTTCCCATAATAAATATACACAGCCCAAGGTATATCGTCTTTTTTCGACCCCAAAAATCAGATAAGCGGCCCAATGGAATCTGAAAAATAGCTTGAGTTAAACCGTAAATACCTATGGCCAAACCAATGAGCATAGCGCTCTCACCACCCGGCAAAGTATCCGCATATAACGCGACCACCGGAAGGATTACGAATAACCCAAACATACGTAAACTAAACACGCCTGCCAATCCGATACTGGCTCTTCGTTCGCTTTGAGTGAAGCTTGTCATTGAATAATTATGGGGATTCTTAGAGATAAGTTAGAAATTAATTCGGTATAGTATCAGGTTACTCTTTTTCATTGGAAATCGTCGAATAAGCAAATTATTCTGGCCTACACAGAACTATGGATTCAATAAAAGTTAGGGGCGCTCGAACCCATAACCTAAAAAATATCGACGTCGATATTCCGAAAAATAAGCTCGTAGTTTTTACAGGGTTATCGGGATCTGGGAAATCATCTCTGGCATTTGATACCTTGTTCGCAGAAGGGCAACGTCGCTACATCGAATCGCTCTCAGCATACGCACGTCAATTTTTAGAGGTCTTAGAAAAACCCGATGTCGATTCGATAGAGGGACTATCGCCTGCGATCGCGATTGAACAAAAGTCTAAAAACAACAATCCACGCTCCACCGTAGGTACCATAACGGAAATTCACGATTACTTACGTCTCTTGTATTCAAGAACCGGCGAACAATACTGCCCAGAGCATCAGGAACCTTTAAAGGCATTTTCCATATCGGAGATGATTGAATTTATCCTAGCCCTCGGGACAGAGAAACGAATACTCATCCTGGCCCCAATAAAAAGGGCAAAAACACAAACGACTAGCAATCTCATCGAGCGTTTCAGAGCGCAGGGCTTCTTCCGAATTCGAATCGATGGCGAACTCATTGACTTAGATGATCAGTCTGCGCCAAAAATCACACAAGAGAAAAAAGACGTCCAACTCGTTATCGACCGGCTTCGAATCACTAGCGATTCAAAAGGACGGTTAGCGGAATCCTTGGAAACCGCACTGAGACAAAACCCAAACGGCATTTTGATACACGACATTGAAACAGCCAAAGATTACAGCCTTTCGGCGGTTTTTAGCTGCCCCAAATGCGACCACACCTGCCCTCCATTGAACCCAAGGATGTTCTCATTCAATCATCCGAGCGGTTCGTGTCCAGCTTGCGATGGCATTGGTCAATTAGAAATATTTGACGTTGAAAAAATCATTGCCCACCCAACGTTATCGCTCGCCTCTGGGGCTATCAGCGGCTGGGATAGAAGAAATAAATTCTTCTTCGATATGCTCTCTAGCTTAAGCAAGCACTACGACTTTGACCTCAATACGCCCTACGAAAATTTGCCGCTTGAGGTACAAGAGGTTGTTCTTCATGGGTCCGGAAAACAAAAAATAAAATTTTATTATCAGGGAAAAAACGGCGAGAAAAAAACTGACAATCACACTTTTGAGGGTGTGATAAAAAACTTTAATCGACGCCATACAGAAACCAAAGAAGAGGCGGTAAAAGAGGAATTGGCAAAGTTCATTAGCCTACGCAGTTGTCCCGACTGCTCAGGATCTCGGCTAAGGCCAGAAGCCAGAAATGTGCGAGTCAATGGGCTCAATATTGCGTCAGTCAATGCAATGGCGCTCACTGACGCCAAAACATTCTTTGAAACATTGATTAATCACTCACAGACAAAGATTATCTCAGAGAGAGTGATCACGGAAATCATCAATCGCGTGGGATTTCTCATCGATGTCGGCTTAGGGTACCTGTCACTGCAGAGAAAAGCAGCCACACTATCCGGAGGTGAATCTCAGCGCATTAGACTGGCATCTCAAATTGGAGCTGGGCTAAGTGGCGTAATGTACGTCTTAGATGAGCCCTCCATTGGTTTACATCAGAGAGACAATCAACGACTCATAGAGTCCATAAAAAAACTAAGAGATTTAGGCAACACCGTAATCGTAGTTGAGCACGACGAAGAAACTATTATTGAATCAGATTACGTCATTGACATAGGTCCTGGATCAGGAGAGTCAGGTGGAAAAATCGTGTTTGAAGGGACTCCTGAGAACATTTTAAATGATCCAAATTCAGTAACTGGACCCTACTTATCTGGCACAAAAAAAATATTCGAATTTCCAAATAAGATCGTCAATAAATCAACTCCAACTATCAAGCTGACGGGGGCAAGGGCTAACAACCTAAAGGAGGTTAATCTCGAAATACCGTTGGGCGTATTCGTATGCATAACCGGCGTTTCGGGGTCAGGAAAATCAACACTAATCAATGATACCTTCGTTCCCGCTATCGCTCGCCTACTGGGTGGTAGAGCAAAAGGTGAATACCTTTACGATGAGATTACAGAAACCAAACATATTACGCACCTTGTAAACGTCGATCAGAGCGCGATCGGCAGAAGCCCGCGGTCCAACCCGGCTACTTATACCGGAATGTTCACGACAATCAGAGAGTTATTCTCACAAGTGCCACTCGCCCGAGAGAGGGGTTACAACTCGGGGCGATTTTCCTTCAACGTCAAAGGCGGGAGATGTGAAACTTGCCAAGGCGAAGGAAGTCGACGTATAGAGTTACATTTTTTACCCGACGTTTTTGTTACCTGCGAAGTTTGCCATGGGCAACGCTATAGTCAGGAAACGTTAGACATCAATTATAAAGGCAAAAGTATTTGTGATGTCCTTGAGATGAGTGTTAATGAAGCTTTACCATTCTTCACATCCGTCCCTAGCTTAGAACGTAAACTTTCGATACTCGAAGAGGTGGGCCTCGGCTACATGACTTTAGGGCAAAGTGCGACAACTTTATCGGGCGGCGAAGCACAAAGAGTTAAACTGGCAAGTGAATTATCAAAGCGAAACACTGGTAGCACGCTCTACGTACTGGACGAACCCACCACCGGTCTACATTTCAGCGATATATCCTGGCTTCTCCATATCTTAGTCAAACTCAGAGATCAAGGAAACTCAATCGTAGTAATCGAGCATAATTTAGATATCATAAGGCGTGCGGACTGGGTCATAGACCTCGGCCCAGAGGGAGGAAACCTTGGAGGCAATATCATCGCCCAAGGTACTCCTGAACAAATAGCCCAAGTGACTAATAGCTATACCGGCCACTTTTTAAAAAAGATACTAAACCCCTCATGGTGATCAAATTATTTAGGGCACAAAAAAGGCAGCAATAATGCTGGCTTTTTTGTGCCCTAAAAATCAGTCAACTTTGTTGTTTACTCCTCAACAGCGTCCGTTGCCTCAGCGATGTCAACCTCAGGACGGTCCATCAACTCAACCAGTGCCATTGGTGCGTTATCTCCTTGTCGAAAACCGTATTTAAGGATCCTCAAGTAACCCCCGTTGCGCGTCGCAAAACGAGGACCGAGTTCATCAAACAATTTTCCGACAATCTCCCTATCACGCAAACGCGAAAAAGCTAAGCGACGATTGGCCAACGTAGCTTTTTTTCCTAGCGTGATAATGGGCTCAGCCACGCGACGTAATTCCTTCGCTTTTGGAAGAGTAGTTTTAATAACTTCATGACGCAACAGTGAGTTCGTCATATTCCGGAACATCGCCTCCCGATGGGAGGAAGTGCGATTCAGTTTCCGAAGTCCAAGCCTATGTCGCATGAGGTGTTTCCTTCCTTGTTTTAACTAAGTCTCGATAGAAACAGCTTAAGATCCCTCAGACGGAGACTCCGGCCAACTATCGATTTTCATACCAAGAGAAAGCCCTCTTGAAGCGAGAACGTCCTTAATTTCATTTAACGATTTACGACCAAGATTTGGTGTTTTTAACAACTCGTTTTCCGTTCGCTGGATCAGATCGCCAATGTAATGAATACTCTCAGCTTTAAGACAATTTGCTGACCGTACCGTCAATTCTAAATCGTCTACTGGTCGTAAAAATGCTGGGTCAACATCCGGCTTTTGTGGAACACTTTCTTCCGCGACAGTGCCCTGTAAATCAGCAAAACTTGAAAGTTGATCCATAAGAATACGGGCAGCAAACCGAACTGACTCTTCTGGATCAACTGACCCATTAGTTTCAATATCGATCACAAGCTTATCTAGGTCTGTCCGTTGCTCAACACGCGCACTCTCAACCGCATAGCTTACTTTAGTCACTGGACTGAAGGATGCGTCAAGCAGGAGGCTTCCAATCACCCGGTTTTCATCGCCATCACCCAACCGAACATTAGCAGGCACGTAACCACGACCACCTTGCACCTTGATTTCCATGCTGATCTTTCCACCAGGAGACAAATTAGCGATCACGTGCTCAGGGTTAATAATATCAACGTCATGACTGACCTCAATATCCGCAGCTGTAACAGCACCAGCACCCTCTTTAGAGAGCGTTAAGGTGATTTCATCACGGTTATGAAGTCTGAGCACAAGTCCTTTGAGGTTGAGTAGGATATCAACAACATCCTCCTGCACGCCATCCAGAGTTGAATACTCATGAAGCACACCATCAATCTTTACTTCGGTAGGCGCATGCCCGGGCAATGACGACAGCAGTATCCTGCGCAACGCATTACCCAAAGTGTGACCAAAACCTCGCTCAAATGGCTCCATAACCACTTTAGCTTGCCCAGGGGCAGTAATTCTTACATCAATAATTTTTGGCTTCAAAAAGCTATTAAGCATCTATTCGACCCTTTTATAAGTTTCGAAAAATAAATTCGTGAGGTTTAATTGCCTCACACGTAGTTCAAAATTACTTAGAATACAACTCAACAACTAACGACTCATTAATCGTTGATGACAAATCAGCCCGTTGAGGTACAGACTTGAAAGTCCCCTTGAGTCCTTTAACATCGACTTCCACCCAGTCTGGAAATCCTCTTCCTTCTGCAGCTTCCAAAGAGGCCTTAACTCGTAGGTGAGTTTTTGCTTTCTCTGCAATTTCCACAATGTCTCCAGGCTTAACGATATAAGACGGAATATTGACGCGCCTTCCATTAACCATCACGCCATTGTGTCTGACAATTTGACGTGCTTCAGTACGCGATATACCGAAACCCATACGCAAAGCCACTGAATCAAGACGACTTTCCAGATCTTGCAAGAGTGTTTCACCTGTTATGCCCTTGCGACGAGCGGCTTCTTTGTAAGTCTTACGGAACTGTCGCTCAAGTACGCCATAAATACGGCGAATCTTTTGCTTCTCCCTTAGCTGTCGCCCAAATTCAGACATACGGCTACCCTTCTGCCCATGCTGCCCTGGAGGATAAGGTCGACGCTCAATCCCACACTTGTCTGTGTAGCATTTCTCGCCCTTTAAGAATAACTTTTCACCCTCTCGACGACATTGCCGGCACTTAGGATCTGTATTTCTAGCCATGATTCATCGCTCCTTAAATTCTGCGTCGTTTTGGCGGACGACATCCATTATGTGGCACCGGAGTAACGTCAGAGATACTCGTAATTTTAAATCCTACTGAATTTAGAGCCCTAACTGCCGACTCTCGACCTGGACCGGGGCCTTTTATTCGAACCTCAATATTCTTAACACCGCATTCTTGTGCCATTTTTCCAGCCGCCTCTGCAGCGACCTGAGCAGCGAATGGAGTGCTTTTCCGAGATCCCTTAAAGCCATTAGCACCTGACGTAGACCAGGACAGCGCATTGCCCTGTCGATCTGTGATCATGATGATCGTGTTATTAAAAGACGCATGAATATGCGCGATACCTTCCGCAATATTCTTCTTTACCTTCTTGCGTACTCTTATTGTCTTTTTTGCCATCCTAAAATTCCATTCAGTCTAAGTGATTGGTTATATCTAACGATCTTCTGATTAATACTATTTCCGAATCGCCTTTTTCGGACCCTTACGAGTACGCGCATTTGTTTTCGTTCGCTGACCCCTGACCGGCAAGCCCTTACGGTGACGAGTTCCACGATAAGTACCAAGATCCATAAGTCGCTTAATGTTCATTGAAACTTCACGACGAAGATCACCCTCTATTACAAAGGTACCAATTTGTTCTCTAAGCTTTTCCATTTCATCACCAGACAAGTCTCTCACCTTGACTGATGGTTCAATACCAGCTTTCGAACACACCTCGAAGGCACGAGTTCTGCCTAAGCCATAAATAGAGGTCAACGCAACCCAAGTGTGCTTTTGATCAGGAATATTAACGCCAGCTATACGAGCCATATTTTATCTCTTCTAAAATTCATTGGTGGATGTTCTCAACCTTGTCGTTGCTTATGCCGAGGCTCTTTACAAATAACACGAACCACATTATTTCGACGAACGATTTTGCAATGACGGCAAAGTTTTTTTACTGATGCTTTAACTTTCATACATTTCTCTCCTTAACGCGAAGGACTTGCCCCGCCTTTGAAGTTTGTCTTTTTAAGAAGACTCTCATACTGATGGGACATTGCATAAGCCTGAACTTGCTGCATAAAGTCCATCGTAACCACGACAATAATCAACAAACTTGTACCACCAAAATAAAATGGAACATTCCAATTAACTATCATCAATTCAGGGATCAAACACACGACGGTGATGTAAAAAGCACCTACCAACGTGAGACGAGTAACAATCCGCTCTATATATTTTGTCGTTTGGTCACCCGGACGAATCCCTGGTATAAACGCGCCACTTTTCTTTAGATTATCAGCAGTCTCACGGGGATTAAAAACCAGGGCGGTATAGAAGAAACAGAAGAATACGATGGCCATTGCATAAACGACCATGTAGAGCACCTGACCCGGATGCAAAAGACCGCCAATGTCTCGAAGCCAGTACAAGCTTTCATTAGTCCCCAAAAACTCGGCCAACGTTGCTGGAAACAGAATAATACTTGAGGCGAAAATAGGTGGGATAACCCCAGCCATATTAAGTTTAAGCGGCAAATGAGAACTCTGCCCACCGTACATTTTGTTACCGACCTGTCTCTTTGCGTAATTCACCAAAATCTTACGCTGACCACGCTCAACAAACACCACAACCCCAGTGATGACGATCACGCCTATGAAAATTAACATGACGAGCGGGATAGAGAAAGAACCTGTTCTAACGAGCTCAAGAGTTCCGGCCACTGCGCTAGGTAAGCCCGCGGCAATGCCAGCGAAGATAATGAGGGAAATCCCGTTACCAATGCCACGTTCGGTTATCTGCTCGCCCAACCACATTAGGAACATCGTCCCAGTTACCAGAGTAACGACAGTGGTAAATCTGAAAGCTAGGCCAGGGTCGAGCACAAGGTTTGCTTGGGATTCGAGAGCCACTGAAATACCGATAGCTTGGAATGTGGCCAAACCAACGGTACCGTAGCGTGTAAATTTCGTTATTTTCTTGCGGCCGGTTTCACCTTCCTTTTTTAGTTGCTCGAAAGTAGGAACAACTACAGTCATCAACTGCATAATGATCGATGCTGAAATATACGGCATGATGCCCAAAGCGAAAATCGTAAAGCGCTGTAGCGCTCCACCAGAAAACATATTAAACATGCCTAATATGCCGCCTTCTTGCGCCTTAAATAGATCCTCGAGCTGGACTGGATCAATCCCGGGCACAGGCACATGGGCTCCCAGGCGATATACAATTAGCGCGAACAACAAGAACAGTAGGCGCGCCTTTAGGTCACCATACTTGTTCACGCCTAAGCCTTTATTTGATCCGACGGCCAAAGCCTTAGTCCTCTATCTTTCCACCGGCGGACTCAATCGCGAGTCGCGCCCCTTTTGAAACCAATATCCCTTTGAGCTGAGGCTTTTTACCCTCGGCTAAAGAACCAGAAAGAAACACTTTTGCAGCGCTCACGAAGTTAGGAACGACCTGCGCCGCCTTGAGCGCCGCCAAATCAATAATATCGGCGTCTACTTTATTCAATTCGTCCAATCTAACTTCACGAGTATCGGCGCTAGTCATTGACCGAAACCCTCGCTTAGGAAGACGTCTGGCCATAGGCATCTGACCGCCTTCAAAACCTACCTTGTGATAACCACCGGCACGAGAATGCTGTCCTTTATGGCCTCTACCTGCGGTTTTTCCTTTTCCGCTGCCGCCACCACGACCAACCCGCATTCTGTCTTTCTTAGACCCATCTGCTGGGCTAATGTCATTCAATCTCATTTGCTTAACCCTCAACTTTCACAAGGTAGTCAACTTTCGCAATCATGCCCCGAACTGACGGAGTATCTTCAAGCGTAACCGTGTGTCTAATCCTACGCAGACCCAAACCAATTACAGTCGCACGATGGGATGGTTTGGTACCGATAACACTTTTAACAAGTGTTACTTTCAGAGTCTTTTCTGCCTGCTTCGCTGTCGTATTCATGAATTACCCCAAAATCTCTTCAACTGTTTTCCCACGCTTAAGCGCAATATCTGCGGGAGAGTTCATTTCAGCAAGCCCGTTCAAAGTCGCCCGGACAACGTTATAAGGATTTGTTGACCCAATACACTTAGCAACAATGTTGGTCACGCCCATCACTTCGAAGACTGCACGCATTGGACCACCAGCTATAATTCCAGTGCCGGCTGAGGCGGGTTGCATATAAACCTTTGCCGCCCCGTGTGTGCCTATAACAGCATGGTGCAGGGTGCCCCCACTTAAGGAAACCTTAAACAACTTCTTGCGAGCCTCTTCCATCGCTTTTTGTATGGCAACAGGTACCTCTTTTGACTTCCCCTTGCCCATACCAACACTACCGTCACCATCGCCAACTACGGCTAATGCGGCAAAACCAAGAATTCGACCACCCTTGACCACCTTAGTGACTCGGTTAACGGCGACCATTTTTTCACGGATGCCGTCTTTACTTTCCTCTGAATGATTCTGTGCTCGTGCCATGGTTATCCTTTAAAACTGTAGACCGGCCTCTCGTGCGGCCTCCGCTAACGCTTTGATACGTCCAGTGTACTTAAACCCAGACCGATCAAATGCAACCTGTTCCAACCCTTTTTCTTTCGCTTTCTTCGCTATACGCGCGCCCACCTCGGTCGCTGCTTGTCTATTCCCGCCATTAGACAGCGACTTGCGTAACTCAGCCTCAGCTGTAGACGCAGACACAATGACCTTAGCGTCACGATCCAAAATTTGCGCGTAGATATGCAAGTTCGTTCTGTGCACCTGCAATCGGTGCGCCGCTCCAGAGTTATTAATCTGATGTCGGATTTTTCTGGCTCTACGCGCTCTAGACGCATTTTTAACTGACTCTGACATGACTTGGCCTTATTTTTTCTTGGTTTCTTTCATGACCACTCGCTCACCCGCATAACGCACTCCTTTACCCTTATAGGGCTCTGGAGGTCGATATCCTCGGACATCTGCGGCAACCTGACCAACTAATTGTTTATCAACCCCTTTTATGAGGACTTCGGTTTGTTGTGGCGTCTCCACCTTGATACCTGCCGGCATTTGATGCACTACGGGATGGGAAAAGCCTAACGAAAGATTCAACTTGTCACCTTCCGCTTGCGCCCTGTAACCCACACCAACAAGCGTTAACTTCTTCTCAAATCCAGACGTGACACCAGTGACCATATTCGCGATAACAGCCCGCGTCGTGCCATGCAGAGCTCGCGCCTGTCGACTATCATCTGCGGGCGCAACAGATATAACTCCATCCACTTGCGTCACTTTAACAATATCGCTAATTACGCGGCTCAAAACACCAAGAGCACCCTTTACCTCTATCTTATTACCAACAATAGTGACTTGGGCTCCCGAGGGAACATTGATTGGATCTTTTCCAACACGTGACATTTTCTATAACTCCAAATCAATTCTTCGTTTAAAGATCATGATCGTCCTCTTTACTTAAGCGACGATACAGAGAACTTCACCACCGATACCAGAAGTCCTGGCCCTGCGGTCTGTCATCACTCCCTTTGGTGTAGATACTATCGCAACACCAAGACCGTTCATCACAGTTGGAAGATCCTGTGCGCCTTTGTAAATACGGAGGCCAGGCCGACTGACACGTTCAATTTTTTCAATAACCGGCCGTCCGGCATAATACTTAAGGGCAAGCTCAAGCTGCGGCTTCTTTTCCTCTTGGCCGTTTACGGTCATACTCTCGATGTATCCTTCATCGATAAGCACCTGCGCAATTGCTCGTTTTACATTGCTAAATGGCATCTTGACATTGCTCTTTTCCGCCATTTGAGCGTTTCTGATTCTAGTCAACATGTCGGCGATTGGATCACTCATACTCATAGATGTACTCTCCTACCAACTCGCTTTAATAATTCCAGGAACCTCACCGCGCATAGCGAATTCACGAAGCTTCCCGCGGGCAAGACCAAATTTACTATAAACACCACGTGGCCTTCCAGTTAGCGCGCAACGATTTCTCAAGCGCACTGGACTGGCATCACGAGGTAGTTTTTGCAACGCTATACGAGCGACATATTTTTCTTCTTCCGAAGACTGCGCGCTGTTAAGCACCGCATCAATTGCCGCTCTTTTTACTGCGTATTTCGCGACAGTAGCACGACGCTTAATGTCCCTATTAATGATAGATTTTTTTGCCATTAGATCCTCAATTCTTGAACGGGAAACGGAAAGCAGATAACAAAGAACGAGCTTCCTTATCAGTCTTCGCGGTTGTGGTAATAGTCACATTCAAACCACGCAACACGTCAATCTTATCGTACTGAACTTCTGGGAAAATAATCTGTTCACGAACGCCCATATTGAAATTTCCACGGCCATCAAACGACTTACTAGGAATGCCGCGAAAATCCCTGATTCTAGGAATAGCCACCGAGATCAAACGATCTAAAAACTCATACATTCTTTGTCCGCGCAGCGTTACCTTGCATCCGATGGGATATCCATCACGTATTTTGAAACCTGCAATAGACTTCTTAGCTTTAGTGATAATTGGTTTTTGCCCGGCGATCAAGGTCATATCACTGACCGCATGGTCAAGTACTTTCTTATCAGCCACCGCTTCTCCGACGCCCATGTTAAGAACAATCTTCAAAATACGCGGGACCTCCATGATGGACTTATACTTATACTCGCCCATAAGACCAGGAACCACTTCAGCCTTATACACGTCCGCCAATCGCGCTCCCTTGAGCTCTTCCTGACCAATTACTTTAGCGTCTTTACTCATTTAAAACCTTTCAAGAATCGACCATTTCGCCATTTGAGCGAAATATTCGTACACGAGACCCATCGTCCAGCGTTTTAATGCCAACACGGTCACCTTTTTTTGTCGCAGGGTTAAATA
>DFDI01000093.1:6430-8619 GCA_002367635.1 Betaproteobacteria bacterium UBA3031 | reverse complement strand
GCCCGATGCGTTTTCTACGATGTTTTACTCGAACCAAGGCATCAGGGCGAGCAGCGCGGTAGCGCTGAAACAAGGTTAATAGAGGAGCGAAACCTGCTCACCTCAATCGGTGATTGGCTAATGAGGCCTAAGTCGGATGCAAACTACGAGACATTCGGTATCGATTTCCGCGTGCCTGATGACATTTTTATTTCCACTCCATGGCGGCGACTAGGGAAGACGCGTTTCGTTGGAGCGAATACTCCTGTCGCGTGGGAGGGGATTGTGGCCTTGACAAACCGAACACCCAACATCATTGATGTTGATGGAAGTATTTTTGAGGTCACCATTTTGGGTGAGTTTGATCGTGTCAATCGAGATGACTTGATTCACTGGGTCACGCGATCAGCGCAGGGAGTTTCAGGGCTTATGGGTTTTTTCCCTAGATCCCAAGTGCAGGTTATCGTTAGCCCCAGTGATCGAGGTAATTCTATTGTTCCCTGGGCCTATGTTACGCGTGGCGGAGGGGCAGGGATTCATCTTTTTGTTAAGCGGGACTCCAACTTAGAGCAGCTCCTGTGGGATTGGAGTCTTCCTCATGAGATGTCACATTTTTTGTTCCCGCACATTGACTCTAGTGATTATTGGATCATCGAGGGGTTGCCGACTTATCTACAGCATCTTGCGATGGTTAAAAGTGGGGTCATAAGCTCAGTAGAGTCTTGGTCAAGGTTGCACCGGGGTTTTGTTTCAGGCGCGAAAGCCGGGGGAGGATTTACGGTTGCTGAATCGATGGCCCGTCTTTCCAAGAGGGGGACATACCTTCATGGGTACTGGGGTGGCGCAGCGTATTTTTTTCGTATCGACGTGGAATTGAGGGGCCGGTCTCAGGGAGAGGTTACTTTGCTGGATGTGCTGATGAAATATCATGGTTGCTGTTATGATGAAACTCAAAGTATCTCTGGGGATCAATTATTAACTGACCTTGATTTATTGTTGAGTGATGATCTGTTCGTGCTTCGAAAAGAGAAAGAAATCATAGCTGAAAAATTTCCTAATTATGCGGCTACATTTGAAACGCTTGGCATACAATTCCTAGGTAACAATCCTGTATTTGGCGGGGATGCACAAACTGGCTTATCGGCTCAAATTATGAATCCCGCAGGATTCCATCATTAAACTTAATTGATGTTTTGATAAACGTATGAATAAATCAGATGTTTGTTTTCTTCCCGCCCACACTATGCTCGACTTGGTGCGTCAGCGAAAGATTTCCGCGACAGAGTTACTTGATTGTCATTTGGACCAAATTGTAAAAGTTAATTCAAAAATTAATGCCATTGTCACGTTGGACGAGGAGCAAGCAAGAGTTACGGCCGGCAATATCGATCAGCGGATCATGAGGAAGGCCCCATTGGGTTTATTGGAAGGGCTGCCCGTTGCACATAAAGATTTAACTGTAACTAAAGGCATTCGAACGACTTTTGGATCTCCTTTGTTTGCGGATTTCATCCCCGACCACGATGCGTTGATTGTTGAGAGGCTGCGGCAATCCGGTGCCGTCACCGTAGGTAAAACTAATACCCCAGAGTTTGGCGCTGGCAGCCAAACTTTCAATAAGGTTTTTGGTGCGACTCGAAACCCATATGATTTAGAAAAAACGTGCGGCGGCTCTAGTGGCGGAGCCGCGGCCGCGCTTGCGTCTGGTCTTGTGCCCCTTGCGGATGGATCGGATTTGGGAGGGTCTCTAAGGAACCCAGCGAGTTTTTGTAATGTCGTTGGTCTTAGGCCGTCGACGGGTCTCGTTCCAATTTGGCCAAATCCATCAGCCTGGTTTCCGCTCTCTGTTTTAGGGCCCATGGCTAGAACGGTTGCTGATGTTTCGCTGATGCTCTCCGCCATCGCTGGGCCAGATCGACGTTGTCCTTTATCGATGACAGAGAGCCCGAATATTTTTCAGCAAGGCTTAGAGAGAGATTTTGGTGGTGTGAGAGTCGCCTGGAGCAAAACGCTGGGCGGTTTGCCTGTGGATGACGAGGTGCTTAGCGTCATTGAAGGGGCGGTTCATCAACTTGAGAACACAGGGTGCATCATTGATGAAATCGACCCAGACTTGGCTGAAGCGGATGAAGTCTTTCACGTGTTAAGAGCCTGGCATATGGAGTCGGCGCTTGGCGAACTTTTGGAGGCACACCCTGATCAGTTTAAAG
>DFDI01000093.1:3814-6176 GCA_002367635.1 Betaproteobacteria bacterium UBA3031 | reverse complement strand
CGATGTTTGAGAGACTTGGTCGGTTTATGGATACATATGAGTTTATAATTTGCCCTGTGACGCAGGTCTTACCATTTGATGTCGATCTTCCTTACGTCAGTGAAATTAATGGGAACGCCCTGCCAAACTACCTTGACTGGATGAAATCTTGTTTTCGCATCAGTGCCACAGGCCATCCCGCACTCTCAGTGCCCGCAGGTTTTTCTTCGTCCGGATTGCCGGTTGGGCTTCAGATTGTTGGCCGTTTTAGAGATGATTTTGGTGTGCTGCAATTTGGGCATGCTTTTGAGCAGTTGAGTGAATTTTGGAAAACTCGTCCCAAAATTTAAGACCATACTTGGAGGTGTAACTCGTGATTTTTAATTCCCCATATCGGAAGTCGAAGCTGATACGAATTTTGGCGGCAGGTGTTTTTATGGTATCAATGTCGAACGTAAGCGCTAATGAGCGTATCTTCATTGATGACCTTCAGGGTATTTGGTTTGAACAAACCTATCTCGAAGCGTTGAGAAAGACCAAACAGCCGCATGAGGCAGAAAAAAAATCTAAGCCGGTATTGATCGCAATAAAAAAAGAGGGGCGTGCCTACCCTTACTTTGCGACAGATATGGTTAAGGCAACGCTGATGATTGTATTTGATGTGGAACCCGGGCAAAAGCCAAATACTTATCGATTGGTTTTGGGTGAAAGAAATGCACCGACTTCTTCAGAGGATGTGGTCTACGTGTGGTTTAAAGGTAAAAAATCTTCAGATGGTCAATTTCGAAATCTTCAGATTAAAGAACCTCTCGTAATGGATGGTAAGTGGGCCTCCTACGAGCGCGTGGGGAAAGAGTTAGGCCCCATTATCAACAACATCGTTTTGAGTGGTAAGTATCGTGATGGCCAAGGAAAAAAATGGATGTTTACGGATGCTGGTAAGGCTTCATTCCCTGATCAGAATCCCTTTTACTATGAAGTTTCTTTGGTAGGAGATGGCGCTACCTGTGACTACATTGAAGTTGAAGATTTGCAATCACTCACAGGGTTGGCTTACTACGGTTTTAATTGGACTAAATCTGGAGTGTTAGAGCTTTTTAAAGCCAACTTAAAGAGCGGGAAAGTTCAATGTCAGTCCTTGCCGTTTGTAGCGTTAACACCTATGTAGTAGTTTTTGTAAGCTTTGTCTTTTGCTAATTCTTGAAGTTCGTTGAGGGTGTTTTATGAGTGAAGTCGACAAAAAAAATACTCAAAGTAGCATCGATGCTGTCCGACGATCTTTGGAAGATATCAAGACTAGTCTCGATAAATATCAACACGTTGAGAATCTCTTAGGCGATCAGGAGATGCCTCGTCAAGATGTCGTTGACGGATTTATTCAAGAACCAAATCTCATTGGGCTGCAGGATAAGCTGGATGCGATGCATCCTGCCGATATCGCGGCAATACTAGAGCAGCTGCCGTTGGATGAGCGCTTGGTCGTATGGAAGCTCGTCCGATCTGAGTTCGACGGCGATGTCTTGCTTGAAGCCTCAGGTGCCGTTAGGGAAACGCTAATAGCAGATATGGATGCTCACGAGCTTGTTGCGGCGACGGAGCAGCTGGATGCTGATGAAATTGCTGATCTTGTTCCAGATTTGCCTGAGGGTGTTATTGCGGATGTATTTCGGTCTTTGTCAGAAGCCGAACGGTTACAACTTAAGGCCGCGTTATCTTATCCCGAAGATACCGTAGGGGCATTAATGGACTTCGAAATGGTGACCGTGCGAGAGGATGTGTCACTTGATGTGGTGCTTAGATATTTACGTCGGTTGGAAAAGCTGCCACATAATACAGATAAACTCTTTGTTGTAGATCGTCGTGAAATGTTGAAAGGAGTTTTGTCAGTCAGTGATTTGATTGTCGCAGCGCCTGAAACGAAGGTGTGTGACGTCATGTCCACAGATGTAGTGAGCTTCAATCCAGATCAGGATGCGGAGAGTGCCGCTCACGCGTTTGAGCGTTACGACTTGGTCTCTGCTCCAGTTGTTGATGGCTATAATCGTATTGTGGGTCGGATGACGATCACTGACATTGTGGATTACATCCGAGAGGACGCTGAGCAGGAATCATTGGGTAAGGTGGGTCTTCGGGATGAGGATTTGTTCTCTTCTGTTTGGAAGAGCGCTAAAAATAGGTGGCTATGGCTCGCAGTAAATCTAGGGACAGCTTTCTTTGCCTCTCGTGTTATTGGTTTATTTGAGGACTCAATAGAGAAGTTGGTTGCTTTGGCGACACTTATGCCTATTGTTGCGGCTATAGCGGGTAACTCAGGTAATCAGACGATCACGTTGATTGTTCGAGCATTAGCTTTTGAAGAGATTAACAAAAGTAATGCGAAAGG
>DFDI01000093.1:620-3481 GCA_002367635.1 Betaproteobacteria bacterium UBA3031 | reverse complement strand
GTGATGTTGAGCGCGATGCTACTTAATCTTGTCGTAGGTGCTGCGGTGGGTATGTTGGTTCCATTATTTTTACAAAAAATGGGGAGAGACCCAGCTATTGGATCCTCTGTGTTATTAACATTTACCACCGACAGCATGGGCTTTCTAATATTTCTTGGAATGGCCACTGTATTCTTGGTGTAGATTCGTATCTAGGCTGTTGATCTAGATATGCTACTAACTCAAATTATTATTCATTGATGAAAAATTTTTTTAAATCAGATATTCCCTCGTCGGAAATTACGCCAAGAAAACTATTCGAGTCTAGACGACGATGGGTACAGGGTGGTTTCGCATCATTGGCGGCGATGGCCGTCCCCAGCGCAAGTGCCAAGCCGCGCGATGGAAAAAATTTCCCGATTGAATTTGAATTGAAAAAAAGTGAATTCTCGACTGCTGAGGAGCTAACCACTTACTCGGATGTCACTAGGTATAATAATTTCTACGAGTTTGGTACGGGGAAAGACGATCCTTTCGAGCAGGCCCATAGGTTGAAGACAGAAGGGTGGACCATACAAGTTATCGGTGAAGTTCATCGGCCACAAAAGTTCGATATTGATCAACTCTTACGCCTCGCGCCGCTTGAGGAGCGTATTTATCGATTGCGGTGTGTCGAGGCCTGGTCCATGGTGATCCCCTGGATCGGCTTTCCGCTGTCCAAATTATTAGATGCGGTTCAGCCTACCGGAAATGCTCGTTATGTAGAGTTTATTTCTTTGCACGACCCGGAACAGATGCCGGGACAAAGGACTGCGGTCCTTGATTGGCCATATAAGGAAGGATTGAGGTTGGATGAGGCCATGAATCCGCTCACGCTTTTGACACTAGGTTTATACGGAGAAATGTTGCCGAATCAAAATGGAGCTCCGGTGAGGGTTGTGGTGCCGTGGAAATATGGGTTTAAAAGCGCGAAATCAATTGTGACCATTAATTTGACCGAACACAAACCAGCCACCTCATGGAATCTTGCCGGTCCCAGCGAGTATGGGTTTTATTCCAATGTAAACCCTCACGTTTCCCATCCAAGATGGAGCCAACGTAAGGAGCGGCGGATTGGAGATTTTCTTAAGCGAGATACAGAAATGTTTAATGGGTATTCCAAATGGGTTGCGGATTTGTATCGTGATTTAGATCTCAGCAAGAATTACTGACGCTACGGTTCTGCTATGGACGAAGCCCCGGTGTCACGATCATCACGTTTAAGAGAGAGGATTGACACTCGGATCATCTGGTTGTTTAGTGCTATTCCGCTGATCACGCTCTGTGTGAAGGCCATGACGGGCCAATTAACAGCTAATCCAATTGAATTTATTTCTCAATTTACTGGTTGGTGGACGCTTTTTTCCCTGTTGCTGACCTTGTGCGTTACGCCGATTAGATATCTTTTTAGTTTGCCTGTTGTATTTCCTTTGAGAAGAACATTTGGACTCGTTACGTTCGTTTACGGGGCCATTCATTTTTTAACTTGGTTAGCTTTAGATCAGTTTTTTGATTGGACTGAAATCGCCTTAGACCTCTCCGAACGTCCTTTTATTTACATTGGTTTTGTCGCTTTTGTTGGTCTGTTTATATTAGCGCTGACATCCACCAATCGTGCCAAAGTGGTTCTCGGGACTCTGCGTTGGCGGAGGCTACATAAGATCATTTACCTGATTGCAATTTTAGGGGTGACGCATTTTTTTGTTTTGGTAAAGCGTGATGTGTGGGAGCCGTTAATGTTTGCAGCAGTGCTGTTTGTGTTGTTGGGATATCGATTGTTTCTGAGGCTCTTGAAGGACAAACGTTAATCAAATTCGCACTTGTTTGTATTTTCAACGCTTATAGTATCGCGTGGTTAGAAAAATTCCTAAAACAATGCCTGAAAACCCCAGAAAACTATTTGGTCCTATAGCCTCATTGAGAATGATCCATGCTAGAACGGATGCCACTATTGGTTCCGCGAGCACTATTGTTGAAACGAGTGTTGCGGGGAATCGCCGAACTCCCCAATTAAGAATTGTGTGTCCAATGAGCTGTGGGCCTAGAGCTAGACAAAAGATATATACCCAAGCTGACCCAGACATATTGGGAGCTAACTGCTTGATGCTGGACAGGTTATATAAAACTAAAGTTATTGTGGCAAAAGTATATGTCAGAAAAACGTAGACTTTTAATTCAATAGCCTGACGAAGCGTGCGACCAATGATGAGATAAGCTGCGACGGAAATCCCGCCTAAGGTGGCTAGCAGCTCACCTTTTATAGACCTTTGTCCTTGACTGATTAATGTTTCTTCCGCAAACGAGAAGAGGAAGAAGGCGCTTCCAGTTGCAATGATTATCCCAATAAGCTGTTTTCTGCTGATTGTTTCTTTTAGAACAATCAAACTTAGTAGCGCGACCCAAATTGGACTCGTTGTCACAAGAAACGTACTTTTTGCGACTGAGATGTATTCGAGGGAGACAATCCACGTCATAAAGTGGACAGCTAAAAAAATGCCTGACAGCGCACTTTTAAATATAGTTTTAGCATCACAACGCCGGATGCCGTTGATGATGGATCTGGAGGAAATTAGACCTAGACATAGTGATGCAATAGCTAGTCGAAGGAAGGCTATGGTATTTGAAGTGGCCCCTTCGTTCTGAGCGCCGCGAACGAGTATTGCTGCTGTTGAGATTATTAAAACAGCAATTATAAGTGGGAGCGAGGTCTGATAGATGCTGCCTTTTATAATCGGGCTAGCCAACTAGTTCAATTTGTCTGGAGGAGTTGGTCCTGGTGGTAATGCATACACTTCAATGCCTTCGTCCTTTAATTCTTGCATGACTTCAACCGAAGCTTCACC
>DFDI01000093.1:0-424 GCA_002367635.1 Betaproteobacteria bacterium UBA3031 | reverse complement strand
CCAACATCTTCAGTATTTTTAGCGATGTATTCGATGAACTGATTATGAAGTTGCTGTAGGTTTACCCCAGCAAGGGCCATTTCTTTTTGTTTGGTTTTCGAGGAAGCATTCTGGCCGGGCAACGTATTGAGATAAGGGGCAGATAGCTGTTTAGAAATAGTTGTTGAGCCGCAGGTTGGGCAGGACAGCTGTCCGTTGGATACCTGCTTATCAAAATCATCTTGAGAGGAGAACCAGCCCTCAAACTTATGTTCTTGGTCGCAAGCTAAATCGTAAACAATCATTATTGGAGCCTAAGCAAATCGAAAAATGTTCAAATTAGACTCTATTCTAACGTATTCATCTGGTACGAAAAATTCGCCCAAAGGATAAATATTTGAGTTTAGTCTAGACTTGGAATAGTTCGTTCATTTGCGAAAAGCTC
>DFDI01000047.1:21594-38795 GCA_002367635.1 Betaproteobacteria bacterium UBA3031 | reverse complement strand
AGGGCAACGAGCTTCTACCGAAATATTGGTGTTACATAGACCTTCGATATTTCCCCCCCACCTCAAATAGAGCATGGCTGATTTGGCCTAGCGAACATACGCGAACGGCATCCATGAGGACTTCGAATACGTTTTGATTTTGAATGACGGCAGTTTGCAGCCGCTCCAGCATCATCGCGCATTCGCCGCTGTGCTGCTCTTGGAATGCTTGGAGTCGGTTGAGTTGAGACTGTTTCTCCTCTTCGGAGGAGCGAATTAAATCGACAGTTTCCGGTGTTGTGTCCCCGTTCGGATTCCTGAATGTATTAACGCCGATTAGCGGATAGCTGCCATCATGTTTTTTGTGCTCATAATACATTGATTCTTCCTGGATCTTCCCTCTTTGGTATCCCAGTTCCATGGCCCCTAAAACGCCCCCACGCTCGGAAATCGATTCGAATTCCTTGAGCACGGATTCTTCCACCAAGTTGGTGAGTTCTTCAATAATAAAGCTGCCTTGGCTGGAGTTTTCGTTTTTCGCCAGTCCCCATTCACGATTGATAATTAACTGTATTGCCATGGCGCGACGCACACTCTCTTCTGTAGGTGTGGTAATGGCCTCATCATAGGCATTTGTGTGCAGAGAGTTGGCATTATCATAAGTCGCGATTAGGGCTTGCAGTGTGGTTCTGATGTCATTGAAGTCAATTTCTTGCGCGTGCAGCGATCGACCGGATGTTTGGCAGTGGTATTTGAGTTTTTGAGACCTCTCGTTTGCTCCGTAACGGTCTCGCATCGCGATAGCCCATATTCTTCGCGCTACTCTACCGATTACGGTGTATTCGGGATCCATGCCATTACTGAAAAAGAAACTCAAATTTGGTGCGAAATCGTCAATTTTCATTCCGCGCGCTAGATAAGCTTCAACGAATGAAAATCCGTTACTTAGTGTAAATGCAAGTTGTGAAATTGGGTTGGCTCCAGCTTCTGCGATATGGTAACCGGAGATGGAGACCGAGTAGAAGTTCCTGACCTTTTGGTCGATGAAGTATTGCTGTACGTCACCCATGACTTTCAAACTGAACTCAGTAGAAAAAATGCACGTGTTTTGTCCCTGATCTTCTTTGAGAATGTCAGCTTGCACTGTTCCTCTCACGGTGTTCAAAGTTTGTTTTTTGATACTATCTTTTTCGGTTCCAGATGGTTCTCGGCCCTCAAGTTCCTTGAATTTTACGTATTGTTGATCGATCGCGGTGTTCATAAACATGGCGAGAATCGTTGGTGCTGGCCCATTGATCGTCATGGAAACGCTGTT
The DNA here is from genome assembly GCA_002367635.1 of Betaproteobacteria bacterium UBA3031. GTDB lineage: Bacteria > Pseudomonadota > Gammaproteobacteria > Burkholderiales > Eutrophovitaceae > Eutrophovita. The sequence goes on along the minus strand of DFDI01000047.1, from coordinate 37,501 downwards.
CGTTGGCGCGCAGAGATCAAATCCAGAGTAGAGAACTTTCATGTCCTCAAGTGTGGCAATCGATACGCCTGAGTTGCCAATTTTCCCGTATATGTCGGGTCTTAAGTCTGGATCAAAGCCGTATAACGTAACGGAGTCGAAAGCTGTTGATAGTCGTTTTGCTGGCATATCCTTGGATAAAAGATGAAAGCGTTTGTTTGTTCTAAACGCATCGCCTTCGCCCGCAAACATTCTTGTTGGATCTTCATTTTCTCTTTTGAAAGGAAATGCGCCTCCAGTGAAGGGGAAATATCCAGGCACGTTCTCGAGCATTAGCCACTTTAGAATTTCACCTTCGTCTTCAAATTTAGGTAATGAGACCCGAGGTATCAGGCTGCCTGATAAGGTCTGATATTTAAGTTCGGTACGAATTTCTTTATCTCGTATTGTTACAACGTGGTGCTCTCCCGAGTACGCACTTTGAAGTTTGGGCCAATCAGATAGGAGGTTTTTACTGTTCGGGTGAAGTTTATGGTCTCGTTCTGAGGCTAACCGTTGAATGTGTGAAATATCCCCGTTTGTTTCTTTCTCCACCAGGACAGCCGCGCATTGGAGTTGCTGGCGTTCGCGCGCTAGCCGCGATTCGGAGATTACAAGCTCTTTGTAAGAACGTATGGTGTCTGATATTTCCGCAAGATAGCGTGTTCGATCAGGAGGAATAATGCTGGTGACATTTGTCGAGGACTTTCCATCTACGGTAGGTAGTTTTCTGCTTGCTCGCACCAGCCCATGGCTCATTAGAGCGTCAGCTACGGCGTGATAAAGTGCGGTCACTCCGCTATCATTGAATCGCGATGCGGTCGTGCCAAAAACAGGCATCGCACTCGGGCTCTCGTTGAACTTCTGGTGATTGCGTTGATATTGTTTTGATACGTCTCGAAGCGCATCTTCAGCGCCGCGGCGATCAAATTTATTGATCGCAACGAGGTCTGCAAAGTCGAGCATGTCTATCTTTTCAAGTTGGCTAGCGGCGCCGTATTCTGGAGTCATGACGTACAGGGATAAATCCACAAACGGAACAATTGCGGCATCACCTTGGCCAATGCCTGAGGTTTCGATAATGATCAAATCAAACCCGCTACACTTACAGGCCGCGATAGCTCCAGGTAGGCAATCAGCCACCTCGCTCCCCCCGCTCCTGGTTGCTAGTGAGCGCATATAGATTTTTACTCCGTCGAGCGCATTCATCCTGATGCGATCGCCCAATAACGCGCCACCGGTTTTACGTCGAGATGGATCAACTGCAATGACTGCGATATTTAGTTTATCCCCTTCATCAAGTCTAAATCGTCGAATTAACTCATCGGTTAAGGAGGATTTTCCTGCCCCTCCCGTACCGGTTATTCCTAAGACGGGAATCTTGCCCGCCAGACTCTCCGCGTGGTCCAGCACGCTTTGATAGAAATCGCCATCTATAGATTTATCTTCTATAGCCGAGATCACTCTCGCGAGCTCACCGTGAGCAGATTTGGAGATTGAGTCAAGGGAGCCCACTAAAGCGGGTGATTTCGCCTCCCGTGCCCGTTGGATCATGTCGTCGATCATTCCCTGAAGACCCATGGTGGCCCCATCTTCGGGAGAGTAAATTTTCGCTACGCCATATTCGTGTAGCTCTTTAATTTCAGATGGAACGATGACGCCACCACCACCGCCAAACACCCGAATATGTCCAGCGCCTCTTTCGCGGAGCAGGTCGATCATATATTTGAAATATTCGATATGACCTCCTTGATAAGAGCTAACAGCGATGCCTTTCGCATCCTCTTGAACTGCAGCTGTAACGATTTCGTCAACAGAGCGATTGTGTCCGAGGTGAACAACTTCTGTGCCGCTGCCTTGCAGCATTCGTCTTATGATATTAATAGAGGCATCATGGCCATCGAAAAGGCTGGCAGCTGTCACAAATCTTACTTTTACCCCAATGCTAGTGGGATTGGTAAGCGGGTTGTCTTTTAAGTTTGTCATTAGTTCTCGGTGCTCAAAATGAAAGGTGTAGAGCTATCGTAAAATTTTTTACAGGCTCCGCGGCTTTTTTAATAAATCATTTGCCTCATCAAAAGTGTGATCGATTTATTGTTTTTACGCTGCTTTTTGCCCAGTTCCTTCATAAGCTTTTTTACGAATTTGGCTCCAGCGCGCATAAAATCTATCGATCGCCTCTAATTTTACATGACCATAGCCTCTTATTTCCGATGGTAGCTCAATGATCTCCTTCAGCGCGTCTGTAGTAAAAGTCTCTGAGCCGGCGAGGCTTTCCTCAACCATAGTGATGTAATCGTCCACCAGCTGCCTTTCTTTTCTTCGTTCGTCAGTTTTTCCAAAAAGATCCAGAGCCGACCCTCGAAGGAATTTCAACTTGGCGAGCGGTTTGAAAAGATACTTCATCCAGCCGCCGTATTCCGTTTTGATTAAATGCCCCTTTGCGTCTCGTTTTGCAAATAAGGGGGGGGCTAAGTTAAAACGTATCTTGAAGTTCCCGTCGAACGCGTCACGCAGGTTCTTCAAGAAGGCGGGGTCAGCGTACATCCTCGCAATTTCATATTCGTCTTTATAAGCCATGAGATCAAATAAATGTCTCGCAAAGGATATGCTCAGTGATTGTTTTTCTTCACGTGTTTCGTTTTGTTTGTGTATACGCAGGACTTCGCTTTCGTAACGCTTGGCATAAGCATGATTTTGATATTGAGTCAGTCGCTTGATCCGGTCATCGAGTATGTTGAAGAGAGACGTCGTGTCATTCTTCATCTCAGGTTTGTTCGGGTTTGCCAGTTCAGCAACAGTGGCTTCATCTATGGCGGCATAGCGCCCCCAAAGAAACGCTTCTTTATTCGCTTCTGTCGCAACGCCGTTAAGTTCGATGGCTTTTATAAGAGATGCTTCTGCTAGCGGGACCCGTCCTTTTTGGAACGCTAAGCCGAGCATAAAGAGGTTGGTTGCAATTGAGTCCCCGAGTAAGCGTGTCGCGAGCTGCGTGGCGTTGATGAATGTAGCCTGATTCGCTACAGATTCGTTGATGAGTGTCGTGAGTTGTGCTCGGGGGAACTCCCAATCTCTATCTTGCGTGAACGCTCCGGTGGGTTGATCATGGGTATTGATGATCGCCGCTGTTCTCCCCGAGCGTGTTTTTGAAATAGCGTCTTGACCGCCAGCAGTTAGCATATCGCACCCAAGCAATAGATCAGCTTCCCCAGTTGCAATCCGTTGAGCGCGTATTTGACGATCTTTTTGGGTGATACGGACGTGAGAAGTAACGGCTCCATTTTTTTGGGACATACCCGTCATATCAAGCACAGAAATTCCTTTTTCTTCAAGGTGTGCTGCCATGCCAAGAAGAGCGCCTACTGTTATGACGCCGGTACCCCCGATACCTGTAATATAAATATTGTATGGGTCTTCGCCAAGTGTTGGAATGGTTGGCGTCGGCAAGTTTGGCAATTCAGTGGCATCATTGATCTTCAGTCTTGATTTCTTCGGTATGCCCCCCTCTATCGTCACAAAGCTGGGGCAGAACCCTTTTGCGCAGGAGTAGTCTTGATTGCACGATGACTGGTCAATCGTTCTTTTTCGGCCGAGCACTGTTTCGATGGGAAGTATTGAGGTGCAATTTGACTCTAAGCCACAGTCACCACAACCTTCGCAGACATCGGTGTTGATATATAAATGTTTTTTGGGTTTTGGGAGCTCGCCAGTCTTGCGTCGTCGCCTTTTTTCTGCAGCGCACGTTTGATCATAGATTAAGATGGAAACGCCTTTTGTGCGTTGAAGTTTTTCTTGAGTGATTGCTAATTCGTCTCGGTGAACGATTTTGGTCGGGCCCTTGACTGCGTGGTTGCCGCCGTATCGGCCGAGATCCTCAGTGACCACAACGATTTCTTTGACGCCTTCGCTGTAGAGCTGTTCAACAATCATCGGGACGGTCAAAACCCCATCAATTGGTTGTCCGCCGGTCATTGCGACGACATCGTTATAAAGAATTTTATAGGTGATGTTAATGCCCGCGGCGATGGAGGCGCGTATGGCGAGTGAGCCTGAGTGGAAATACGTCCCATCACCTAAGTTGGTGAAAACATGATCTCTCTTTGAGAACGGCGCTTGGCCAATCCATGCGACTCCCTCGCCGCCCATTTGCGACATGGTTTTGTTCTGCTTTGGATAAATTGCGGTTGCCATGACGTGGCAACCAATGCCGGCAAGAGCAAGACTCCCTTCGGGAACTTTTGTTGAGGCGTTGTGAGGGCAGCCCGAACAGTACCAAGCAGGGCGATGTGGGGTATTTACCGCTCGTGCTAGAGCTGCCTCTTTAGAATCTAGAAAGTTGAGTTGAGCAGCTAGCTCAGCGCTGTTATGGAATCGATTTATTCGGGACGCAATGACTCTGGCAATTTGCGCAACGGAAAAATCCGCCTTCGCAGGTAGCAGCCATTCTCCTCGCTGATGGACCCATTCTCCCTTGTCATCAAATTTTCCAATAATCCTTGGGCGAACGCTTGGATCCCAGTTGTAGAGTTGCTCCTTAAGTTGATATTCGACCATCTGTCGTTTTTCCTCGACAACGAGAATTTCCTGAAGCCCACGAGAAAACTCCCTGATGCCGTCGGGCTCAAGGGGCCACGGCATGGATACTTTAAACAGTCGTATCCCAACGTTGGCGACCTCTGATTCGGATATCCCTAGTTCGTCTAGAGCTTCAAGAACGTCCATGTAGGATTTTCCAGAGGCAACGATACCCAGTTTGGCGCTTGGGGAATCAATGGTGATATGGTTAAGGCGGTTGGCCCTGGAGTAGGCAAGTGCTGCGTAGATTTTATAGTCTTGCATCAATGCTTCTTGGTCCCGAGCTTGGACGCCTAAGGTTTTGCTTGATAGCCGGCAATTGAGCCCACCTGCCGGCATGATGAAATCATCAGGAATGATAATTTTGGGTTGGAGAACATCTGCGTTAATCGAGGCTGAAGATTCGACTGTGTCTGCCAATGCTTTAAATCCAACTGCACAACCTGAGAAGCGAGACATGGCAAAGCCATGCAACCCTAATGTTAAGTATTCCTCGACGTTGCTCGGGTAGAGTACCGGAATCATTGATGCTGAAAAGAGGTGATCGCTTTGGTGCGGCAGTGTTGATGAGTATGCTCCGTGATCATCCCCGGCAATAAGAAGCACCCCCCCATGTTTCGAGGTGCCGTGATAATTCAAATGTTTAAATACATCTCCGCAACGGTCAACCCCGGGACCCTTGCCATACCAAAGACCAAATATGCCATCGTATTCTGTGTTGCCTGTGAGGTGGACTTGTTGTGTCCCCCAAACGGCGGTTGCCGCTAACTCTTCATTGACGCCAGGGACGAATTTGACGTTGTGTGCATCCAGATAGGGGGCGGCTTTCCATAGAGCCTCATCAAGCCCGCCAAGTGGAGATCCTCGGTAACCGGAAACGAATCCGCCGGTCTTTAGGCCGAGGGCGTCGTCGCGCTGTTGTTGCACGAGCATCAAGCGGACTAATGCTTGGATTCCGGTGAGATAAACCCGGCCATCGGTTGCAACGTATTTGTCTTCGAGAGTTACTAATTTCATCGACGTATCCTTTTGGGATTTGATGTTAGGGCCGAGCGGTGGTTGGATAAACCACGTTTCGGGTCTTGCGTATCGTTATGCTGAATCTTCTCGGTAGAACACGCCTTCCTTAAGAAGAATTTGGTTGTGAGGTACCCCAGCCGGCATCATGGGGAAACAGTTTTCTTGCTTTTCTACCGCGACTTCTAAAAAGAATGGGCCATCATGTTTTAAGCAACGTTCGATTGCATCATCTAGGGCGCTTGGTTTTGTAATCCGCTCCGCTGCCCACCCAAACCCTCTCGCTACTGACACAAAGTCCGGAAGTGCTTCGGTGTAGCTGTGGCTATAACGGCCGCCATAGTTGAATTCTTGCCACTGGCGAACCATGCCCATGCACTCGTTATTCGACAAAATGACCTTGACGGGGGTGTTGTGTTGGACGGCTGTTGAGAGCTCTTGAATGTTCATGAGGATGGAGGCATCTCCAGAAATGCAAATCACAGTTTTCTCTGGGTGCGCAACTTGAGCGCCTATGGCGGCAGGTAAGCCGTACCCCATTGTGCCTGCACCGCCAGAGGTCAGCCAGTGACCAGGTTTTTCAAATATCAAGTGTTGAGCCGCCCACATTTGATGTTGGCCAACATCGGTCGCAATGATCGGATTTGTGTTCTTGGTCGCTTTTTGGATGGCCTGCATCAGCGATTGAGGGACGATCGTATCTTCTTTGGATTCAAAGTTCAGCGAATTGACGCTTTGCCAGCGTTGGATCTGCGTCCACCATGGTTGTATGTCTTGCTGAGTATCGATTGTTGTTTCTAGGGCCTTGATGAGTGCCGATAAAACGACTCCGCAATCTCCTGCGAGTCCGACGTCTACGCGCACCAGTCGGTTAATCGAGCTAGGGTCAATATCAATATGAATTTTTTTCGAGTGCGGCGCAAACGTTGCTACGTCTCCCGTGACCCGGTCGTCAAAGCGAGCGCCAATACATACGATGAGGTCTGAGTCATGTAGGGCTAAATTTGCTTCGAGAGTTCCGTGCATGCCCGGCATCCCGATGAATTGCGGATGCGAACCGGGAAACGCTCCAAGTCCCATTAGTGTGAGCGTGCACGGCGCTTGGGTCATTTGTACTAGTTTTGCGAATATTTCACACGCTTTCGATCCTGAATTGATTAATCCTCCACCACCATAAATAATTGGTTTTTTTGCTTGAAGTATTAATTCGACAGCCTGATTGATGTCGTATCCGGAGGATGCGTCGCGCTTGGAGTGGATCTGCGATGGGGGGGTATCTTCTGTGTTGATCAGTTGAGCTTGAATGTCCTTTGGGAAATCGATGAGCACTGGGCCGGGCCTTCCAGACGTGGCGTGTTGATACGCCTCTACGGTGCGATGAACAACCTCATCGATGCTGAGAATTTGAGTCTGCCATTTGGTCACGGTTTTGGCGATGCCTATAGCGTCACATTCTTGAAATGCCTGAGTTCCTATGAGCGGTTTGGCGACTTGTCCGCTGATGCAAATAATAGGAATGGAGTCGCTGATTGCATCAAGCAGTCCGGTTGTGGTGTTGCTCATACCTGGTCCGGATGTAACCAGAACGACGCCTGGTTTTCCGGTAGTGCGCGCATAACCCTCTGCCGCATGCACGGCAGCCTGTTCATGCCGAACTAAAATATGGCGAAGCCGTTTTTCGCCATAGAGCGCATCGTAAATCGGCAATACTGCGCCACCTGGGTAGCCAAAAATAGTATCCACCCCCAACTTGACTAAGGTGTCAACCAGCGCACTGGCTCCCGACCTTGGAGGGGTCATGTGGGAGCCAGTGGTGGCCGCTACGGGGGTAGTCGTTAAGGTTTTCATGTTCAAAGCTTATAGATAAGTTTACGAAAAGTGCTTCTTATTTTTTAATAAAATCAGCTATAATAAGAAAATTTTTCTCATTTTTAATAAAAATTAGTATGAAAGTAACAAAATATGATTTAAAGATACTATCTGTTCTTCAGGAGAATGCTCGTTCTAGCTTGCAAGAAATCAGCGCGCGAGTCGGTTTGTCGAGCACGCCTTGTTGGAATCGTATTAAGAAAATGGAGGGGGCCGGCATCATCCAGGGATACACTGTGCAGGTTGATCCTAGTGTCTTAGGCTATCGTGAATCGGTGATCGTGCAGGTCACGTTAGATAACCACTCTGACGAGACTTTGTTTGAGTTTGGCAAGCAATTAGAGAAGATCCCAGAGGTGTTGGAGGCATCATTGGTCTCTGGGGATTACGATTATTACATCCGTATTGCGGTGAAAGACACTCGAGACTATGAGAGATTGTTGCGCGAGAGTTTGTATAGAATTCCAGGTATTCGTCATACTAAGTCGACTTTTGTGTTGCGTACTCTGAAAAATAGGTCAATACCGCTACCGAGTGAGCCCACTCATGGGGCGAACGTATGATGTGTTGTAATCAAGGATTGAGTTTGAAGGAGTGCCCATCTTGTTAGACGCAGCAGGTATTGAGCACAAAGTAACTTCTGGAACAACCCGAATCATGTGCGCAGTGCCGAGCATTACCGAGCTGCTTTTTGAGTTGGGTTTGGGGGATAAAGTGGTCGGTCGAACGGGGTTTTGTTTTCATCCGAAAGGTGAGGTTAAACGTGTTCCAAAAATTGGCGGCACGAAAGATTTTGACTTAGAAAAGCTGCGATTACTTCGTCCTACGCATCTGATTGTTAATGTCGATGAGAATCCTAAGGAGTTGGTTGACTCCGCGCGCGAATTTATTCCTAATATCGTCGTAACGCACCCGCTTGGACCCAAAGATAATGTGTCTTTATATCAATTAATGGGGTATCTATTTCGAGCGACAGAACAAGCTAAGCGATTGACGGAACTTTTTTTGCGGTCTTATCAATCTGCTATAGATCAGACGAGTCAGCTTAATCGTGAGCGTGTGTTGTATCTTATTTGGAAAAAGCCTTGGATGACTATTGGCCAGGATACGTACATCGCTCGGGTTTTGGCCTCCGTGGGGTATGATCAGATTGAATTAAATAGTCCGATTCGATATCCCGAAATAAAGGTTGAATGTCTCGCCGGCAAGGTTGATCATATTTTACTGTCGACAGAGCCTTTTGCTTTTCGGAGAAGAGATGTTCTGGAGCTCCAGGCTGCGGTATGTCTTTCCGGTAAGCCCAGGGTTTCTTTGATCGATGGCGAGATGACATCTTGGTACGGTTCGCGGGCAATAAAGGGTTATGACTATTTGGCAGCTTTTAGGGCCGCTGCTTAGCCGCAACGGGAAAAGAGAGTGCCGAGCACTTTGAATACAGAATTCAAAGTGCTATGATCTGCCTCGTGTCGTACCTACCCAGGAAACTGTGCCGCATATGAATAAATTGAAGCCAACCCCTACGCTGGTCGATCAGGTCTATGAGGCGATTCTTTCTGATATATCCGAGGGAAAATTTGATGAGAATAATCGACTCAAGCAAGAGGAAATAGCAGAGTCATTAGGGGTTTCGCGGCAGCCGGTTCAGCAAGCGCTGTTGTTACTTCGTAGTGATGGTTTGGTGCGTGACGCGCCTGGTCGTGGTTTGGTTGTAGCACCTTTAGAATTCGATTTTGTGAGGAATTTGTATGAGGTGCGCGCCGTGATTGACAAGTTAGCTACTGCGAAAGCAGCGGAGAGAGGCGCGAAATTAGCCTCAGAAGACGGGGAAGAGTACCTAGAGGCTGGTCGTCGTGCGCTCAGCAGTGGCTCAATTGCTGAGCTGATTGTTGCAGATGTTAATTTCCATTTTTTTATTTATGGACTTGCAGGCAATCCATTGATAGCTGAAATCAGTCGGCCTCATTGGAATTTTTTGCGGCGTGTTATGGGGCAAGTGCTTCTTAAGGGCGAGCCCCCAATCGCGATTTGGGACCAGCACGCGGACATACTTGGAGCGGTGATCGATGGCAATGTTGGTGAGGCAGAGAGATTAGCTGGCGACCACATCGTTCAGGCGCTAATTGCGCTGGAGCAAAAGCTGAAAGCTTAGCCTCAAGTTCTGTGTCTTTAGAAGAATGTTAGAAAAGTTATGAATATTTCAGATTATAAAACCTTGTACCACACCCTGTGTGACACTGTTGCCTCTTACCCAGATAGGGCTGCTTATTGCGTTCCGCCAATGAAGGGGAGGAGCTACCACCCTGACGGTTGGGAAATCACATGGGGACAGGTTTTAGAAGGGGTAGAAGCTAAAAAAAATGTTTATGCGAAAGCTGGGGTAGGGCATGGTCATCGCGTTGCGATTTTGTTTGAGCAAAGGCCGGAGTTTTTCTTTCATTATTACGCGCTCAACGCGCTTGGTGCCGGTATCGTCCCGATCAACCCTGACTATCGTATTGAAGAAATTAAGTATGTAATTGAGCACTCTGAAGCGACTTTAGCTGTGTGTGTTGATGCCCGTTTGGCAGAGCTGGTGTCTATAGCGAACTCGATCAGCACCAATCTGGAAGTTGTATCGTTTGATTCATTTCCTGATGAATTGCCGCTAATGCCTGCCGCGCCGCGTCATGATGAGCCGGATGCTGACACGGAGGCGGCGCTTCTGTATACATCAGGGACAACTGGAAGGCCGAAGGGCTGTATCCTTACAAATGAATACTTTCACACTTTTGGTGAAAGTTATTTTTATGCCGGGGGTCGACTTGGTTTCCGAGAAGAGGGGGAGCGGTTGTACAACCCTTTGCCTTTGCATCACGCCAATTGCTTGTCGATTTCAACGCCCGCAATGTTAATGAGTGGCGGTTGCGTAATTTTCCCTGACAGATTCCATGCAAGCACTTGGTGGAAAGATCTCGTTGCTACAAAAGCAACGGCTGTTCAGTTCCAGGGAATTATTCCTAACATTTTGCTGAAGTTGCCTGAGGAGCCCGAAGAGCGGCAACATCAAGTGCGCTTTGCGCTTTGCGCAGGTATCGAGCCGAGCCATCATGAGGTTTTTGAAAAGCGTTTCGGATTTCCCGTTGTTGAAATGTGGGCTATGTCTGAAACTGGAAGAATTATTACGGATAACTTTGAGCCTCGCAAAATTCAAACACGCTCGTTTGGAAAAGAGAGTCAATGGGTTGAGGCGCGAGTCTTTGATGAAAACGATAATGAATTATCTCCTGGTAATCCGGGCGAGCTGGTGATTCGAAGTAATGGCGCTGAGCCGCGTCAAGGATTTTTCTCTGGTTATTTGAAAAATGAAGAGGCAACTGAGGAAGCTTGGAAGAATGGTTGGTTCCATACGGGTGACGCGGTTATCCAGGATGAAGAGGGCTTCTTTTATTTTTTAGATCGTAAGAAAAATATCATCCGCCGGTCAGGGGAGAATATCGCCGCCGCCGAGGTGGAGGCGTGTTTGACCGCTCATGAGCGTGTCAAGCAGGTGGCTGTCATCGCGGCCCCCGATGAGGTTCGCGAAGAAGAAGTTATGGCCTGCGTAGTAGCAAAGTTTCCCGAAGACGTTAATGGTGCGGAGGGACAAGCTAAGTTTGCGAATGAATTGTTCGATTGGTGTTATGAGCGTATCGCTTACTTCAAGGCGCCAGGATGGGTATTATTTATGGATACTCTCCCTTTAGGGACTTCAGCAAAAGTTCAAAAGATTCATATTTTTCCGCCTGGAATAGATCCGCGACAGCAGGATGGATCCATTGATTTGAGGTCGCGTAAAAAACAAAAAATGCAAACCGCTTAGAACCCACTAAATTTTTGGAAAAAACATGTCATTGATGCCATTGAACGAAAACATGAGTGCTGGCGTGATTGCCCGATTTTTAAAAGCTCAAGGGGTTGATCGAATTTTTTCCTTATGTGGCGGACACATCATGCCTATTTGGATGCGTGCTGATGCGGAGGGAATACAGATTATAGATGTGCGTGATGAGCGAGCTGCAATTTATATGGCTCATGCTCACAGCGAGTTAACGGGCAAGCTTGGTGTCGCATTAGTCACGGCAGGGCCAGGGGTGACTAATGCTATGACTGGAATTGCTAATGCGCATGTTGCTCGGGCATCTATTCTTGTTCTGTCGGGACTTCCACCTAGGGCACAAGAAAACCGTGGCGCACTGCAAGATATCGTGCACACGGATCTTCTTAAGTCGATCACTCGTTATGCGCGAACGGTTCGGCAATCTAGTTTGGTATTACAAGAGCTCGACGAGGCGGTTTCTCGAGCCATGGGGGCTGGAGGGGAGCCTGGGCCGGTGTATCTAGATTTTCCAACGGATGTTCTTCGAGAAGAGGTGCCTAGAGCCATTCAGATGTTGGAGCACTTCAGACCCAAGATTATTCGGCCTTTGCTTCCCCATGCGGATGATGTCGCAGAGGCGGTGAGAATTTTATGGAGTGCTAAAAAACCGTTAGTAATTTCTGGACGAGGAGCTCGTGGTGCCCAAAAAGAGCTATGTGAATTTTTAGATAAGCTTGGTGCGGTATATCTTGATACCGGTGAGAGTAAGGGTTTGGTGCCAGATGGCCACCCATCCGTTGTTGCGGCAATGCGGGGCAAAGTCATGGGTGATGCCGATGTTGTTGTGACTTTGGGTCGGCGCCTGGATTTCCAACTTGCTTATGGATCTCCGGCTGTTTTTGGTTCGGCTAAGTTCGTTCGAATAGGAGAAGTGCCGACCGAGGTGCGTGACAACAGGCGTGGGGATGTGGAGATTCATGCAAATCCTGCTAAAACTTTGGACGCCATTAACCAGTGCGTGGGGACGCGAATTTCTTCCGTGGATAGAGAGTGGGCAAAGTCACTTCGTTTAAAGCACGAGGAGCGAGCGCAACGATTGGCTGAGTCGATGTCGACCGCGCCATCCGACGATCAGGGGCGTATTCATCCTAATAGAGTGCTTGCTGAGCTGCAAAAGCAAATGAGCAAAGATTCGGTTGTTGTTGCAGATGGCGGTGATTTTCTTGCTTTTGCGCGTGTGGGCTTGAATGCGAATACGTATCTTGACCCTGGTTCGCTCGGGTGTATTGGAATTGGAACTGCATTTGGCATTGCCGCCAGCCTCGCTTGTCCTGGTAAAGATGTTGTGGTGGCGACTGGTGATGGGGCGTTTGGGTTCAATGCTATGGAGATTGATACGGCCGTACGCCACAAGGCGCCCGTGCTTATTGTTGTGGCTAATAACGGAGCATGGCAAATCGAGGTTCATGATCAAACTGATACGCACGGCAAGGTTGTAGGGACTAAGCTGCAGGTTTCAAATTATGCGCAGATGGCGCAGGCTTTTGGGATGTACGCGGAAAGAGTGACGTCGGCAGACGACCTAGAGGGCGCGATTAAACGAGCGATGCAAAATAGGCCCGCGCTATTGGATGTTTTGGTGTCTCCTGAGGCAAAGTCCTCTGATGCAAAAACTGGCTTGGCTTGGGTGCCTGATTTGCAGGCTCTTGCCGCATGGGATGATGCGGAAAAAGCCTGGCGTCAGGATTAGTTGCTTAGATAGTTATATAGCGCTTCGCTACCCCCAATATAATTCCCGTTAATGAAGATTTGTGGCACGGTTTGCTTGCCGGTAACAGCCCCAATAATGCGACTTCGGGTTTGGTGTGAAAGTGGCACCTCAACATAATCAAGGCCGGCTTTCGTTAATGCTTCTTTTGCCTTTGCGCAGAAGGAGCAGCCTTCCCTCGTAAAGATGGCGACTTGATCGGGCTTCCCGGCTTTTGGGTTAATGTATTTGAGCATAGTGTCTGCATCGGACACCTCAAATGGGTCGCCGGGTTGGTCCGGCTCGATGAATGCTTTTTCTACTACGCCATTTTTAACGAGCATGGAGTATCTCCATGAGCGTTTGCCGAATCCGAGCTCGCTTTTATCGACAAGCATGCCGAGTTTTTCGGTGAATTCACCGTTGCCGTCGGGCAATAGGCGAATATTCTGAGATTCTTGATTTTTTGCCCACTCATTCATTACGAAGGCATCGTTAACTGATAGGCAGATAATTTCGTCGACTCCATTTTGAAAAAAAGATGGAGCGAGTTCGTTGTAGCGAGGCAGGTGTGTCGATGAGCAGGTTGGCGTGAATGCTCCGGGAAGGGAAAAGGCGACTACGGTTTTATTTTCGAAGAGTTCTTGAGTCGTAAGTGTTTTCCAGTCGTCATTCTCGCGTATTTTAAAATTAACCAAAGGGACTTTGTTTCCCTCAAAGGTTTTAAGTGTCATTGGTGCCTCTCTATTTTTTAGGGTAATTAAAGATTTCTAGAGGCGTATTGTGCGGGCCTGCGCATGATCGATCCAACAAATAAAAAAATAATCATTAATTGATTAAATCGATTGCTGATTCGCTAATCTTTGGCGTTTCTTAGGCACATTATTGATCTGTGTGGTTCTTTTGAGTGCTACTTGCCTTTTATTTCATCGGCTGTTACTGGCTTTTTTCGCCTGTCCGTAGGTTTGGAATTTTTTCAGTACGGTTTGCATTTCAATTTTGGATAAAATTTTTGGTTTTCCAACTTGCAACGCCCTCCAGTATTGTTCGCATAGCGCCTCGACTTCGACGGCCAGATTAAGTGCGCCCTCGACCGTTGCGCCAACACAGATCATTCCATGGTTCGCGAGTAGACAGGCTTTACGATCTTTAAGGGCGGAAAGAGCATAATCGGAAAGTTTTTGTGTTCCGAACGTTGTGTACGGTGCGCATCGAATGTTGTTGCCACCACATACTGCGACCATGTAATGGAACGCTGGAATGGTCATCCTAAGGCAAGAAAGGGATGTCGCGAAGCTGGAGTGCGTGTGCACGATGGCGCCGACGTCAGAACGATTTCGATAAATATCGTGATGGAATCGCCATTCGGAAGACGGCGCATATTTCCCATGTGCATTAGCCAAATCATCGATGTAGACGATATCCTTAGGCTTGGTTATTTCATAGCGCAATCCTGACGGCGTTATTAGACACCCTCGATCATGACGAGCACTAACATTGCCTGATGTGCCGCGATTAATGCCTAACGCGTTCATTGCAATCGAGCTTTCGATAATTTGGCGACGGATATTCAGTTCTGAGGTCATTAGTTGCCTATTAATTTTTTATGAAGTGTACAACGCCGCCTTCTGTTTCACTTTGTTGGCGGGTGAGCTCTCCCTCCCACCAAAGAAAATTAAGGTGTGCAATTGCCTCCCCCATAGCAAAAAATGTCTGATAGGTGTCGAGTGTCCTTTCGAACAGCAAAGGCAAAACCTGGAACGCATTTTTTGGCTCATCACAAACAGAGAGTAGCTTATTAAGGCGTTCTTCATGATGCATTTTAAGTTCGTGGATTCTAGAGTGCATCCCTATAAATGGCAGGCCATGTGAGGGGAGAACGAGCGTGTCGACGGGTAGGTCTTGAAAGAGATCAATGGACGTTAAAAACTCCTTTAACGGATTACTCTCTGAGCTATAAGGCCACACGGCCACATTCGTCGATATCTTTGGCAGCAACATGTCTCCAGAGATAAGTACTTGTTCCGTTTCGCAGAAAAGAGAAAGGTGTTCAGGAGAGTGCCCACTTCCGACAATGATTTGCCACGAGCTTTCGCCAACGTCTAATGTCTCTCCATTTGTGATTCTGAGGAAAGAAGTTGGTAGCGAGCGAACTAACGGTTTGTAATGGTCGCCTTTTGCTGAGACGGAGTCAACTTCATCGTCCGGTAGCCCGTGTTGTCGGAATAATGCCCCAGTTGCCTGTGCGCTGTGGGTGGCAGCTTTGTCAAAAACTGCATGTGCTGTTAAGAACTCTGAGGAACTCATCCACACCGATGCAAGCGAGCGTTTACTCAGCCAGTCCGCATTCCCTATGTGGTCCGGATGGTAGTGGGTCACGATAATTTTTGAGATTTCAGAACCACTTAGCTCGCCATCCAAGATGTTCCTCCAGCCGTCCTGGCTGCGGTCATCGGAAACCCCTGTGTCTACAATAACCCACTTATCGTGGTCTTGGAGTAGCCACGTATTGATGTGGTCTAGAGCGAAGGGTAGATCGTGTCGACACCAGTGAATTCCATTGGCTACTTGGTGATGCGCGCCTGATTTAGGGATTGCTGCAAACGGAAACTTGAGCGGAGAAGATGACGATTGAGAAATTTTTTTCAGAGGCATTTGAAAGTCATAGGTGTTTTAAGAGCCAGCTTGTTGCAACGTGTTTTGATAGCGCTAATTATATAGGGTGCCATTCTGCCCAGGCAGAGAAACCTTAGGAGAAGGATTTAGCTCGGTGACGTATTATAATTGTTCATATAAAAAGTATAGTCGCGCTGCTGGGTGATTTTTAGAGCACAGTCGTGGCTGGA
>DFDI01000047.1:16206-21417 GCA_002367635.1 Betaproteobacteria bacterium UBA3031 | reverse complement strand
CTGGAATTAACTTGGATGGAAAGATTTTTAGAGGTCGAATGAAAATGAACGAACATGATGTGGTGATAGTCTCGGTCGCTCGAACTCCGATGGGCGGGTTTCAGGGATGCCTCAAGGGCCTCACGGCCCCCCAATTGGGGGCAATATCAATTAAGGCGGCGGTTGACCGAGCTCAAGTACCCGTCGAGTCGATCGAAGAGCTCGTTATGGGTTGTGTGTTGCCCGCAGGACAGGGGCAGGCGCCAGCTAGGCAGGCATCGATTGGTGCAGGGCTGCCGCTCTCAGTCGGTTGCACTACCATCAATAAAATGTGTGGTTCAGGAATGAAGGCGGTGATGTTGACCCATGATTTGATCAAGGCAGGGAGTGCTCGAGTCGCTGTGGCGGGAGGTATGGAGAGTATGACGAATGCGCCCTATCTTTTGCCGCGCGCTCGGTCGGGTTACCGACTCGGGCACCAGGAGGTAAAGGATCATATGTTTCTGGATGGGCTTGAAGACGCGTATGACAAGGGACGCTTAATGGGCGCTTATGCAGAGGATTGTGCCGGCACATACCAGTTTTCGAGGGAACAACAAGACGCGTTTTCGATAGAGTCTCTAGAGCGTGCCAAGAGGGCCAACGAGGATGGTTCATTTGATTGGGAGATTGTCCCGGTTGAAATTTATAGCAGAGGAAAAGACGAGTTTATCGGTCGAGATGAACAGCCTTTTAAAGCTGATTTAGCAAAGATTCCAACGCTTAAACCCGTCTTTAAGAAAGACGGGACGGTAACGGCGGCGAATTCGAGTTCAATCTCTGACGGTGCGGCGGCTTTGGTGTTGATGTCCCGAAAAGCTGCAAATGAGCTTGGTATAACGCCTCTAGCTCGCATAGTTGCCCACTCAACACACGCCCAGGAGCCCGGACTATTTACTACAGCGCCTATCGGTGCTTTAGAAAAGATTTTTGTTAAAACTGGTTGGTCCTCTAAAGACGTCGACCTGTTTGAAATAAACGAGGCTTTTGCCGTTGTTCCTATGGCAGTGATGGAGGCGCATAAAATTGATCATCAAAGAGTTAACGTACATGGTGGAGCCTGTGCGCTTGGTCATCCTATTGGAGCATCGGGCGCCAGAATTTTGGTGACGCTAATCGGAGCGTTGCGTAAGACGGCAGGACGTAGAGGGGTGGCATCTCTTTGTCTTGGGGGTGGCGAGGCTACTGCGGTGGCGCTTGAAATAGAGAGTCTTTAGCGATTAAAGATTTGATCATATGGTTCAATAGGGAGTTTAGAGATGGAAGCCAGCACTAACAAAATCGAGTTTTACTTTGATTTTTCTTCGCCATTTGGATACTTTGCAGCTACTAAGATTAAGGCGATTGGCGATGAGTTTGGTCGAGAGGTTTCTTGGAAACCATTTATGATTGCTGCCGCACTTAAAGTGACGGGGGGTATGCCTCTTCCGATGGTGCCTTTGAAAGGTGAGTATTCGAAAAGAGATATGGAGCGCACGTCGAGGCTTTGGGGCATCGCCTATAGACAACCTGATAAATTTCCGATTTCCAGTCAAGCGCCTTGTCGTTTAATTTATTGGCTGCAAGCTGCGGCACCAGACAGGCAAGAAGAAGCAATTTTGAAGTTGTATGAGGCTTATTTCGTGCAAGGGTTAGATATATCCTCGCCTGCAGTGGCCGCTCAGATTATTTCTTCAATTAAGGGATCTGAGGAGGAGTTGATTGCGGTGACTCAGGATCCGGAAATGAAAGCACGCTTAAAAGATGAGTGCGACTTGGCCATTCAAAAAGGTGTATTTGGATCCCCTTATATCATTGTTGATGGTGAGCCGTTTTGGGGCTCTGATCGCCTCGATCAGGTTCAAGAATGGTTGCGAACCGGCGGTTTTTAAAGGGTGAGAAAATGATATTGAAAAAAGGGATTAAGGATTTAGTCTCAGAGGCAAACCAAGTGGTGCAAACCATCTCGATTGATGAGGCTATTGCGAAAGTCGATGATACTGACACATTGTTCGTGGATGTCAGGGATGTTCGGGAGTTAGAGCGTGAAGGAATGATTCCTGGCGCATTTCATGCTCCGAGAGGAATGCTAGAGTTCTGGATCGATCCTGATAGCCCCTACTATAAAGAGGTCTTTGGTAGCGGGAAAAATTTTTATTTCTACTGTGCATCTGCATGGCGATCTGCCTTAGCTACCAAGACAGCACAAGATATGGGATTGCAGAATGTTGCACATATTGAGGGTGGGTTTAGTAATTGGAAACAAGTTGGTGGTCCTGTCGCTGAAAGATCTAAAGTCGTGTCGAAATGAATAGAATTAAAACCAGATTAAATGTTCGATCTGAGGGCTTCTTGAGTAGCCGAACAGCGATGGAAGCGTTGGTGGAAGACTTGAAGCAAAAATATGCACAAGTCTGCCTTGGCGGCTCTGAAGCTGCGCGCGCAAAACACCTGGCTAGAGGCAAGCTGCTGCCGCGCCAGAGAATCGATGCGCTGCTAGACGACGGTACGCCGTTTCTAGAGATGTCTCAGCTAGCCGCTTATGGTATGTATGAGAACGCGGTTCCCTCAGCTGGCATTGTCACCGGAATAGGGCGGGTATCCGGGGTGGAATGCATGATTGTCGCTAACGACGCCACAGTTAAGGGAGGTACTTATTTTCCAATGACCGTCAAGAAGCATCTCAGAGCTCAAGAAGTTGCACAGCAAAATAATTTACCGTGTATTTATCTGGTTGATTCTGGCGGAGGGAACCTGCCTAATCAGGATGAAATTTTTGCAGATAGAGAGCATTTTGGCCGTATATTTTTTAATCAAGCAAATATGTCGTCCCAGGGTATTCCACAGATTGCGTGTGTTATGGGATCGTGTACGGCCGGCGGGGCTTATGTGCCTGCGATGTCAGATGAATCAGTGATCGTTAAACAACAAGGAACCATATTCCTCGGTGGACCACCTTTGGTAAAAGCGGCTACTGGGGAGATCGTGAGCGCAGAGGACCTCGGCGGAGCGGACGTTCATACGCGGATATCAGGGGTTGCTGATCACTATGCGCAAAATGATCACCATGCTCTTGAGACCGTTCGGACCATCGTTTGCAATTTAAACCGAAGGAAATCAGTCGATTTAAATGTTCTGAATCCAGTAGAACCGGGTTACCCAACGGAGGACATATATGGGGTAATCCCACAGGATCCCCGTAAACCATATGATGTAAGGGAAATTATTGCTCGTATAGTAGATGGAAGTGAATTCGATGAATTTAAGGCGTTATATGGCACAACGCTCGTCACGGGTTTTGCACATATAAACGGTTATCCTGTAGGGGTTATAGCTAACAACGGTATTTTGTTTTCTGAGTCTTCCCTGAAGGGCGCTCATTTTATTGAATTATGTTGTCAGCGAAAAATCCCTTTAGTCTTTTTGCAAAACATTACTGGATTTATGGTGGGTCAAAAATATGAATCCGGCGGCATAGCGAAGGATGGTGCGAAGTTGGTTACTGCGGTAGCTACCGCTAAAGTACCCAAATTCACTGTCATCATCGGGGGCAGCTTTGGTGCAGGTAACTACGGAATGTGTGGACGGGCTTATTCGCCGAGATTTCTTTGGATGTGGCCTAACGCCAGAATATCAATAATGGGTGGTGAGCAGGCGGCGAGTGTGCTGTCGACAGTGAAACGCGAAGCAATGGAGCGTTTGGGACAAACGTGGTCGTCAGATGAAGAAGAGTCATTTAGGCGTCCGTTAATAGAACAATACGAGCATCAAGGCCATCCTTATTATGCAACCGCTCGGCTATGGGATGATGGGGTTATCGACCCGGCCCAGACCCGGCGTGTTTTGAGCCTAGCAATTTCCGCAGCCCTAAATGCGCCTATTCCAGAAACACGATTTGGCGTATTTCGAATGTAACGAAAGGTAATTATGATTTACACAACACCCGAACATGATGCATTGCGCGAGCAAGTCGCTCGATTTTTAGAGCGCGAAGTTGAGCCGTATGGGCTTCAATGGGAGGAGCAGGGTTACACCCCAAGAGATGTGCTGCGAAAAATGGGGAAGCTCGGTTGGTTGGGGATGACTTATCCAAGTGAGTATGGCGGAGCTGAAACGGATTTTCTTACGTCTGTTGTTTTTCAGGAAGCGCTATCCATGTCTACATTCGGTGGGTTTATCGTTACTGTATTGGTACATACCGATATGGCCTCACCACACTTAATACATGCCGGCACCCCTGAGCAGATACACACCTATCTGCCTAGGATTATTTCAGGTGAGTTAATCACGGCGGTGGGGATTTCTGAGTCTGACGCGGGCTCTGACGTTGCGGGAATAAGAACGACAGCTCGGCGGGATGGTAGTGATTGGGTGTTGAACGGTTCCAAAATGTTCATCACAAACGGTGTTCATGCCGACCTCTATTTTATAGCGGCGAAGACTGACCCTGAGGCAAAGGGCTCCCGGGGGATTTCGATGTTTCTTGTCGAAAAAGGTACTCCAGGGTTTTCTGTAGGCCGCAAATTAGATAAACAAGGTTGGTGTTCATCTGATACTGCAGAATTAGTTTTCAATGAATGTCGGTTACCTGCAGCAAACCTTTTGGGAGAGGAGAATCGTGGGTTCTACGCGGTCATGAATAATTTCCAAATCGAACGAATTGCTTTGGGGGCAATGGCTATTGGCCATGCATTAACTGCTTTAAGGTTAACCACGGAGTGGACCAAGCAGCGGAAAGCTTTCGGTGGGGTTCTCTATGATAAACAAGTTATACGCCAGCGATTAGCAATGCTTGCTTCAAAAACTGAAGCGGCTCGAGCGTTACTTTATCATTGTGCTTGGTTGGCAAATGAGAATAAGGAGTGCGTCAAAGAGGTGTCGATGTTGAAGGCATTGACGGGAGAATTGGTTAATGAGGTAGTCTACTCTTGCCAACAGTTTTTTGGTGGGATGGGGTATATGAAGGAAAGCCCGATTGAGCGTCTTGTGCGGGATGCGCGAGTGTTAGCAATTGGTGGCGGAGCGACTGAAGTGATGTTAGAAGAAGTTGCAAAACGTTTGTACTTTTAAGCGATAGTGTCAGGCATGCTAACCACAATTGAAATTGAAAGACAATCTAATGTTGCTTGGGTTTGGTTGAGTCGTCCGGATGTGCGGAATGCATTTGATGACGTAATGATTCGAGAATTAACGGAAACATTCGTTGCTTTGGGG
>DFDI01000047.1:5128-16002 GCA_002367635.1 Betaproteobacteria bacterium UBA3031 | reverse complement strand
TATGTTAGATGAGCTGTATCGCCTACCAAAACCCACGATCGCTCGAGTTAACGGTCATGCATTTGCTGGCGGGATGGGGTTGGTGTCCGCATGCGATATTGCGATCGCTTCAAAAGAAACACAATTTTGTTTGTCTGAAGTCAGAATTGGGTTGATACCGGCAACCATTGGCCCTTATGTCGTGTCTGCTATGGGTATTCGAGCGGCGCGTAGATATATGATGACTGCAGAGCGGTTCACTGCCACAGATGCTCATCGCTTTGGGCTTGTGCATGAAGTTGTCGATATTGAGGCTTTAGACGATATGGTCAAAACCTTCGTCAAACATTTCAACTACGGGGGCGCTGACGCGCATCGAGAAACCAAAGCGCTGATTGAAATAATTGACCAGTCTGCCCTCGACCAACAGCTTATCAATGAGACGGCAATTCGGATTGCTCGCGTTCGAGCATCTAATGAGGGGCGAGAGGGTATTAGGTCTTTTCTTGAAAAAAGAAAACCGAGTTGGGTGGGTGAGGATGAAGCATGAGGCCGACTCATTTTGGGTTGAAATATATTTAAAGTAAGTCCCGTTTGATAAATTGATAAACTCACTTTGGACTTTCTCTAATTAATCAGCAGCTGATAACCTTTTTAAACGGACGCTCGAGGTAAGCCATTGTTTATTTCTACATACGATATTTTTTACTAAATTCGGTTTATAACCACTTAAAATGATTGTGAGTATTAGGTCCTGATGTTTTCAAAGATTCTCATCGCAAATAGAGGCGAAATCGCTGTTCGAATTGCTCGAACTGCGAAGGCAATGGGCGTGCAAACAGTAGCGGTTTGCTCTGCGGTTGATGTGAACGCTCTCCATACACATGTGTGTGATCAAAGTGTAATGATTGGCGGTGCATCACCCGCAGAATCTTACTTAAATGCCCAGCGAATCGTAGAGGTTGCCCTAACAACGGGTGCAGAGGCAATTCACCCAGGATACGGGTTTTTATCTGAAAATGCCGAATTCGCAGAACTTTGTGAGGCGGAGGGAATCAAATTTATTGGCCCTTCCTCGAAAGTTATACGAGCTATGGGGTTAAAAAGTTCAGCCAAAACGATTGTCGAAAAAGCTGGGGTTCCACTGTTGCCAGGTTTTCATGGCGCGGATCAAAGTGACGAAGTGTTGGTAGCTGAGGCAAGTCGAATAGGATTTCCGCTTTTGATTAAGGCGAGTGCCGGTGGCGGAGGAAAAGGCATGCGCGTGGTTGATCGGTTAGGCGATTTTATGACTGCGCTAACTGGCGCACGAAGAGAGGCGAAAAATAGCTTCAATAACGACCATGTTTTATTAGAACGCTATATCAAAGCACCACGCCATATCGAGGTTCAGATTTTTGCAGACCAGCAGGGTAATTATGTGCATTTATTTGAACGAGATTGTTCGCTGCAAAGAAGGTATCAAAAGGTCATTGAGGAGGCGCCTGCGCCAGCTATTTCGGAAGAGATTCGAAGAAGTTTGGGAGAAACCGCCATCGCTGTTGCGAAAGCGGCGGGTTATGAGGGAGCGGGGACCGTTGAGTTCATCATGGATGAGAGCCAACATTTTTATTTCATGGAGATGAATACGCGGTTACAAGTAGAGCACCCAGTTACCGAAATGATCACTGGACAAGATCTTGTAGAGTGGCAATTGCGAGTTGCTGCTGGAGAGGTGCTGCCTAAACAGCAAAAGGATATTAAATTAAAAGGCCATGCTGTTGAGTCTAGAGTGTATGCGGAAAACCCAGCGCGTGATTTTCTTCCGGTCGCGGGACGCATAGAATATTTACAGGAGCGCAAAGGCGCTGACTCGGATGTGCGTATTGATTCGGGCGTTCAGGTGGGTGATGAGGTGGGTGTTTATTATGACCCAATGATTTCTAAAATTATTTGTTGGGGCGAAACAAGGCAAGCTGCTTTGAATAAATTGAATGTTGCCCTTTCGGCTTACCATTTAGCCGGCATTCAAACGAACACTAATTTTTTAAGGGCGTTGATCTCTGTTCCCGATTTTAGCGAAGCAGAACAACAGCCCCAAAATCTCAATACCGGATTAATCAATCGGCATATAAAAAGCTTATCTAAATCACAAGAGTTGATTTCGGTAACTGCCGTAGCACTGTTTTTGGCTTATGAGTTAAGGGGGATGTTCGATGATCAGCTGGAGTCAGACCCATCTTCGGACCCGTATTCACCCTGGCGGCATATGGATGGCTGGAGGCTTAACCGAGATGCAAGCCGAGTATTTAGATTAATTTGCGGGGATCAGACGTACGAAGTGTTATTGAGCCTGTGTTTGAATAAAATTCAATTCGTATTCGATGGGGCTGAGTATGAGCTTAATAGTGTGGGTTACAACTCGAATCAAATACAGGTTAAGGTCTCTGGAAAATCTGCCGAAGGCTTCGTCTTTGAGGGTGAGTCTGGGGTGACAATTTTTTGTGAGGGGCAGACAACGGTCATATCGCGGTCTCAGCTTGATTTGTATGTGGAGGAGGAATCTGGAAACTTACTGATCGCTCCGTTGCCCGGATACGTCAGGCAGATTTTAGTGGCAGTTGGCGACTCAGTGCAAAAAGAGCAGGCCTTAGTTATAGTCGAAGCCATGAAAATGGAACATACGATTCTTTCGCCTAAGTCTGGAACAGTTGTTGAGATATTTTATTCTGAGGGAGACCAAGTGTTGGAGGGTGTAGAGCTTCTCGCACTGGAGGAAGATCAATAATGAGTATGCCGAGTCGCGTCAAAATTGTGGAGGTAGGACCTCGAGATGGATTGCAAAACGAAAAAGTGCATGTGCCGACTAACGTTAAGGTGGAGCTAATTAATAAGCTTGCGGATGCAGGTTTATCGGTGATTGAGGCAGGGAGTTTTGTCTCTCCAAAGTGGGTGCCTCAAATGGCGGATACGAGAGAGGTATTTATACGGTCCGCAATACGATCTGACGTTTGTTACCCAGTGTTAGTACCTAATTTGAAAGGTTTGGAGGCGGCTGTTGAAGCTGGAGTGCAAGAGGTTGCTGGCTTTGCTGCAGCTAGCGAAACGTTTTCGCAGAAGAATACTAATTGTACAATCAAGGAGTCTCTAGAGAGACAGAAAATAGTGTGCGATGAGGCTGCTCGTTGTGGCTTGCGTGTTCGTGGATATATTTCTGTTGTGCTTGGATGTCCCTATGAGGGGGAGGTCGATCCTGCAGTTGTCGCGGATGTGGCGCAACAGTTATACGACATGGGATGTTACGAGGTTTCTTTAGGCGACACTGTTGGGGTTGGAACTCCGCAAAGAAGCAAGGATCTCTTTGAGCATGTTGCGAAATTTGTGCCAGTAGAAAAGCTCGGCGGACACTTTCATGATACTTATGGTCAGGCTATTGGGAATATTTTCGCTTCCCTAGAGGTGGGCGTTTCTATCTTTGATAGTTCGATAGCAGGCCTCGGCGGTTGTCCTTATTCTCCTGGGGCTACTGGAAATGTTTCGACAGAGGATGTGCTGTACATGTTGAATGGTATGGGTATCGAAACAGGAGTTGATATGAACAAGCTACTTGTTGCGGCTGAGTACATATGTGAGTACTTAGGAAGACCAACCTCTTCTAGGGCTGGTCGGGCGCTTCTGTCGAAGCGGCATTTGGTGGCGTAACACTTTTATTCGAAGCGATCGTGATATGACTTCTATTGAATCACCATGTGTAGATATATGTCAGTTGAATCCCGCTAGCGGCGTTTGCCTAGGCTGCTTTCGAACGATGGATGAAATAAGTGTATGGGTTGAAATGTCGGATGACGATAAGCGAGAAGTATTACTGTTAGCCAAGGAGAGGCAATTGTTGATGTTACCTGAAGATGATTAAGGATCAATGATCGTTTTAAGCAGAGACACTTGGGCGGCTTTTATTTTATTGTCGATGGATTGAAATAAACCACGCACTTCGAAAGCGGTTAAACATAGTGTCTCGGCAACATAAGCTTTGTATTCAACGCGGAACGTCTTAGATCTCCAGTCGCAAATTTGTAAGTCCACCCTTAGCGCATCGCCATCGCGAACGACATGATGAAACTGTGCGCCGGATTCAATTAGACCCAGCGCTAATCCATTAACGCGATTCGAGAGTGTATTATGGCTCCCCCATTGCCTAAGCCAATCATGAAAAGTTCTGTCAATGAAGCGGTAGAAGTTCGGATAAAATACGATGCCCGCAGGATCGCAATCGCCAAAAGTAATTACGATTTCGCATGTGTGTTTAGGTTTTGTTGTTGGCATTTTGTTTAAAGTTTTTACTAAACTGTAGGCTGTAATATTTATTAGAGACTAGGCCCACATTGGGGGTTTTTTAAAAATTTTGATTTTATCGAGTACACATGTTTCATTTTAAGTGAATAGGAATAGTTTTGAGTACATCAATCCCGGAAGCGGTATCGCGTGACCCATTGCATACAAGACGAGTCGAGGTTCGTGGTTATCGACGTCATGATGGTAGCTATGACATTGAGGGCACCTTGATCGATGAGAAGAGCATAGCATTTGAAAACATGGATCGTGGTCTTGTAAAACCAGGTGAACCCATCCATGAGATGTGGATTCGATTGACCGTAGATGTTGATCTTCTTGTTCTTGATGTGGAGGCTCGCACCCTTCGGGGGCCTTATAATATTTGTGGTGATATTGTTCTCAATTTTAAAAGATTGATCGGCTGCTCCATTGCTAGAGGTTGGCGTAAAAAGGTTGCTGAGTTGTTGGGCGGCGTCGAAGGGTGTACACACATGGTCGAGCTACTTGGACCTATAGCAACAACCGCTTTTCAAACCACATATCATGATCGTGTGCGTCGGGATAAGCAATCTGGAGTTGACGAACGACCGGCCCTGATTGGGTCTTGCCATGCTTACGCATCTGACAGCATCGTAGTCAAGAAGAGACATCCGAAATACTACACCGGGACTGATGCTTAGCCGCTAAAGCTATTTACTTACTAGAGGGCACCTCCCCTAGCTAGCGCGGCATTATTCGCTGGAAATCCAATATTCAACAGTATAAGGATGAGCAGCCATCCAGACTCTAGCTGCCACATAATGCGGCCAATCATTCTCATAAGCCATTTGGTCTATCTCGGCAACCCACTTCGTAGAGAGCTCCATTTTGCTGATGATTTCAAAGATATGACTAGCGATTTTCTTTTGAGTTTTTTTGTTGGCCACTAACCAGGCGGTATCTCTCCCGCCGAATGCTTCTTGGGGATCTTTTATGAATCTGAATTTTTTTGTCAAATTCAGAAGATGAGGTTTCGTCATTGGAACGGTAAACCAAATTTTTTCTTCGAGACGTCGTGTTAAATCGGCATCCCAGTCTTGGGGTGTCATAGTCATCAGGGCATAACCAGAGGTGGTAAGGCTGTAAGTTTGAAAAGCGTGCTTCGTTAATTTTCCTAGAGCCCCATCTCTTTCGTCCAAGACAATTGTTTTATTCATCCTTTCAATAACCTCTGGTTTTGACAAGTCATCGATGGTGGTCACGATTGATTGCGGAATATAACGTGGTACCGCAAAAAAAGATGAAGCATTTTCATACAGCGGTGTGACTAACGTTAAGTTCTCCTGGTAGGCGGCAAAGCTCTCGGCATCGCGCCCTGGTAGCCACGCGGACAGATAGAAGTCAATCTCGCCGCGATCCAGCATGGAAAGTAGTACGTCGGAGTCCCCTTTGATTTCTGAAACGTTATATCCGGATCGTTCAAAAACCACCTTAAATAACGCTGCGGTAGCTCCATCGTAGGATGTATCGTTATGACCAATTTTTATTGAGAGCGCCTGAGCCGTATTTCCAAAAAACAACATACCCAGTTGCAAGACAAAAATTAACAGTAATTTCTTAAACATTGAACAGCCCTTGATGTTTGTTTTTACGTGGTTTGTAGCAGACTACAGTATTTTGCGCGCACGTAACTTTGCCCGTAGTCGCTGTGGGATTTTTTTACATATTTCTTAATTTATCCAAGGTCGCATCGAGAAGTTTCCTGGCGATGCTAATGGTGCTAGGGAGTCGTTCTGGCAGCTCGTTGATGTTAAACCACCTTGCGTCTTCTATTTCATTGGGGTCAATATTGATTTCCCCTGATTTATAATCGGCGTGAAACGCAATCATCAGTGAGTGTGGAAAAGGCCAGGGTTGACTCGAAAAATATCGCAAATTTTTAATTCGAATCCCGACTTCTTCATATACTTCTCGATGCACGGTCTCCTCTAATGTTTCTCCGGGCTCTGAAAATCCGGCTAGTGCGGAGTACATCCCAGGTAGAAAATGGGGAGACCTTGCCAATAAAAATTCTTTCTCTTTTTGAATCATCACCATCATGGCGGGAGCCACTCGAGGGTAGTGAAGCTGTTCGCAGGAGGGGCAGGCTAGGCATCGCTCACCATCTTTAAGTTCATTTCTTGTGCCGCAGCGACCGCAATATTGATGGCTTCGATACCAATCGGTTATTTGAAGGGCTCTTCCTGATATGGAGAATAGTTCGTCATCTATCTGGCCAAATAAGGCCCGCAGCCCTGACCAAAAAAATGTGTTCGATGTTTCTGTTTCTTCGCTGACTTCAGCTGTATAGCAAGGTTTGCCTTCATGGTGTCCAATGAATTGACTGACTTCAATGCTAACGCCGATACCATTGAGATTTGACGTGTATGGCACGCCCACACCTTCTGCAGTATTTTTTTTAACGACTAACAGTTCATTTTTTCTAAAAAGAAACCAAAATGCTTTGGTGGGGGATGGATCGATACTTTTAGTGCCCGGCGTGAAATGTGTTGGCGTACTAAAAATCATGAATGAAACACCCTATTCTTTGTGAGCATGCCTATGATTTTTTCTTGGGCATATAAAGGTCAGTAATAGAACCTTCTGCAATTTCTGCCGCAAAAAATATACTTTCAGAAAGCGTCGGATGAGGATGGATCGTTAGTCCAATATCTTCCGCATCTGCTCCCATCTCTAATGCTAATACTGTCTCGCCGATTAGCTCACCTGCATTTGATCCGACAATCGCCGCACCAATAAGTCTTTTGGTGTTTTTGTCGAACAATAATTTGGTTATGCCTTCGTCGCGTCCGGTGGCGAGCGACCGACCACTTGCCGCCCACGGGAACGTTGCTTTTTCAAACTCAATGCCTTCTGATTTCGCTTGAGTCTCTGTTAGCCCCATCCAAGCAATTTCTGGATCGGTGTAGGCAACAGAGGGAATGGTTTTGGCGTCAAAAGATCTCTTAAACCCGGCTGCGACTTCCGCTGCTAGCTTTCCTTCGTGAGTTGCTTTGTGCGCGAGCATAGGATTACCCGCGACATCTCCGATTGCATAGATATGTGGGATATTTGTTTTCATCTGTTTATTGACAGGAATGAATCCAGAGTCGTCAACGCGGATTCCGGCTAACTGGGCTCCGATGGCCTTCCCGTTTGGCTTTCTTCCAACAGCGACCAATACTTTTTCATACGAGCTCGTTGTTGGCACATTGTCACCTTCAAATTGCGCTTTTAATCCATTTTTTTCGGCAGTCAGCGCAGTCACTTTGGTTTTAAGGTGTATCCCTTCGTATTGAGTTAGTAGTCTTTTATGAAGTGGGCGGACAATATCTTTGTCAGCTCCTGGGATTAAGCTATCGGCGAGTTCAACCACTGTGATTTTTGTTCCAAGGGCTTGATATACCGTTGCCATTTCCAGCCCAATAATTCCTCCCCCGATGACGAGCATGGATTTCGGTATGCTCTGCAGAGTAAGCGCGTCTGTGGAGTCCATGACTCGAGGATCATCGTACGGAATTCCTGGAATTTTCGTGACGTGTGAGCCTACTGCGATGATTGCAGCATCGAAGCTAATTCGCTTGAGCCCATTAGTGGTTTGGACTTCAATCATGTTTGGACCGGAGAATTGACCGCGCCCTTCGACAATTTCAACCTTACGTTGTTTGGAAAGTCCAGTTAGGCCCTTTGTCAGTTTGCTGACGACGCCATTCTTCCAGCCCCTAAGTTTGTCCAGGTCGACTTTTGGTTTGCCAAATGAAATGCCGAATTCGCCTATTTCTTTGGACTCTGAAATTACTTTTGCTGCGTGTAGTAATGCTTTAGACGGAATGCATCCGACATTGAGACATACGCCACCTAATGTTTTGTGTTGTTCGATTAAGATAACTTTTTTACCGAGGTCTGCGGCCCTAAAGGCGGCAGTATATCCACCGGGCCCTGATCCGAGCACGACTATCTCGGCATGTAAATCACTTTGAGTAGTTAGATCCGCTGTCGGGGTTATTGTTGACGAATTGGTGGATGTCTTGTGGGTGGTGGGCGGTTGATCACTGGTTGTTGCTGATGGAGCATCTTGCTCATTTGCTCCAGGGTTGATACTAACGATCAGTTGCCCTTCAGATACCTTGTCGTTAACTTGGACGTGAACTTCCTCGACAGTGCCACTCATGGGAGAGGGGACATCCATGGTTGCCTTGTCCGTTTCAAGAGTAATCAGTGAGTCTTCTTCTTGAACTTGATCCCCTGGCTTTACGAGCACTTCAATGACAGGAATGTTTTTGAAATCTCCAACATCTGGGACATGAACTTTAATTTTTGTCATAGTCTTTACTGCTTTTTGTGTTCAAGTTAAGGAATAAGCGAATGGGATGCGTTATTAGGTGCGTATTTCTCCGTTACCAAAAACAATCCACTTCAAGTTGGTTAGTCCCTCTAGCCCAACGGGTCCGCGAGCGTGTAATTTGTTTGTCGAGATGCCAATTTCAGCGCCGAGACCGTATTCAAAACCATCGGCAAAACGTGTCGATGCATTGATCATCACTGAGCTTGAATCAACTTCGCGAATGAAGCGCATCGCGTTTGATTCATTTTCTGTGATGATGGAATCTGTATGTTGAGATCCGTAGGTGCGTATGTGTTCGATCGCTTGTTCGAGGTTTGCGACAACTCTCACAGCTAAAATGGGGGCCAAGTACTCTTCATACCAATCTGCATCGGTAGCGGCTACGGCATTGGGTATAAAGTGCTGACTTATTTCATCACCTCGAATTTCCACACCTTTTTCGAATAGTATGTCCCCGATTCGTGGAAGAAATTTTTCCGCTACGCTCTCGTGAACTAATAAGGTCTCCATCGTATTGCAAGTCCCATAACGCTGTGTTTTAGCGTTATCCGCAATTTTTAGAGCTTTTTCTAGGTCGGCGTCCTTATCGACATAGACGTGACAGACTCCATCAAGATGTTTAATGACTGGTATCTGAGCTTCTTGGGTAATGCGTTCAATGAGCCCCTTGCCTCCTCTGGGGATTATGACGTCTATGTAATCCTTCATGGTTATGAGTTGACCCACTACATTCCGATCTGTCGTTTCTATAACTTGAACTATGCCTTGGGGAAGGCCAGAGGCATTTAATCCTGCCGATAGGCATTTTCCAATCGCTTTATTGGAGTTAATCGATTCGGAGCCACCTCTAAGGATGACCGCGTTTCCAGATTTCAAGCATAGTCCTGCCGCATCAGCTGTAACGTTGGGTCTCGATTCGTAAATAATGCCAACGACCCCAATAGGCACCCGCATTTTCCCTACTTTTATTCCTGAGGGTCTTGATTGGAGGTTGCTAATCTCACCAATGGGGTCAGGTAGCTTGGAGATTTGAATGAGGCCTTCAGCCATGTTCGATATGGTTTCGCTCGATAGGGTTAGCCGATCAATCAAGGCGTCGGGGAGGCCCTTTTGGATTGCTTCCTGAACATCCATTTGGTTTGCCACGAGAATATCTGACTGCTTTGCGATAAGCTCGCCTGCAATAGCAATGAGCGCAGCGTCTTTGGTCTGCGTGTCTGCTGCGGCGATTATTCGGCTCGCTTTTCGAGCCGTTTCGCCTAAGGTGATCATGTGGTGGCTTGAGTACATAACTAACTATTTAGTTCTACCCAACTATTTTACAGGTAAATAGAATTTTCCATTAAATCCTAGACGGCATTATCGAGAGCCCGAGCGCTAAAAAACTGGCCCATGAATTACCAGGCTGCAATCCTTTTATCTGTTTATCTATCTCTGACGCTTGAACAACCGCGTTTCGAAGCATCTCGTGTGTGAGTTTATGGACTGTATTTGAAATAAGTTTTTGCCTCAACCCCCAAGCTCCGGCATCGGCGCATGCTGAGCGCATGTCGAGGCCTTCTCCTAATGCCCACTTGACGCGAAGTAAAATTTTCGCTTCTTCTGCGATGACCCATAAGACGAGTGGAGGAGCTAAACCTTCTTTTTCCAGGCCGCGTAGAATTCTTATTAAAAGTGCTTTATCCCCATTAAGGATGGCGGGACCTAGGTCAAACGGATCAAATCGAGCCACGTCTACAACGGCATTTCTGACGTCTTCTGCCGAAAGATGGCCTTCAGGTAGCAACAAACCCAACTTAAGTATTTCCTGATGAGCTGCGATAAGATTTCCTTCGACGCGTTCCGCGATTAGTTGTAGGGCGCTCTGCTCTATCGTTTGATTTTGAAGCTTTAGTCGATGTGTGATCCAGCGAGGAAGCTGTTCCCGATAGACTTTTTTAACCTCAACTGAGACTCCTGCCTTCCCCAATTCGGAGAACCACTTGGATGAGCGACCACTCCGATCAAGTGCTGGTAGGGCGATCAGCGTGACTGTGTTTTCAGGCAGACATTGCGCGAAGGATTGAAGTGCATCGCTACCTAATTTCCCCGGTTTTCCTGATGGGATGCGCAAATCGATAATTTTTTTTGACGAGAATAATGAGACTGATTGGGACTGCTCTTTTAACTTAGACCAATCAAATCTATTTTCAGCTATAAGAACGGTGCGATCCTCAAAACC
>DFDI01000047.1:0-5040 GCA_002367635.1 Betaproteobacteria bacterium UBA3031 | reverse complement strand
TTGGATTTTGCTGCGCTTCGGATTAAGTCAGTCGCCTCTAGATTAAGCAGCATCTCATCGCCATGTACAATATATAGCCTGCTTAAGCCACTCTTGAGATGATTGCGTAAGTCAGTCGAGTCAACTTGCATGAGGCGGATTAACCTTTTGCATTAAGTTTGTGAACCAGATACTCAATCCGATCAGGATTTTGAGTCTGCAGAATTTTTTTTGTGATGACGGTTGCTTCTCTCAAATCTGAGGTGAGTATTTTTTGCTTGACCGGCAAAAGATGAGCTGGATGCATTGAGAATGTGCGTAAACCCATCCCTAATAGCAAGCGTGTGATCAACGGGTCTCCAGCGATCTCCCCACAAACAGCCACTGATTTATTCGCACGATTTGCGGCTGAAATGATGTGTGATAGCAGATGAAGTATTGCTGGGTGCATGGGGTCATAGAGGTGGGCTACGGCGTCATCAGTGCGGTCTATTGCTAATGTATATTGAATTAAGTCGTTAGTGCCAATCGATATGAAATCAAGTTTTTTAAGAAAGGCCTTTATTGATAGTGCCGCGGCCGGCACCTCAATCATCCCTCCGATCTCTATTTTTCGATCATATGCGATACCTCCGATGTCGAGAGATTCCTTTGCTTCCGCAATCAGACGCAAGGATTGGTCGATTTCGCGAACGTTCGAGAGCATTGGAATTAAGATTCGAATTCTCCCGTAGTTAGATGCCCTAAGTATCGCCCTTAATTGGTGGTGAAATAACTGAGGCTCCGCGAGGCAGAGTCTAATGGCGCGTTGCCCCAGCGCCGGATTAGGCGCGACACGCGTATACCCTTCAGGTTGTTTGTCGGCGCCTAAGTCAAATGTTCTAATCGTGATGCAAGAACTTTTCATGTTGCGAACAACCTGTCTGTAAGCCTCAAATTGCTCGTCTTCTGATGGGAGGTCGCCACGGTTTAAGAACAAGAATTCTGTTCTGAATAAGCCAACACCTGTCGCGCCATTTTCCTTCGCAGATGCGACATCTTCAGGTAGCTCTATATTTGCATTTAGCTCAATGTCAGCACCATCAATAGTGGTTGCTCGGTTGCGCCGTATTCGCTTAAGTTTTTGCTGCTCTAGTAACCATTGTTTTTGGAGAGCTTCATATTCGCTCAGTATCACCTCGTCGGGGTCAACGATGATAAGTCCGGCCGTTCCATCTACGATGATTATTTCGTTTTCTCGAATTAGAGTTCTAGCTTGATGCAGGGCGACTACAGATGGAATGTTGAGACTTCGGGCGACAATTGTCGTGTGCGATGTGGCGCCACCCAAGTCAGTAATGAAGCCTGCAAATTTGTGTTGCTTAAAAAGCACGACGTCAGTGGGGGATAAATCGTGCGCAACAATTATGGTGTTTTCTTCAACGTTTTTTGTTGGGCTGTCTCCAGGCCGTCCGAGTAAAGCTTTAAGTATTCTTTCTGCAACTTGACGAACATCTGCTTCCCTTTGGCGCAGATAGGTATTCTCAATTTTGGAGAATTGTTCAAGTAAATGGTCGAGTTGTACTTTGAGGGCCCATTCCGCATTACAGCTCATCGACTCAATGATATTTTTTGGCGCCTCTGAGACGGTTGAGTCCTCAAGGATCATTCTGTGCAAATTAACAAAAACTTCAAACTCGGCCTCCGGGATATCAGAAGTTATTTGTTTTTTTAAGTTTTTTAGTTCTTTACTAACACTTTTAATGGCGCGATCGAATCGGGCTTTTTCATTTCTTATTTTGTTTGTTGGGATGCTGTAATGAGCGACCTCTAAAAGCACATGGGACGCAAGTTGCGCGCGTCCGATTGCGATGCCGCCTGACACCCCAGTGCCATGCATCGTAAAACTCACCTATCACCCCTATACTTTTTGCCTGTGGACTGACTTCGTATGATGTCGTCTTTCAATTTACTGCCCCTCACCGAATAAATCCAAGACTAGATTTTTGATGGCGGTTATGGCTTCTTCTTCGTCTGAGCCGTCGACCTCCACATCAAGGAGGACGCCTTTTGCTGCCGCCAGCATCATTACGCCCATAATGCTTTTTGCGTTGACGCGTTTACCATCACGACTGAGCCATATCTCTGATTGATATTGGCCGGCGAGCTGTGTCAACTTTGCGGACGCTCTAGCATGCAGTCCTAATCGATTAAGAATCTCTATTTTTTCACTAAGCATATGAGGGCCTCTATTATTTCAACGGTATCTGCATGATGCCCTCACTGCCACCAGAGAGGGCTTTTTTAACGAGGGTTTTCAAATCTTTTTCACGATAGGTCAGCACACGAATCAACATTGGAAGATTAACGCCTGAGATGCCGTAAATATTGTTTGTTTGGAGTAGCTTTTTCGCTATATTACTTGGGCTTCCGCCGTACATGTCGGTGAGTACCAGAACCCCTGTGCCGTCGTCTACTTTCGATATTGCTTTAATCGCTCTGTTCGACATGCTTTCGATCGAACCGTTCCCATCAATGCCAACTGCGGCTACATTTTTTAATGAGTCTCCTATGACGTGTTTGGCGCAGTCGATAAGACTTCGGCCAAGAGAACCATGTGTGATTAATAAAATGCCAACCATACGTTTGATCTTTCTATCTATCTTTCTGCAAAATGTGTTTTTCTAACGCATCGATGAATATGCCCGGAACATCACAACCTGTCTGATCTTGTATTTCACGCATGCAGGTCGGGCTAGTGACATTAATCTCGGTGAGATAACCGCCAATAATATCGAGCCCAACCAACAGCAATCCTCGCGCTGATAATTCGTGACCCAGTGCCGTTGCTATTTCTTTTTCTCGGTCTGTGAGTAGCATAGCTACACCGCGCCCACCTGCCGCTAAATTCCCGCGGTGGTCTGCCCCTTGAGGTATCCGCGCGAGAGAGTAGGGTGCGGGTTCTCCGTCGATGAGCAAGACTCTTTTGTCGCCATCGCTGATTTCGGGAATAAATTTTTGGACCATAATTGTCCGTTGCCCTAGTTGGGTGAGTGTTTCAATAATCACTCCTAAATTCGGATCGTTGGGTCTTGAGCGAAACACAGACGACCCACCCATACCATCAAGGGGTTTCAGTACAACTTCATTTTGTTCCACAATGAAATCGTGTATCAAAGCCTTATCTGCAGTCACTAAAGTTGGCGAGATGAATTGTGGATATTTTGTGATGGAGAGTTTTTCATTGAAGTCCCGAATGCTTTTTGGACGATTGAATACTCGGCACCCCTCTTGTTCAAGGCTCTCAAGTAAATATGTAGTGTAAATGTATTCCATGTCGAATGGCGGATCCTTCCGCATGAGGACGCCATCAATGTCGGAGGCAAATAAATCTTGTGACGCGACGACTTCATACCAAGCGTTGGGCATTTCATCCAAGAGTAACTGTTGCGCTCTGACCGCGACTCTTCCCGCGGCGCTTCGAATGCCACGTTGCGTTGTCACCCATATTTGATGTCCGCGACGCTGAGCCTCTCGCATCATTACGTAAGATGTATCTTTCTCAATTTTGAGTGTCTCTAATGGATCAAGTACGAAAAGTAAATTCACTGGATACCTAAGGCTTTCATTTGAAATGATTATTTATTGAGTGTTTAAGTGATTATCGCATTAGATTCTAACAGAGCGTTGGAGACATATACTTTATGGTTTTCATAAAAAAGGGCGCCATGAAGGCGCCCAAAAAGGGGAGATGAAAATTTAAAAGTATTTAATTGTGATAAGCGGCTTCCCCGTGTGAGGTTGCATCTAAACCTTCACGCTCTTCGTCCTCTGTAGGTCGGATACCGATGATAGCGTCGATGATCTTGATCAGGATAAAGCTGGCAATACCACTCCAAAGGATCGTAATTACCACGCCTTCGACTTGAATTGCGACCTGAGAGCCCATAGTAACCCCTTCTCCGTAGCCGACTCCGCCAAACTCTGGTGCGCTCAAAATGCCTGCGCCAATAGCACCGATGATTCCGCCAATGCCGTGTACGCCGAAGACATCCAATGAAT
This sequence comes from Betaproteobacteria bacterium UBA3031, assembly GCA_002367635.1. Classification (GTDB taxonomy): domain Bacteria; phylum Pseudomonadota; class Gammaproteobacteria; order Burkholderiales; family Eutrophovitaceae; genus Eutrophovita. The sequence continues at coordinate 1,020 of DFDI01000047.1, read as the reverse complement.
CGTCATAACCGAATGCGGATTTGATCTTAGTGCAAGCGAAGAAACAAACGATGCCGGTGATGAGACCTAAGACGATTGCGCCCATCGGTCCAACGAATGCGCACGCTGGAGTGATTGCAACGAGGCCAGCAACTGCGCCCGAAGCTCCGCCCAACATAGTCGGCTTGCCTCTGGTGATCCATTCAATGAATAGCCATCCAAGTACTGAGGCAGATGCACATAATTGAGTGGTAAGGAGCACTAATCCAGCCGTGCCGTCTGCAGCTAATTCACTACCAACGTTGAATCCAAACCAACCAACCCAGAGCAGCGCGGCTCCGACCATGGTGAATGGCAGATTGTGTGGAGGCATAGCTTCTTTGCCGTACCCCAAACGCTTGCCGAGCACCAGGCAAATAACCAAGCCAGCAATAGCCGCGTTAATGTGAACTACGGTACCTCCAGCAAAGTCAAGTGCCCCTTTAGATCCGAGGTATCCGCCGCCCCATACCATGTGGCAAATTGGGATGTAGCTCACGAAGAGCCAAAGTGCGGAAAACCAAAGAACGGCTGAGAATTTAATCCGCTCTGCGAACGCACCAATAATCAGTGCGGGGGTAATGCAGGCAAATGTAAGCTGGAATGTAACGAAGACGTACTCCGGAATCGTCCCGCTAAGTGTGTCAGGGGTGATCCCAGCTAAAAACAGTTTGTCGAAGCCGCCGATAATGCTGTTAAACGGGCCTTCCGTAAATGCCAGGCTGTAGCCTGCGATGGCCCATAAAATTGACATCAGAGCGACAATTGCAAAAACCTGCATCAAAACTGACAGCATGTTTTTAGTTCGAACGAGTCCTCCGTAAAACAGAGCAAGGCCAGGTATTGACATCATAATAACCAGCACCGTTGCCACAATCATCCAGCTGGTGTCGCCAGCGCTGAGGGTATCTTCTGCAAAACTTGGTCCTGCGGCCGTTGTAAGCCCTAGAGTTGTAGCCCAAAACAATAGTTTCTTAAGCATTGTGCATTTCCTTTCTTAGG
>DFDI01000044.1:12745-51874 GCA_002367635.1 Betaproteobacteria bacterium UBA3031 | reverse complement strand
TGGGTTTTGCGGTGCCGTTTGCCTTTGCCATTGCGACGCTGACCACGGGCAGGCTGGACTCAGCCTGGGCTCGTTGGTCTCGTCCTTGGACGAATGTTGCCTGGGCCTTTCTCACTGTCGGCATTACCCTGGGTTCCTGGTGGGCTTATTATGAGCTCGGTTGGGGTGGCTGGTGGTTCTGGGATCCAGTGGAAAACGCTTCGTTTATGCCTTGGCTCTGCGGCACTGCTCTTATGCATTCGCTCTTAGTCACGGAGAAGCGTGGAAGTTTTAAAGTTTGGACAGTGCTTTTAGCGATTATCACGTTCTCTTTATCACTTTTGGGTACGTTTTTAGTTCGGTCTGGGGTGTTGACCTCTGTGCACGCCTTCGCTACAGATCCTGAGCGAGGAGTTTTTATTCTTGGGTTTTTAGTGTTCGTGGTGGGCTCATCTCTCCTCCTGTTCGCTTGGAGAGCTCCTAAGGTTGGGCTTGGAGGTAGATTTAGTTTGGTTTCGCGTGAGTCGGCATTGCTCGCAAATAATGTGTTACTTGTCGTTGCTGCAGCATCAGTATTGTTAGGCACCCTTTATCCTTTATTTCTTGATGCCCTTGGACTTGGCAAGATTTCGGTAGGGCCGCCATATTTTGACGCTGTATTCGTTCCGATTATGGTGCCAGCTATGTTCTTGATGGGTATTGGTCCGATTGCGCGATGGAAAAAATCCTCTGTGCCAGAGTTAGCCGTGAAATTGAAATGGGCCTTTGCCATTGCGGTGATATCGGCGCTATTGATGCCTTTCGCCATGGGGGATTGGAGCATCTTGGTAAGTTTTGGGTTATTGATGGCCACTTGGATTGCTTTAGCTGGACTTGTGAATTTGTGGACGAGACTCAAGCAAATGTCATCGGGAGAAGGCAGAACGTTATTAGGTTCATTTCTTGCGATACCAAATGCCTATTACGGTATGTTGTTCGCGCATTGGGGGGTGGCCGTGTTTATTGTTGGTGTTACGCTCGTGAATGGTTATGAGGTCGAGAAGGACGTCAAAATGTCACTTGGTAATACGGTGACAATCGGTGAGTATACGATTCGCCTGGATGCACTTAAAGATTTGAAGGGGCCAAATTACACCGGAGTTGAAGGCTCCATGGCAATATTGGTCGACGGTAAAGAAGTCGACAGGATGTTCCCTCAAAAAAGAATGTATAACGTGCAGCAAATGCCAATGACTGAGGCCGCGATTGACACGGGTTTCACTAGAGATCTTTATATTTCGCTCGGAGAGCCGCTTAATGACGGGTCTTGGGTGGTTCGTGTCTATTTGAAACCATTTGTCGATTGGATTTGGGGTGGCGCGTTTTTGATGGCTCTCGGTGGAGTCCTGGCAGTTTCCGATCGACGCTATCGAAGGGCGAGTCAGGACGAGGAGAATCGCGGAGAGAAGACTGCCTCATCTTGAGGTAATCATTTTTCGCAAAAATTATGACTGCTACGAGATTTTTAATTCCCTTGTTTCTTTTTTTTGGGATTACCGTATTCCTTTGGAAAGGTTTATCGCTTAATCCAAAGGAAGTGCCATCACCTTTGATTGGAAAAGCTGCTCCAGAATTTACTTTGCCGATACTCAATGAGTTTGACGCGCGACTTTCAAATTCAGACATGGAAGGGAAAGTGTGGCTCCTTAATGTGTTCGCTTCCTGGTGTGGACCTTGTTTGGTTGAACACCCGATCCTCGTGAATTTTGCAAAAACCTCTGACATTCCTATTTTAGGATTTAATTATAAGGATAAACCCCAAGCGGCAGTGCAGTGGCTTAACCGTCATGGCGATCCGTATGAACGGGTAGTGCTTGATATCGATGGGCGCGTTGGTCTTGACTACGGGGTTTACGGAGTTCCCGAAACATTTTTGATAGACGGTCGCGGTATTATTCGATACAAAAAAATTGGTCCCTTGACTCAGGCAGACGTTTCCGAAGATATTCTTCCGTTGATCCAGGAGTTGCGTCAGTGATTAAAAAAATCAGCCTAACAGTCCTAATGGTTTTTCTGGTTAGTAACCTTTCCTTTGCTGAAGAAGCGCCGCTACTGGCAAAAGATCCCGAGCTCGAAGAGCGCGTTAAGGCGATCAGTGTTGAGCTTCGATGTTTGGTCTGTCAAAACCAAACTATTGCAGATTCAAATGCGGGGTTGGCCATTGATCTAAAAAACCAAGTGAGAGACATGTTGCGCCAAGGCATGAATGAACACCAGATTAAAGACTTTATGGTTGAGCGCTATGGTGACTTTGTTTTGTATGATCCGCCAGTGAAAGGGACGACTATGGTACTGTGGATAGGCCCATTGCTGATGTTGATCTTGGCTTTTTGGATGGCAGTTAGAATCGTTCGTCGGCGCTCTAGAGGCATTGATTTGCCGCAAAGTTCAGAAGATGCCGCGCGTGCACGTGAATTACTAAAAGACTAATTAGGATCGAGTTGCTAATGTCATCATTTATTGTATTTTCTGGGTTATTAAGTTTAGTTGTTCTGCTCGTCTTTCTGAGAACGATATTTAAAGCGCGTGCGATGTCGTCTAATACCCAATCTCAAACTAATTTACGTTTGTTGCGTGATCAACTCAAAGAACTTGCGGAGGATCAACGTGTTGGGAACCTTTCTGCAGAACAATATGAATTATCAAAATTGGAAATTGAAGGCCGTGTTGTAGAAGAAGTGGCTAAGGAACCGCAGTTGACGATGCTGTCCGGTCGATTAGCGAAGTTCGTATCGATCATTGTGGTCGTCCTGATTCCTGTTTCTGCGTTTTATCTATACAGCGTAATCGGCAGTCATGAGGGGCAGGATGTAGCTTCTTTCCTTGAGGCTCAGAATCAACCGGTTGATCAGACTGAGTTAGAGTCTATGGCAGAAAAGGTTATCGAACATCTGGAGGAAAATCCAGGTGACACGCAAGCTTTAGGTATGTTGGCTCGGACGTATCAAGCGCTGCATAAATTTGATGAGGCAGCTAACGCGTGGGAGCGAGCCTATCAACTCGAGCCTAATGACCCAGGGATTCTGGTTGATTACGCTGAGGCCAGGGGCTTAGCAGCTAGAGGCAATCTCAATGGAGAGCCTACAGAGCTCATTAATCGGGCTCTAGAGCTTGATCCTAATCATGGGAAAGGTCTTGCGCTTGGTGGGACAGTAGCGTTCGCATCGGGTTCTTATCAACTAGCAATTGATCGCTGGACGCAGTTGATGAAGGCAAACATCGCTGATGAGCAATTAGTCCAAACGCTGCAATCGGGTATCGCAGAAGCGAAAATCAGGTTGGTACAGTCTCGGCAGGAAGCGAGAGTAGACGAGCCAACTGCCGAGGATTCGGCTCCGCAGGAATTCAGTACTATTGTTTCAGGCATTGTTAAAATCTCCAACGAATTATTGAGTCAAGTGGATTCAGGAGATGTGGTCTTTATTTACGCGAAAGCAACTGAAGGCCCACCGATGCCCATTGCGGCGATGAAGGTTCCTGTGAGTCAATTGCCATTTACTTTTGCAATTGATGATTCATTCTCGCTAATGCCTACTCGGAAATTATCTGACTTCTCAGAGTTTCTTGTGGGAGCGCGTATTTCGAAATCGGGTAACGCTATTCGAGCCAGTGGAGACCTAGAGTCGTCGACTATGCTGGTGCGTCCGGGAATCAATATTGAAATCACAATAGATAGTGCGGTACCTTAAGCACTGAATTGTATTTTTAATGACGTTATGAGGCCCAAATTGAGGATCATTCGATTGCTACGAATTCAAAACATGATGCTGGTGGGGTTGGCAGCATTGACATTTTCTTTCGGTTTTTCTGCATATGCCGATGGTGATAGTGTTGATGATAGCGTTTCAGAGTTTATTCAAGACATGGTGGCTAAACACCAGTTCTCTGAGGAACAGCTCAAAGCATTAATTGGCATCGCTGAAAAGCAAGACAGCATCTTAAACGCCTTTGGTAAGCCAGCGACAGCTAAACCATGGAGCTTCTTTAAAAAACTCTATGTCACAGAGTACCGCGAGAAAGAAGGGGTTAAATTTTGGAAAAAAAATGCGGCGACTCTAGCAAGGGCTGAGGAGCGCTTCGGTGTTCCTCAAGAAATCATTACGGCCTTAATTGGAATCGAAACCAATTATGGCACCTACACCGGTGAGTTTAGAATTCTTGATGCATTTTATTCGTTAGGATTTTATGGAGAACGTCGCAACAAATACTTCTTAAAGGAATTCGAGGAGTTTTTGTTGTTAGCGCGCGAAAACAACATCAGCGCCGATACCATAAAAGGTTCATTCGCAGGAGCCATTGGGATCGCGCAGTTTATGCCTTCGAGCTATCGAGAATATGCCATTGATTTTGATGGCGATGGAATGGCTGATTTGGAGAATAGTGTGGATGATGCAATTGGTAGCGCGAGCAATTATTTGAAGAGGCATGGATGGAAGAGAGGGGAGCCGATTGTTTTTGAAGTAAGTACTGCGGCACCTGACAGCCTTAGTGATTTGACTGGGAAATCAAAACCAAATCGGACCTACGGCGAGCTCAAAAATGTAGGGTTGGAGGACCAATTTGACCTTAAGGACGATACGCCTGTTGGGCTGTTCCAGCTTGAAGGTGATGATGGGATTGAGTATTGGATGTCTTTAAAGAATTTTTATGTGATCACCCGTTATAACCCGAGCAACAATTATGCTTTGGCGATTGTCCAGCTCTCTGACAAAATAAAAGCGCTAAAAGCCGCCAAATGATGATGGGTGCTCCATCTGAGTATTTATCATTCGAGGCTGTGAAAAGTACAAAAGAAAATACTCCAGGGTATTTTTACACTACATTTTTTGCTATTAAGCAGCACCATAAATACGGCGCTTCGATGCTTCAGGGCGAACTAAGTTGACTATTCATTTCAGCCATTCTTTTGCGGAAGAGTTAGAAGGGTTTTATCAGCACTGTCTCCCTGAGAAATGCTCATCACCCAAGCTGCTCCAGTTTAATGCATCTCTTGCGAATGAGCTCGGCTTGGATCATGAAGGGATTCTTGGTGAATTTGGTATATCTGTGTTTTCTGGCAATGATTTACCGGAAAATGCCAGCCCCATCGCTCTAGTATACGCAGGCCATCAGTTTGGTATGTTTACCCCCCAACTGGGTGATGGACGTGCATTGCTCATCGGTGAGGTGGTTGATACGAATGGTAGGCGACGGGATGTTCAATTAAAGGGATCTGGAAGAACGCCATTTTCTCGTAGTGGTGATGGCAAGGCAGCACTGGGACCAGTACTTAGAGAATATTTGGTCAGTGAGACGATGCATGCGTTTGGGATTGCAACCACCCGTGCGTTAGCTGCTGTGGGTACAGAGGATTGGATTCGAAGGGAAGAGCCCAAGCCGCGTGCTGTGCTGACTCGTGTTTCGGCCAGTCATATTCGGGTTGGCACTTTTGAGTATTTCGCGGCTAGAGGGGAATGGGATCAAGTTAAACGTTTGGCGGACTATGCCATAGCGAGACATTTCCCTGAGGTTAGCAGTGGGGATGACAAGTATCTAGATTTTTTTAAATCGGTACTGCGTAAGCAAGCGAAACTGATTGCAGATTGGATGAGCGTCGGATTCGTTCACGGTGTCATGAATACAGACAATATGACTATTTCTGGTGAAACGATTGATTACGGCCCCTGCGCTTTTGTGGATCGGTATGCTCCGTCTACTGTCTTCAGCTCTATTGATGAGTACGGGCGCTATGCTTATGAGAATCAGCCAAAAATTGGTCAGTGGAATTTAGCCCAACTGGGAAAGGCGCTTATACCGCTCTATGAAGAGGATGAGGAGCAGGTCATACAAAGGTTTGTTGAAGAGCTCGACACATTTAATGTTTGGTATGAACAATATTGGCTTTCAAATATGCGCGCGAAACTTGGATTGGTTAGGGCCGAACAGGGTGACCAGGAGCTCGTTAAGCAATTACTGCACTTAATGCACCAGGGGCAAGGGGATTTTACTCTCGTGTTTCGTCACCTAGCGTCAGCGGTCTTGGGGGATGATTCAAAGTTCAAGGCTCAATTTATCGATTCATCAATGGTGACGGAATGGTTAACGCTCTGGATAAAAAGGGTTGGTCGTGAGGGGCTGACTCCAGAGCAGTGTGCGACCAGTATGAATGGTGTGAATCCCGCTTATATCCCTCGAAATCATAAGGTTGAGGAAGCATTAGATGCGGCAGTGAGTCGTAATGATCTTGAGCCCTTCAGAACTATGCTCGCTTTGCTTTCGGAACCGTATCGTGACCATATTGGAATGGGCGGTTATGCGGTTCCTGCGGCGTTAAGTGCTAGTCCGTACGTGACGTTTTGTGGCACTTAGCCGTCATTCATGTAATAAAAGAGTGCGCGTTTTAATTGTCACTATTGTTCTGCAACTGGTGGAGCTCATAGATTAGATCGAGAGCTTGCTTGGGTGTTAACTCATCAGGTTTGATCGAAGAAAGACGTTTCGTAATCGGATTGATCTTCTCTAACTCTTGCGTCTGAGGTTCTATTCTGTTGAATAGGTCTGGTTGAATTGTGTTCACTTTGGACTCTAAAAGTTTGAGCTCACGTTTCGCCGCATGGACTATTTCCTTAGGGACTCCTGCAAGCTGAGCAACCTGTATTCCGTAGCTTCGTGAGGCAGGCCCATCCGCAATGCTGTGCAAAAATACAATGTCGTCTTTGTACTCAACCGCGGATACATGAATATTGCTTACTTCTGATATTTCTTCGGACAAGGCCGTTAATTCAAAGTAATGCGTGGCAAACAGCGTGAGGCTTCGATTGGTTTTTGCGAGATACCTTGCGATTGAAAGTGCCAGAGCAAGTCCGTCGTAAGTCGAGGTTCCGCGACCAATTTCATCCATGAGTACCAGACTATTTTCCGTGGCATTATTAAGAATATTTGCTGCTTCTGACATCTCGACCATGAATGTGGATTGTCCTCCTGAGAGATTGTCAGAGGCTCCGATACGGGTAAAAATTTGATCGACTCGGCCGATCAATGCGGCTTCGGCAGGGACAAAGCTGCCGACGTGAGCAAGAAGGACGATTAAAGCACATTGGCGCATATAGGTCGATTTCCCGCCCATGTTTGGTCCGGTAATGACCAGCATTTTGTGACGCGCATTGATCTCAAGATTGTTCGCAATGAAATTATCAATCTGTGTTTCCACTACTGGATGGCGGCCGTTTGTGATGGTGATTTCGTTATTTTCGACGAGTTTTGGGCGCACGTAGTTTCGTTCCAAGGCAATTTGAGCAAAGCTGCCTAGCCCGTCAAGTTGAGCAATGGCTCTTGCTACTTTTTGAATTTCATCTCGATGTTGTTGTAGGGTTTCGATGAGCGCCTCGTAGAGGTATTTCTCACGTTTTAATGCGCGATCTCTCGCGGACAACGCCTTGTCTTCAAATTCTTTAAGCTCTGGTGTGATGAAGCGCTCAGCGTTCTTGAGCGTTTGGCGTCGTCTGTAGGTCTCTGGTACGGCTCCAGCATTGGCTTTCGATACTTCGATATAAAACCCATGGACACGATTGAACTCGACCTTTAAGTTTGAAATTCCGGTGTTTTGTTTTTCTCGTTGCTCGAGTTCGATTAAAAAAGTGCCGCAATCATTTTGTATGGATCTAAGTGTATCGAGTTCCGAGTCGAACCCATCGTTGATAACACCACCCTCGGTCAATATGTTGGCGGGTTCGGGAAGGATGGCTTTTTCAAGTTGTGTGGCAATTTCTGTGTTATGGGCAAGATCTCTAGATAACGAAGAAAGCAGAGCAAAATCTGGGGCATTTATTAGTGCTTGCAACTTTGGGATTACTTGTAACGTCTGTCTTAACCCAGATAGATCTCTTGGTCGAGCACTTTTAAGCGTGATTCGAGCATTAATTCGTTCGATATCCGACATCGATGCAAAAATTTGACGCATTGTTGTTAATGCTGCCTGGTTTTTCTGATCAGTAAGCCAAGTGACCGAGGAGAGGCGTTCGTTTATGTCATCGTGATTAAATAATGGATGATTGAGTGTGTGTTGTATCCATCGTGCGCCCATGCTGGATGCCGATTTGTCAAATGTTGATAGCAAGGTGGGGCTGGCCTCACCTTGAAGCGTGGTATTAATCTCGAGATTTTTACGTGTTGAGACATCGAGTTGGATGAAATCGTTTTCGCGTTCAACCTGTATTGCAGTGATGTGTGATAGTGGCTCTGACTGTGTGCTTTGTGCATAGGTTAGAAGCGCGCCGGCCGCTGAGATTGCGCATGTGGACTCTTCGCACCCGAAACCACGTAAGTCGCGAACCTTAAGGTGTTCGCATAGCGATCTTTTTGCTACTTCCTCGTCGAAGTGCCATGTGGGCAGTCTTTGAATTCTGATTTTAGTTTGGCTTAGTCCCTGGAATGTGGCCCCTTCCGGCGCAATGATTTCAGAGGGTTGCAGTCTAGCTATTTCATTCAGTATGGATAGATTGCTACCTTGTTTGATCTTCAATTGTCCAGATGATATGGACATCCAAGCGACACCCCAATCGTTATCTTTATGATAAAAACTCAAGACGTAATTCTCCTGTTTGTCAGGAAGGAGTGCGGCGTCTGATAGCGTGCCAGGAGTAACTATTCTAACGACCTTCCGATCGACCGGGCCTTTAGAGGTGGCTGGGTCTCCAATCTGTTCGCAAATGGCGATTGATTCCCCAGATTTAACGAGTTTGGCGAGATATTGTTCTGCAGCGTGATGTGGCACGCCTGCCATTTTTATGGGCTCTCCAGCTGAGCTGCCTCGGGACGTTAAAGTGATGCCGAGTAGTTTTGAGGCACGTTCTGCATCTTCGAAAAATAGTTCGTAGAAGTCCCCCATCCGGTAGAACAGCAGCTTATCTCTATGTTCTGATTTGATGCCCAGATACTGTCGCATCATAGGCGTATGCGTAGTGTCGTGTGCAGACTTATTTGAAACGCTTTGCTCGATGCTGTTTGTTTGGATCTTAGTCATGAGAAATTAAGAACACATTGCTCGTCGCAGGCTCATATGTGGATGTCAATAAAATCGACTGCTCTAAACATCTATCCTGCCATAAACTCAAAACAGTTGAGTTAAAGCATTTTTTAACTTTCATCCTTTTGAGTGTGGGGTCTAAGCGCAGACAATAGTTGAACAAAAATTTTGGGGTTTCCAGCAACAATTCTTCCGCTGTCTAAGAACTGATCTTCGCCCTCTAGGTCACCCACTAGGCCACCAGCCTCTTTAATGAGCAGTGCTCCTGCCGCCATATCCCAAGGCGATAATCCTATTTCCCAGAAGCCATCTAATCGTCCGGCAGCAACGTTAGCGAGGTCTAGTGCGGCCGCACCAGGTCTTCTGATGCCTGCAGTTTTCAATGCTATTGTTTTAAACATATCGGTGTAAGAGTCAATGTCTGAATTCGCCTTGAACGGGAATCCGGTGCCAATTAAACAGTCAATGAGCTTGTCTCTTTTTGATACGCGGATACGTTTTTCGTTAAGGTAGGCGCCAGCACCCCTGGCTGCGGTATACAGATCATTTCTACAAGGGTCGTAAACAACTGCAACTTGCAATTGTTTTTTATAGGACAGAGCTATTGAGACCGCATAAACAGGGAAACCATGCAAGAAGTTTGTTGTCCCATCGAGCGGGTCAATGATCCATTCATAATCAGATTCTCCAGTTCTTCCCGATTCCTCCGCTAAAAATGCGTGATTCGGATAAACTTTTTGTAAGGAGCTAATGATTGCTGCTTCTGCCGCATGATCTACTTCGCTGACAAGATCATTTAAAGTTTTATGCTTTATTTTTAATTGCTCTATGTTTTCGGCGGCGCGATTAATAATATCTCCGGCGCGCCGTGCGGCTTTGACCGCAAAGCCTAACATGGGATTCATAGTGGTCTCTTGAGTCTGTTTAAAGAACGAAAGTGCTATTCTAAATTAAACTAGCGCAGTTCGTAACGTTCGCATCTGCGCTAAGGGGTGCATAAAACTGTTTCTCCAGTAAATAGTACACTGACTGCCATGCTTGATCGAGTGAGAATTATTCTTGTCTGCCCCAGTCATCCTGGCAATATTGGATCTGCTGCTCGGGCAATGAAGACGATGGGCTTGACCCGTTTGTACTTAGTGACGCCAAAATCATTTCCGCATGCGGAAGCGACAGCCCTGGCGGTTGGTGCCGCTGATATTTTGGATGCCGCCTCGGTTTGCGACACTCTTGATGAGGCGTTGACCGGAACAATATTTTCGATTGCTTCTACAGCAAGGCATCGCGATTTGAGTCACCAGATTTGGTCTCCTAGGGAGGTGGCTAGCTCGTTGATGCGTAAAACAGATGAGGGGGATGTCGCGATAGTGTTTGGTCCTGAGCGAACGGGCTTAACCATTCAAGACGCTACTAAGTGCAACGTGGTATCAACTATCCCATGCAACGCTGATTATTCGTCTCTTAATTTAGCCCAGGCAGTGCAGGTGTTTGCTTATGAACTCAAGGTGATTAGCCTCGATCACGTCATCTTGCCTGATGACGGGAAGCTCGTGGCGCGTGCCACACATGAAGAAACGGAGCGTTTAATTGCGCACTTCGAAAAAGTGCTGATCGACGTTGGCTTTCTGAATTTGAAAACACCAGGTCGGGTGATGCAGCGTTTGCGAAGATTGATCGCGCGGGGAGAGTTGGAAAAAGATGAGCTCAATATCTTAAGAGGTTTCCTCAGCGCAGTTGAGAAAAAAGCGCTGTAGAATCGGGATCAAATCGAAATTTAGGAAAAATAATGTTTGGTCGAATACGTGAAGAAATTCGAATTGTCTTTGATCGCGATCCAGCTGCGCGAACGACGTGGGAGGTCGTGACTTGCTATCCGGGATTCCATGCGATGTTGTTCCATCGTCTCGCTAACTTTTTATGGCGCGTTGGTTTTCGATGGTTTGCACGTTGGTTATCTGCAATTGGTCGATGGTTGACGGGAATTGAAATTCATCCTGGGGCGACTATCGGGCGTCGGTTTTTTATTGATCATGGGATGGGCGTGGTTATTGGAGAGACCTCAATTATTGGTGATGATTGCACCTTGTACCATGGCGTAACACTTGGTGGGACCACATGGGATAAAGGCAAGCGGCACCCTACGCTTGGTGACGGGGTTGTTATCGGGGCCGGCGCTAAGGTGCTGGGGCCAGTTACGATAGGGGCGAACGCTAAGATCGGCTCTAACGCTGTTGTTGTTCGTGACGTACCAAATGGTGCTACAGCGATAGGGATACCAGCAAGAATTGCTGAGGCGGGTGAGAAGACGGGTCATGAAAGCGGTGCGCATCCTGGATTCTCCTTATATGGGCTAGGCGGGGATGTGAATGACCCCTTGGTCAAGGCCGTCCATGGTGTACTTAAACATTCGGAATATATTGATGCGCGTCTCCAGTTCATTCTCGCCGAACTTGAAAAACTGGGTGTTGATGTGTCGAAGTACGTGGACTCACAAAAACTTTCGGGTAAAGGTAAGTCTGCCCAATAGTTGACTAAATTAGTCGGGAACTTTACAATTAGCGTCAAGTTTTAGATCAGATAAGGTTAACGTGTGTAATCAAAAATCCCGGCCCTTGGGAGGGTTCAATCAATGAGATTAACGACAAAAGGACGCTTTGCGGTTACCGCAATGATGGACATTGCCCTGCAAGAGGGGGTAAAGCCTGTAACGCTAGGCGATATCAGTGAGCGTCAGCGTATATCTTTATCGTATCTTGAACAGCTATTTGGAAAGCTGAGGCGAAGCTCACTTGTCACAAGCGTGCGTGGTCCTGGCGGGGGTTATCGGATCAATCAGCCCATTACATCGATCACCGTTGGTGAAATAATAAGGGCAGTTGATGAAATAGTTGATGCTACCCAATGCGGTGGTTTGAAAAATTGTAAGGATGATAAAGAGTGTATTACCCATGATTTATGGACAGGATTGAATGAGCATATTTTCGATTATATGGATACTGTAAGACTTTCTGACTTAGTAGAAAGGCGACTTTTTAAGATGAAGGGTATTCAGCCAGTTAAGTTCGAGAAAAGAAATTGATACAAGTGTATTTGGACCATAATTCCACCACGAGAGTGGCTGATTCGGTGCTTGGTGCGATGTTGCCGTACTTTCAACATCAGTATGGAAACGCATCGAGTCGACATAATCTGGGAACAATTGCTCGATCGGCAATCAATGAGTCAAGAGAGAAAATTGCTGGACTTGTTGGTGTTCAGCCCTCCCAGGTGATCTTCACTTCTGGCGGAACTGAGTCAAATAATATGTTTATTAGTGGGATGGCATCCTACTTGCCGCCAGGCAGAGTGTTAGTCAGTTCGATTGAGCATCCCTGCGTTATGGTGCCAGCTAGACATTTAAGCAGACTGGGCTGGACAGTCGATTTAATTCCGGTGTCTGCAAAGGGTATTGTAGATAAAGACCAATTGTCGGCAGACTTGATCAGTAGAGATTCTTTGGTATCTGTGATGATGGTTAATAACGAAACGGGTGTAATTCAACCTGTTGCTGAACTGGCTTCTCTAGTGAAAAGTAGCGGGGGTTGGATGCATACAGATGCTATTCAAGCATTGGGTAAAATTCACTGTAACTTTGGTGATAGCGGTGTTCATGCAATGAGTCTTTCGGCTCATAAGATCAATGGCCCAAAGGGTATTGGGGCGTTGATTGTAGATAAAAAATTACCGATCGATGCTTTTATTAAAGGCGGCGGGCATGAATTTGGGCTTAGATCAGGCACTGAAAATGTTGCGTCGATCGTTGGTTTTGGTGTGGCAGCTGAATTAGCTGCGTCCAATCTAAGTGGCTACGGATCATATGTGAGTGTGTTGCGAGATAAAATAGAGGCTCAGCTTATTCGTATCGGAGCTGTTATCCATGGTTTAGGTTCACCACGTTTGAGTAATACATCCTATTTCTCAATTCCAGGCATACAGGGTGAAACGCTTGTTATGGAGCTGAATAAGCTTGGTTTTGCAGTCGCAAGCGGCGCTGCGTGCTCGAGTCATGGGAGTGGTTCTAGCGTAACTCTGAAGGCGATGGCGGTTTCAGAGGAACTAGCGCATGGTGCTGTGCGTCTCAGTCTTGGAATGGATAATGTAGTAGAAGAGTGCGACGGGTTTAGTGCAGCTTTAGAGTTAATCGTTTCGCGTTTAAAAGAATTAGTTTCACTTACAGGTTAGGTCATATTAATTATGTCGATACAGATTACACAAAAAGCAGCGATTCATATTCAACGATCCTTAGATAAAGAAGGAGGGGTTGGTTTGAGGTTTGGGGTTAAGACGGTTGGATGTTCTGGGCTGAGTTATACCTTCGAGCGAGCTTCCGAGATCGCTGCAGACGAAGAGGTGTTTGAGTCAAAAAATGTGAAGTTGCTTGTAAAAAAAACTGACCTTGTGTTTTTAGATGGCTCAATCCTTGATTTTGAAAGAAAGGGTTTAAACGAATTATTTAAAGTTGAAAACCCTAAGGCTGCTGCGACTTGTGGTTGTGGTGAGAGTTTTACGATTGACGAAAACAACTGATGGTGTCTTAACAATATGAGTACAGCAATTGATAACATTTTGAATCAGCCTTACAAGGCTGGATTTCACACGGAAATCGAGACAGATTCAATGGCTCGTGGTCTGAGCGAAGATGTTATTCGCACGATATCGAGTAAGAAGAATGAGCCAGATTGGTTGTTAGAGTTCCGTCTCAATGCTTACCGTCATTGGTTGACGATGACAGAGCCGAAATGGCCAAACGTGACATATCCAAAAATTGATTTTCAGGACATAATTTATTACTCGGCACCGAAGTCTAAGACGACCAAAAAGTCCATGGATGAGGTCGACCCAGAGTTGTTAAAAACTTTTGAGAAGCTTGGCATTCCTATGAATGAGCGCGCGGCTTTGGCAGGCGTTGCTGTGGATGTTGTTTTTGATAGTGTGTCTGTAACGACCACCTATAAAGAAAAGTTAGCGGAATACGGGATCATATTTTGCTCGTTCTCGGAGGCGGTCAGAGACCATCCAGATCTGATTAAGAAGTACCTTGGCAGCGTTGTTCCTTATACCGATAATTTTTATTCTGCATTAAATTCAGCGGTTTTTACGGACGGTTCGTTTTGTTACATCCCCAAAGGTGTGAAGTGTCCGATGGATCTGTCGACTTATTTTCGCATCAATACTCAGGACTCGGGTCAGTTTGAAAGGACTCTGATTGTCGCAGAAGAGGGCAGTCAGGTCTGTTACCTAGAGGGCTGCACCGCACCTCAATTTGATACGAATCAATTGCATGCGGCGGTGGTTGAGCTCATTGCTCTTGATGATGCGGATATTAAGTATTCCACTGTGCAAAATTGGTATGCCGGAGATGAAAATGGCGTTGGTGGTATCTTTAATTTTGTGACTAAGCGCGGATTGTGCAAAGGTAAAAACTCGAAGATATCTTGGACCCAAGTGGAGACTGGATCAGCGGTGACTTGGAAATACCCCTCGTGTGTTCTTCTTGGCGATAATTCGGTGGGTGAGTTTTACTCCGTAGCGCTTACTAATCACATGCAGCAGGCTGATACTGGAACAAAGATGTTCCATATTGGCAAGAATACGCGCAGCCGCATTATCAGTAAGGGTATTTCAGCGGGAAAATCTAATAATAGTTATCGTGGTTTGGTGAAGGTGTCACCCAAAGCCGATGGCGCTCGTAACTATTCTCAATGCGACTCTATGTTGATTGGCGATCTTTCTTGTGCCAACACATTCCCTTACATTGAGGTCGCCAACAAGAGCGCGACCGTAGAGCATGAGGCAAGCACGTCAAAAATTGGTGAAGAGCAGTTGTTTTATTTTTTGAGTCGAGGTATCGGTTCTGAAGAAGCTGTTTCTATGATTATTAATGGATTCGTCAGAGATGTATTTATGCACTTGCCCATGGAGTTCGCGGTCGAGGCAACAAAATTACTCGGCCTAAAACTGGAAGGAAGTGTTGGATGATTATAAAGAATGCAGAAACGATCCTAAGCGTACATAACCTCGTCGCTAGTATTGATGGCACTCAAATACTCAAGGGTTTTGATATAACTGTTAAAGCTGGTGAAATACACGCAATCATGGGGCCTAATGGCTCTGGAAAAAGCACCTTTTCTAAGGTCTTAGCCGGACATCCTTCTTATAAGGTTGATGGTGGTACTTTAGAGTTTAAGGGGCAAAGTTTGATGGACTTAGAGCCCGATGAGCGAGCGAAACTGGGTATTTTTCTTGGGTTTCAGTATCCCGTCGAGGTTCCCGGTGTCACAAATGGTTCATTTTTGAGGTTGGCATACAACACCGTTCAGGGCGCAAGGGGTAAAGACGAACTGGACCCACTTGAGTTTGATGACTTTATTCAGAGTAAATTGAGCCTTCTTGGCATGGATGCGAGCTTTTTGGAGCGCAGTTTGAACGATGGGTTTTCGGGTGGTGAAAAGAAAAGAAATGAAATCCTTCAAATGGCGATTTTAGAACCCACTCTCGCCATATTAGATGAAACTGATTCCGGGTTAGATATTGATGCTTTAAGGGTTATTGCAAATGGTGTGAATACGCTGCACGGTGACAGCGATGCTGTAGTTCTTGTGACTCATTACCAGAGACTGCTTAATTACATCGAACCGGATTTCATTCATGTTGTGGATGGTGGGCGTGTGATTAAGACTGGGGACAAGTCTTTAGCGCATGAGCTTGAGTCTCGAGGATATGAGTGGGTTCTGGACGAAAACCGTTCTAAAGCAGCATGAGGCAGCATTCGGTTGAGTTTACAGCCTCTTTGTTGAAGGCGGATGGGGCTAACGTTGAGTATTCAACAGAAGATTGGTTAAAAAGCTATCAGTTAGACGCTCGTGCACATCTTGAAAAGTGCCCACTGCCGACAACTTCGGAGGAGGAGTGGCGTTTCACGGATTTGACAGGGCTATATAAAAGCACTCTCACTCCCTCAGCGCTTGACACACCTATTGACGCATCGGTGGTGAAAT
Organism: Betaproteobacteria bacterium UBA3031; assembly: GCA_002367635.1. GTDB lineage: Bacteria > Pseudomonadota > Gammaproteobacteria > Burkholderiales > Eutrophovitaceae > Eutrophovita. The sequence continues at coordinate 35,815 of DFDI01000044.1, read as the reverse complement.
CATTTTTGATTCCAGAAGCCAGTAGTGCTGTTGTTCTGGTGAATGGCGTTTACTCCCCCGCATTGAGTACTTTAAGCACTGCCCAAACTAAAATTCGAGTTTGTAATCTTGCGTCAGCACTGAACGATGCTCAACTAAAGGTATCTGTAAAGAGTCGATTAAATAGCCTAGAAGGTGATGGGGTCAGTGGATTTTGCGAAATGAATACCGCGCTATTTAAAGATGTTGTCGTGATTCATGCGGATTCTAATGGCAGTTCTTTTGAAACTATCCACGTTTTAAATATCAGCACAGGTAAACATACCTTCAATCATCCACGATTGCTCCTCATCGCCGAAGAGCAGGCACGAGTATGTATTCTAGAGGATTATATTGGTATAGGCGGTTTTGGATATATGACCAATGCTGTGTCTGAGTTATCACTGGCAGCTGAATCACAGGTCATACATGTCAAGTTTCAACGTGATGATGACAGTGCTTACCATATTGCTCATACGCATGTAGGCATAGATCAAGGCGCTTCGTATCAAAACTGGTCGGTCAGTGTTGGAGCGGCGGTATCGAGACATAATTTGGTCACGCGACAGCGTGAAGATGGCGGTCATATTGCAATTAAAGGTTTGGCGCTTGGACACGACAAGCGAATAGTTGATATGCATTCATGTATCGAACATACAAAACCTCATGGGCAGTCAATACAGGTTCATAAAACCATTGCTGGAGATCGATCTAAGGTTGTTTTTAACGGTAAGGTAAAGGTTCATAAAGGGGCGCAGCAAACGAATTCCAGCCAACAAAATCGGAATTTATTGCTTAGCGCTCGAGCGTCAGTTGACACCAAGCCTGAATTAGAAATATTTGCCGATGATGTTAAGTGTGCACATGGTGCAACTGTCGGGCAGGTGAGCGAAGATGAATTGTTCTATCTGAAGTCTCGTGGCCTCGATGATGATTTAGCACGCAATCTACTCAATTATGCCTTTGCCAAAGAGGTGATTGAAGATTTGCCGATTAAGTCTTTAGGTGCAGTTATAGAAAGTTATATTCGAGACCAAACAAAAATATGAGAGCATTAGAGTATATCTAGATGGGCAAAAAAGAGAGAGATAATGATATGGTTGAATTCGATGTTGAGCGCATCCGACGGGACTTTCCTGTCTTATCGACGTCAGTAAATAACAATCCTTTAGTATATTTGGATAGCGGTGCGAGTGCGCAAATGCCTCAGTCAGTGATTGATCGTATCAATCATTACCATCAGTATGAACATGCCAACATTCACCGTGGTGTTTATCAACTCTCAGAACAGGCGACGATGGCTTATGAGGCGGTAAGGACAACGGTCGCAAGTTTTTTAAATGTGGCGGATACCTCAGAAATTATATTCACTAAGGGCACAACACATGCGATTAATTTGGTTGCGCATGCTTATGGGCGTAAGTTCGTTCATGCTGGAGATGAAATCATTGTGTCCCATATGGAGCACCATTCGAACATCGTTCCTTGGCAGCAATTGTGTGACGAAGTTGGCGCAACGTTGAAAGTCATTCCAATCAGTGATATTGGAGAATTGGATTTAGAGGTATACGGACGTTTGTTGTCCGATAAAACAAAATTAGTTGCGGTGACTCATGTCTCGAATGTTTTGGGGACTATTAATCCTATTAAAGATATGGTTGCTCTTGCGCATGCGAGAGAGATTCCGGTTTTGGTTGATGGTGCTCAAGGGGCACCTCATATGAAAGTGGATGTTCAAGATCTTGGCTGCGATTTTTATGTTTTTTCTGGGCATAAGTTGTGTGGTCCAACCGGAGTCGGCATTCTTTACGGTAAGCGTCATTGGTTGGAGCGAATGGATCCGTATGAAGGTGGGGGAGATATGATTCTTTCGGTCACCTTCGAGAAGACAACTTATGCTGATATTCCCGCAAAATTTGAAGCAGGCACGCCTCCAATCGTATCGGCACTTGGTCTTGGTAAGGCAATAGAGTATTTAGAGGCGATTGGCCTTGATAGCATTGAGCGCTATGAAAAAGTATTGACCAAGTATGCGACAGAGGCATTGTCGAACATTAAGGATATAACTTTTTATGGTACTGCTCCTAATAAGGCCGCAGTCATTTCCTTTAATATTAAAGGCGTGCATGCTCATGACGTCGGCACTTTACTTAATGACGATGGTGTGGCTGTACGTACAGGACATCATTGCGCGCAACCAGTTATGCAGCGATATAAGGTTCCTGCAACGACACGTGCTTCTTTCTATTTGTACAATACGATCGATGATGTGGACAAGCTCGTTGCCGCCATCCGTAACGCACAGAAAATATTCAGCTAGGATATTATTAATATGAGTTCCAAACAAATATACCAAGAGGTGATCCTTGATCATTGTAAGAAGCCACGAAACTGGGGAATGATTCCAAATCCAACACATAAAGCTGAGGGTATTAATCCCTTGTGCGGTGATCACCTTTGGGTGAGCATGACTGTGGTTGACGAAAAAATAGAGGACATACAGTATGAGGGCGAAAGCTGCGCCATCTGTATGTCTTCAGGTTCGATGATGACTACTAAGGTTAAGGGTAAGGCCTTCGCCGATGCGATTGCATTGACCGAACAGTTTCGGTCGTTGACTACTGGGCCCGGTGAAGCCGATGAGGCAAAAGAGCTTGGGAGCCTTACTGTTTTCTCGGGTATTCGTGACCTACCTTCACGGGTTAAATGTGCGATGTTACCTTGGCACACGTTAACAGCAGCAATCAACTCGAAAGATGAAGCTTCCACAGAAGGTGATCAAGATCCTGTACCCGGTTCCGGAACCCAAAAAACTTAAGTAAAAAAATTATGCCTAAAATTGCCGACTTAGAAGTTACGCCGAATCCAAACGCTAGGAAATTCGTACTCAAAGAACCTATAACCTATGGTGTGGCCAAGTCATATGAGTCAGCGGAAGAAGCGATTGGGGATGAACTTGCGTCTAATTTGTTTCAAATAGAGAGTGTGGTATCTGTTTTTTATGTTGATAATTGGATTACGGTGACGCAAGACGGCAGTGCTGATTGGAAAGATTTGATGCGCTCTTTGGCCGAACCAATTCGTTTGGCCCCTGTTGCAACTCAGGTTTCGGAGGAAGCATCGAAAACTGCCACATGGCTTCAAACAGATGAATCCAGTCTTTCCGAAACGGAACGGGCTCAGCTTGTGCAAATCAATGAATTGCTAGATGACCGCGTAAGGCCCTACCTTCAAAGTGATGGCGGTGATCTCTATGTTGTAGGCTTAGAGGATAACGTTTTGAGTGTCCATTATCAGGGTGCATGTGGTAGCTGCCCCAGTTCCTTATCTGGAACGCTCGCTGGCATTACCAGTTTAGTAAGGGAAATCGATCCTAACATCGACGTTATAGCGGTATAAGCCGGGTCTCAATGGGTTAGAAGCGGGCGTTGACGGTTATGAGTGATTGGCAAAAAGTATGTTCAGTGACCGATATTCAATTGGGCAAATGGTATCAAACAGATCTCGACGGAACTATTGTCGTTATATATAACCTGGATGGGCAGTTCTTTGCAATTGAGGACATGTGTACGCATGATGGGGCGATCTTAAGTGGTTGTCCATTGGAGGGCGATGAAGTAGTCTGCCCTCGTCATGGAGCGAGATTCTCGGTTAAAACCGGTGAAGCTCTGAGTGCGCCAGCATGGGAGGCTACAGCAACGTTCCCAATAAAAATAGAAAATGACAACATCTTGATACGAGACGGTCGGTGGGATTAGTCTTGTTACGATACGTTTAGGCTGAAGGTTGAGTCAGCCCAGACAAAATATCTTGTAGATACCTTACACGCTCTTCTGCTAAGTCAACATTTTCATGTTCACAAATAAGCTTGCTAGGGCCGGAAAACCGGATATCATTCCTTTTCTGTACCAGTTCTATTATCGCCATAGGATCTACGAGTGGGTCAGTGTGAAATGCAATACTGGTTTTATTGGGGGCAGAGTCTATTTTAGAAATACCTAAAATTTTCCCAACAATACGAAGTTTATGCGAAGCCAATAATGCTTTTGTTTCTGAGGGAAGCAATCCAAATCGGTCGATTAATTCTTCTTCAATTTTTTCCAACTGGGTTTGAGTTGACGCATTTGCCAGTCTTTTATAAATAATGAGGCGCTCGTGAATATCTGGGCAATAGTTATTCGTTAGAAGTGTTGGTGTGTGCAATACGATTTCAGTCCCTTGTGGAATTTGTATATCTATGTTGGGTTCTTTCCCTAATTTAAGGGATTGCACGGCTCGGTCAAGCATGTCGACATAAAGTTGAAAACCAATTTCTTGTAGGTCGCCGCTTTGCGAATCCCCGAGTACTTCGCCAGCTCCTCGTATTTCAAGATCGTGCATGGCAAGGAAAAACCCAGACCCGAGATTTTCCATGAGTTGTATCGCTTCAAGCCTCTTTTTTGCGGGACCTTTTAACTTAACTCCGTCAGTTGTCATTAGGTAGGCATAGGCTTGATGGTGCGATCTACCGACCCGCCCTCGTAGCTGGTGCAGTTGGGCTAGGCCAAATTTTTCAGCGCGATTGATGATGATGGTATTCGCAGTTGGAATATCTATTCCTGTTTCAATGATCGTGGTGCACAGTAAGATATTAAATCTCCCCTGGTAAAAATCACGCATGACGAACTCTAGGTCTCGTTCATGCATTTGCCCATGAGCGATTCTTATGGAAGCTTCTGGCAGGATTTCGCTTAGTTTTTCGAGCTCTCTTTCAATTGTGTCTACTTCGTTGTGTAAATAATAAATTTGCCCACCGCGCTTGAGTTCTCTTAAGGCCGCCTCTCTAATCATTCCGCGATTGAAAGACATCACAAATGTTTTGATTGATAGTCTCTTTGCGGGAGGCGTGGTGATAACCGAGAAATCCCGTAACCCTTCCATGCTCATTGCAAGCGTTCTGGGTATTGGTGTTGCTGTTAGCGTTAGGATGTCTGTCTCTGCCCTTAGCGATTTCAAGGCTTCTTTGTGCCTGACGCCGAAACGATGTTCTTCGTCTACTATGACTAGGCCAAGATCATTAAACTGAATCTCTTTTGATAATAACTTGTGTGTCCCGATGACAATATCAACTTTTCCGGTTTTTAATCCATCTATTGTTTCTGTGACTTCTTTTCTGCTTCTAAAGCGAGAGAGTTCGCGAATTTCTACCGGGAGATTGGCAAAACGATCAGAGAACGTCTGAAAATGCTGCTCGGCTAACAACGTTGTAGGTACTAATACCGCTACTTGAGCATTATCTGATACCGCTACGTAAGCGGCCCGCAGTGCAACTTCTGTTTTTCCGAAACCTACGTCACCGCAGATGAGTCGATCCATTGGTTTGTCAGATTGAAGGTCAGCAATTGTGTCCTCGATAGCATGATGTTGATCTATCGTTACTGTGAAGGGGAAGTCCTCACAGAAAGAGGCGTATCCCGTTTTATCCAGTCGCCTCGCTAAGCCTTTTTTTGAAGCGCGTTGGGCGTAAATATTCAATAGCTCTGCAGCAGTATCTCTAATTTGTTTTGCCGCTTTCTTTTTAGCTTTGTCCCACTTGTCACTCCCTAGACGATGTATCGGAGCAGTCTCCGGCGGTCCGCCAGAGTAACGACTGATCATTTCAAGCTGAGATACGGGCACATATAGAATGTCTCCATCCGCATATTCGATGGTTAGAAACTCCGTATCTCCCTCACCCAGGTTTAGCATGATTAATTCTTTATATCGACCAATACCATGTTGCAAATGTACGATCGGGTCGTCTTTACGAATTTCAGATAAATCCCTAACTAGATTCTCACTCGAAGTCTTTCGATCTCGTTTACTACGGACGCGGGTTTGCTGCGGATAGAGTTCGGATTCGGTAATAATGGCTAGAGAGCTGTCTTTTAGAATAAATCCATGATCTAAAAGCCCAACCGAAATGAACAGACTTTCATTTCTAGGCAGTTCATTCTTCCATTCATCGATATCTTCCGTGGCTATCGAATGGTCGTGAAATAGGTTTTTGAGTGTTTCTCTTCTTCCTGGACTGTCAGCAATTAACACCACACTTTTATTATGTTCAGTCAAGAAGTGTTTTAGGTTGGCAAGAGGATCCTGAAGCCGACGATTAATTGATAAATCAGGAAGTGGTTCAAAGTAATTATCTGGTTCCTGAGACGTGTTAATGGATAACCGGCTAAACTTCTTGATTTCGGTAAAGAATTCCGCTTCACGTAGGAATAAGCGGTCTGGATCTAACAGCGGTCGCTCAACCTCTCCCCTTAATAGCCGGTATCTCGAGTCGGCATCGTTCCAGAATTCGCGAATCTCGGACTCGAGATTTCCTTCTAAAATTAGGGCCCAGTCATTGTCGAGATAATCCAATAATGTTGAAATTTGGTCAAAAAACAAAGGGAGGTAATATTCAATACCGGGTGGGTTTGAGCCTTTAGAAACCTCTCTGTAGATTAGACTTTTAGATGGATCACCTTCTACAATCTCTCGATATTTAGTGCGAAATTTTGTTCTTGCGGCATCATCTGTAGGAAACTCTTTTGCGGGTAATAGACGTATCTCATTAACTTTATAGATGCTTCTTTGCGTATCAACATCGAATGTTCGTATGCTTTCAATTTCAGTATCGAATAGATCTATTCGGTATGGCAGGACGCTACCCATAGGGAAAACATCAATGATTCCACCTTTTATTGCATATTCTCCGGGTGCGAGGACTTGAGATACCGCAGAATAACTTGCTCTTTGGAGCTTATCTCTAAAATCATCTAGATCTAACGTGTCTTTGGTTTTTAGAAAGAATACGTAACTATTTAAAAATTCTCTGGGAGGCAGATAATAAAGAGCAGTTACAACTGGGACGATCAGTACGTCAATATTTTTGGTGTCAATTTGATATAAGGTTTCTAATCTTTGTGAAATTAGATCCTGATGTGGCGAGAACGTATCGAAGGGTAGAGTTTCCCAATCTGGGAAGAGGTGAACGCGTAGATCTTTGTTAAAAAATCTAATTTCATCAACTAATCTATTTGCCTCAGATGCCTTCTGGCAAATCACAGCAAGGGGAGATTTTCGAGTAGTCGCAGTGTTTGCGATAAGCAAACTGAGGCCACTTCGAGAATTCAGCTTGAGTGTTTGTCGTTGCCCATTTTGGGTAATCTGAAGGGATGGGATCATGCTTTAAAAAGCATAGATTATAATGCACAAGCGTCATAGCATGCCTTTAACTATAAACCGATAAATTATAAATTGATCAAATGACTCAAATAGCGAACAGTGTCACTTAAACTTTCCTCATCTTATTTCGTTGTGATACCTGCGGCAGGCAAAGGTACAAGATTCGGATCTCAAGGCAATGCTGTGAAGCAGCACATGAATTTGCTTGGCAAGTCAGTGCTTCAAAGGTCAATAGAACCATTTCTTGAACACAAAAAAATCAACGGCGTTGTTGTCGTGTTGTCGACAGGCGATACAGGCACAGAGAACCTGATGGAGAGTCTTAATCAAAGTAAGTTAAAAATTGTTTCGTTGGGTGGTAAGACCAGGGCAGAGACGGTTTTAAATGGCATCAGATCGCTGGGTGGTGAGGTCCGTGACGTCGATTGGATTCTCGTGCATGATGCGGCTCGTCCACTTGTCACTGCCGAATTGATTGATCGTCTTATTGAAGGGGTCGCAAATTATTCTGATGGTGGGTTACTCGCCTGTCGTTTAGTAGATACCATTAAGCAGTCTGATGATCGTGATCAGATCGTTTCTACAGTTGACCGGAAAAAACTTTGGTCGGCTCAGACACCACAGATGTTTAGACGAGCTGCGCTCGAAGAAGCGTTAGAGGGTGCGAATAATTTTGACGAAATAACCGATGAGTCCTCAGCAGTAGAGAGACTGGGCATGAAACCGAGGCTTATTGAATCTGACGCAGATAACTTTAAAATCACATACGAACGTGATCTTGATCGTGCGCAATTAGTCCTTGAACAACGTTCTTTCAGAAAGGTAGCTGACAAATGAGAATTGGTGAGGGATTTGATGTGCACGTTTTGGTTTCGGACAGGCCATTAATCCTTGGTGGCGTTCTAATTCCCCATGAGAAGGGATTGGCGGGACATTCGGATGCGGATGTTTTAATTCATGCCTTGATTGACGCGCTTCTGGGCGCATGTGGTCTGGGCGATATCGGCCAACATTTTCCTGACACGGATCCTCAGTGGGAAGGCGTCGATAGTAGGGTTATGCTTGCAACGGCCTATAAAATGGTGTGTGAATCGGGATATGAAGTGGTCAACGTCGACTCTACGGTGATTGCAGAGCGACCCAAATTATCACCGTATATTGCGGATATGCGTGAGGTGTTGGCCGAGTTACTCAGTGTCAGTGTTGACCGGGTAAACGTCAAAGCAAAGACCTCGGAACGTTTGGGAATGGTTGGCCGGGAGGAGTGCATTGTTGCAATGGTCTCGGTTTTATTATCGCCTACGTAATAAGCGGAACTAGAGTTAATTAACTCAAGATTGACGCAACCAATGGTGATATCGCCGCACCCACAAGATGGTGTTGATCTTTGTCGAGGTGAATGCCATCAACTTTACTGGCGGTTGTGACGGATGAGCAATCAAAGTAATGGCATTGCATATCATCAGAGATTTTTTTATATTCCTCCGACAAACCTATTATTTTATTTTCTCCACCCTTAAATTTAGGAGCAATTAGTCCTTTGGGAGTCTCGATTATTGGTGGAGTGACTAATAAAATAGGCGGGATAGGCATTCCAGGCTCGACGGGTGCTGTTTTGATACGGTTCACTATCGTGCGTATCCCTTGTGCCGAATGCCAAGCATTAAAGTCATGCATCGATTGGAAGTCATTTGTGCCTAACGCAAGAATGACTAAGTCTAGAGGTGAATGCATTTCTATAACTTGCTGAATGCCATCGACGCCTTTTCGACCTGGCAAAAAGGGGTCATCCCAAACGGTTCGTCTTCCATTAAGACAGTTCTCAATGACTCGAACTTTGGTTTCGCTTTGATTAAGCAGATTTTCCATAAAACCTGTCCATCGATCATTAAAGTCTAAACGCCTGCGCGTTCCTGGGATAATGCCCCAGGTCAATGAGTCAGAATAAACGAGGATTTGTTTCATATCGAGGGAACTCCATGTCGGATAGTTATTCAGTGCATGGATATATTGTGCCCTACTTTTTCAAGCAAAATATCCGCATCTTTTTGAAGTAACAATTTTTGAGCCACTAATGCCTCAGTAGCTTCACGTACTTTTTGAACGTAAGTCATGTAGTCTGGGTAGATTGAGAGTAGTGATGGTCTAGAGTCATTAGCTGCTATAGCTGCACTGTCATCTAGTGATAGTGGGATAAACGAACCATTTTCATCGCAGAGGTCACCACCGCCGAACTCTGTAGTCCGAAGGTTCCAACCTAGATGAGTCCCCATAGGCACTTCGATATGTGGATGTCTTATGCCGGCGATATCGTGACCAAATTGATCAACTGCTGGCACTAACACCTTGTGGTTCGCAATCACCTCTGGAACGAGTAAGTCCACTACGCCGCGGTTAAATTTTACTCTGGGGCCAAACTCCATATCGCCGGATCCATTTAAGGCGCCACGAAAATTTTCTTTTACTAAGCTTGGTAAGAACATGGACGAGGCCTCAACTAGTGTTTCGTCATAAATTTTTGGATAAATTGAATCCAAAGGTTGCTCTCCATCGACAACCCATTCTTCTAAGTTTGAAACCAAAGCACGCATTAAAGCTCCAATGTGCAAGTTATTTGAGGGAAAGAAACATTGTCTTCCCCCGTACCCATTGTGTGCCAAGCTATTGAATCGGTTGTAGCTCTCGGCGCCTGATATTAGAAACTGTCTAACTCGTGAAGATTCAGAAAAGTCCATGGTTCCACCTTCACTTGAGCTGACCAGAGATGCTCTTGATTGCCAATATTGAGTCGAGGTGTCGGTGTGAAAAATGTATGGATCAAAGGCTGGTTTTTTTAAAATGCCATCAGGAAACTTTAAAAACGGATTAACCCGGACAGAATATTGTCTCGGGAAATTCATGTCTGGAATAAATCGTTCAGAATGCTGGGTAGATACTCTGTATGGTTGTGAAAATCGATAATTCAAGTAGGTTTTCTCTACTCCAGCAGCATGGATATTCATGCCATCACACACTTTTTGATTGTTGAGGTCGACGTTGAATCCTTGGTAGAGAAAATCTCTGAGGTATTCAGCCCCTTGACCGATACCCTGACAAATGACGTGTTTGACGTCAGATGTTGGGCTTTGATTGCCCAATGAATCTTTATTTTCGTGCCTTAGATGTGAAATAAAGTCACGGGTCGTTGCAAGCCCTAATCCCATGACGGGCGAGTCGACTGCCTGGTAAATCAAATGATAGTTCCTATTTTTTAGGAAACCATTTTTAACGCAGATGAAGGTCGAAGAAGATTCCCCTGGCCATCCGTCGGGACAGTGCGCGAATTGCCATTGGTCTGCAGGAATTGCTTCGCCTTTTCGTACCCCAGAGCTGCTTACGTCTGTTGATCCACTTTCCATGACAAATAGTGAAGCTTTCGCTGTTTCTTGATCGGTGGATATTGTTGGGAAAGATTTGACAAAGTCTCGTCCGGATAGAGGGAGCGTGTATGGGTTTTGGTCTTTAAAACTCTTGCCATTAAATTCCGTGAGAATGAAGCCTGTGACAGGTTGATCATTTTCTAGGGTAATCGGAAAGTCAACAACAAGCCGATGGTCTATTTCTTCTATTTGTGCTTGCCAAGCGATCCATGCCACCGTATGTCCGCGTTCAAATAAAAAACCGTTACCGAGATCTGTAGTTTCATCAATGAAATTTAGATCTATTGTTTCATCAATATCATGCAAAAGACCTAGGCTGAGTTTCTCACCTTGGGAGGGGGCTTCAACGAATAGAGTGCCGCTTGCTTTTGATGGGTCAACTGGGCGTAATATTTCGAATTTGGCATTAAATTCAACATTTCCGTCTGCATTGATGCGCGCCCTGGCGATATCAGTAATGATTTTGTTTCTTTTGTGGTCTGGTGAAATTTCAAAGTAAGCAATACCAGACACTTTTTCGTAAGCGCCAATGTCTCCGAAGTGTTTGCCACCCGCAACGGATATGATCTCGGTAATTTCCAATTGAGTGACCCGTGCGTTGACAGGTGGTATTGAAAACAGGACTAAGGAGATTCCTAACAGGTAAAGTCTTTTAAACATTATGGCGACCCATGAAATAATTGATTGGAAATAGATTTACGCTGGATTAACGGAGATAGTCGATAGCGAGACGGCCCGTAATGGTCACATAAATTCTTCAGTATTTTTGAGATATTTTTTAAGCCAATTTGGTCAGCCCACAAAAGGGGGCCTTTGGGGTAGCCAGTACCTAAAGTCATCGCTGTGTCGATTTCTTGCGGTGTGGATACACGCTGATGTACTAAATCTGCGGCTTCATTCGCGAGCATTGCAACGGTTCGCGTTACGATCATGCCTGCGATATCTCGAATTATCGTCACGTGACATCCGGCACTTTGCAGGGCGCAAACGATTTGGTCTACAGCTTGTGGCGTACATTGTTCCGCATGCGTCAATGCAATACGCTTAGTAAGTTCAAAATTGAGACAAAGGTCAAGGAGTACTAAATTCCGAATTGATTCGTCGTCTGAGCGTTGTGTTGCAGTCCTTCCATCAGTTAAGGCGATCGTGGGTATACTCTTGCTTGTGGCGACCCCCGTTAGACTATTGCCTGACGTAATTAATCGATCTATGAGAGGTTTGATTAAAGCATCGTCGACGTATTCTAGATCGAGTACATTTGGTTCAACAGCAGTAGCAGTTTCATTATTTTTGTGGTTTACGATATTTGTCGGATAGGTATAAAATCCTTCTCCCGATTTTCGTCCTATTTTTCCGGCACGAACCAGCTCTTGTTGTAAAAGCGATGGTGCGTATCTAGGGTCGAATGCTGTGGCTTCAAACACGGATTGAGTGACGGATAGATTGACATCCAATCCAATAAGATCCATAAGTTGACAAGGCCCCAGTGGAAAGCCACCACACTCACGCATCACTGTGTCTAAGCTCGCATGGTCGGTTCCATCTTCCATCAGAATCCGGAGTGCTTCTCCGTAGAATGGCCTGGCTACGCGATTCACTATGAATCCTGGCGTGGATTTTGCCGTTACGGGGACCTTGCCCCATCGCTTTGCTAGTTCAATAATAAAGTCGACATACTGCTCGGAGGTTCTAAGTCCCTTGATCACTTCTATAAGCTTCATGCGAGGTGCTGGGTTAAAGAAATGCATGCCTACCAAGCGTTCCGGACGTGTCAGACCGTTTGATAGCGAAGTAATTGATATTGATGAGGTGTTCGTGGCTAGAATCGCGTCAGGAGAGATGATTGTTTCTAAGTCTTTAAATAGTTCTTTCTTTAAATTTTCATCCTCAATAATGGCCTCAATTACCACGTCACAAGCTGCGAGGTCTCTCGTAGTTTGGACAATATCAAGTCTCGCTAACATAACGGTGGATTCGTCTTTAGTAAGTTTGTGTTTGCCTACCAGAAATTCGAGATTTTTTTTAATCATTTCCCGACCACGTTCGGTGGCCTGAGGAAATGGATCGTAAAGTTTTACTGTTTCACCAGCCGCAATAGCTACTTGAGCGATACCACTACCCATAGTGCCGGCACCGACGACTCCGATTGTTAACATAAGGGCAATTCCATGTGCTTGATTTTCATAATGTGCTTAATCATACGTTTATTCGTGGCGAAGAGCGTCAATTGGATTGAGGCGGGCAGCTCGTCGCGCAGGCACGAACCCAAATAATATTCCGATTGAAGCGGCGAATAAGAAAGCTAAAATATTTATTTGCAGGTCGAAAATAAAGGGTACGCCCATCAGGCTTGCCCCGAATATTGATAAACCTGCTGCTAAAATTAAACCGAGTACGCCGCCAATACTGGATAACACCACCGCTTCGATAAGGAATTGCATCAATACATGTTTTTCGAGTGCACCAATTGCCAACCGAATGCCAATCTCCTTTGTTCTTTCTGTTACAGACACCAGCATAATATTCATAATCCCAATGCCACCAACGAGAAGGCTGACCGCAGCAACCGCGCCAAGTAACATCGTTAAAACCCGCGTTGTACCAGTTAAGGTTTGGATAATTTGACGCATATCTAAGACTCTAAAGTCATTCTCCATGTTGTCGGGTAGTCGTCTAGATTGTCTTATCAGCTCCGTTATTTTTTCTTGCGTGATGCTGATTTTTTTGCTGTCTGCAACTTTCACGGCTATTCTTTCAATGTCGAGACTGCCCAGAAGGCGTCTATGCACAGTCTTGAGCGGCATAAGCACATTGTCGTCTTGGTCTGTGCCCCATGTGGACTGACCTTTTGATTCGAGCACCCCAATCACTTCGCATGTAAATTGCTTTACGCGAATTCGTTGTCCTTGTGGATTTTCTTTGCCAAATAACTTGTTTTTCACGGTTGTTCCCAGAATGCAGGAAGCTTTGCCTGAATTGAGTTCGCTGTCGTAGAATTGCCTACCCGATTGCAAAACCCAATTGCCAACTGTAAAAAAATCGTTGGTTGTGCCTGTAATTAATGTGGTGTAATTTTTCGCCTGGAATATTACGGTCGCAGAAAGGGTTGAGTAGGGTGCTACGCCAGCTATACCAGTAACCTGAGTTCTTATTAGGTCTACATCTTTTTGTTTGAATTTTGGCGTATTTGCACCTGACCCCCTTCTTTGTCCAGGTCGCACAACGAGCTGATTTGTTCCCATAGCTGAAATCTGGTCACTCACAGACTGTGTCGCTCCACGACCAACAGTGACCATAGTGATGACTGCGGCAACACCGATTATGATTCCGAGTACCGTTAGGAAACTTCTTAGAAGATTTCTTTTTATCGCATGGACGGCTAGAACAAAGGAATTCCAAAACATGAGTTTAATGAGACCTAGTTAGTAATTTGACCATCTAAGAAGTGCACTATTCGGCTTGCGTACTTGGCCATTTCAGGTTCATGGGTAACCATGATGACTGTAATGCCTAAATCTCGATTCAATGAGGTAAGTAAAGACATGATTTCCGAACTTGTTTGAGAGTCTAAATTTCCCGTTGGCTCATCAGCTAGGAGTATTTTAGGTTTTGTTACGATGGCGCGAGCAATCGCTACGCGTTGTTGTTGTCCGCCAGAAAGTTCGTTAGGAGTATGGTCTCTCCAATTGGATAAGCCGACTTTCTTAAGAGCGTCATTGGCTGCTGAACGTCTTTCATGGACCTTGTCCCCACGGTAGATCAAAGGAAGTTCTACATTTTCCAATGCTGAACTTCTAGCGAGCAAATTAAATCCTTGAAAAATGAACCCTAGGAAGTTCCTCCTCAGTAAGGTCCTTTGGTATGTATTTAGGTTTTCTACGGGGATATTTTGAAATAGGTAACTTCCGCTTGTGAGCGTGTCGAGGCATGCAGCAATATTCATGGTTGTGGATTTTCCTGATCCACTTGGCCCCATCAGCGCTAAGAACTCACCGTCTTCGATAGCTAAGTTCAGTCCTTTCAGTGCTCGGAAGGTGCTGTCGCCGGCCCCATAGGTCTTGGTGACATTTTTGAATTGAATGAGAGTCATTGGGATTTTTGACCTAAGTGAGTCAAGGCTGTTCTTCAATTGCGTCAATGATTACGTTTGCACCAGATTTAAGGTTGATTGCCGTTACAGCGCTAAATCTAGGATTCGTGGCCAGAATATCTACAGCAATTTCTGCTGGGCCTGCTTCGGTGAGGACCCACAACTTAGAAAGACCAGTTTGTTGTTCAGTGCGAACCTGTTGTTTGGGTGTTTGTGGCCGAGGGAACAAAAATCCGAAAACGCTTTTATTGGGTTTTTCATCTTCAGCTTGTACATTGAGATCTACGCGAAAAGCTGCGTTTGGCACTAAGAGTTGATTTGTAAGGTCCAGAGTGGTTATGACTGCGGTTCCAGTCATCCCAGGTCTAAGTGATAGATCGGAGTTGTCGACATCTAATATCGTGGGGTAGGTGACTACGTCATCTTTGATCTCGGCAGCAAAGCTAATTCGATGAATGTTTGCGGAGTATTCCCGGTCAGGCCATGCATCTACAGTGAAGTAGGATTTTTGTCCATTTTTAATATTTCCTACATCTGCCTCATCGACGTCGACGTGCAACTTCATTTTGGATAGGTCTTCGGCAATGGTGAATAAAACAGGTGCTTGAAATGAAGCGGCAACTGTTTGCCCGGGCTCTACTGAGCGCTTTAAGACGACCCCGTTAATAGGTGAAATCAAGGTTGCTTTGGATAAGTTAGTTTCGTCTGATCTTAGGTCTGCTTTAGCTTGATCTATAGAGGCTAAGGCACTTGCCTCATTAGCCTGAGCTCGTCTTACATTGGCGACGGCAGCGTCAATTTCATTTTGTGAGGGTATTTTACCGTTAGAAATTTTATGGAGTTGTCTCAATCTATACAAATTGGTATTGACTTCCGAGAGTGTTGCACGCGCTTGCGCTACTGCGGCTTCTTTTCCCATTAGGGCAGATCTAGATTTTTCTACCGTGTCACGTAGCTTCGAGGTGTCGAGTTG
This sequence comes from Betaproteobacteria bacterium UBA3031, assembly GCA_002367635.1. Taxonomy (GTDB): domain Bacteria; phylum Pseudomonadota; class Gammaproteobacteria; order Burkholderiales; family Eutrophovitaceae; genus Eutrophovita. The sequence goes on along the minus strand of DFDI01000044.1, from coordinate 20,121 downwards.
TGCCAGAACCTGTCCAGCTTTGACTGCGTCATTTTCATCTACGTAGACGGCTTCGACAATTCCAGATAGCTCACTTCCAACCTCAACTTGATTGGTGGGCCGCAGTTTTCCTGTTGCGGATACCGTTACAATCAGAGATCCAGTTGTGACTTTTTCTGTTTGATAGGAATACTGTTGATTTTTATTTTCTGGCCATAGAAAAGCTATCAAAATTAACCCAAGCACGGTAAGTGCAAGATATCCGAAAATCTTTTTAGGACTTACGTTGGGTCTGGATTCAGTATCAAGAATATCTTGTAGAGATTTTTCTGAGTATGTCATTTTTTTAATGCTGAGGGTTATGTGCGTCTATCTTTTTAGTTCATCGTTGTTATAAGCCCACCCACCACCCAGGACTTTGTAGAGCTGTGTGATGCTTTGAAATTCGCTAAATGTCAGCGTTGATTTCTTTTGTTTTATGGCATTTAATTCGTCACGGGATTGTAGAACCTCTCTAAAGCTAACCAATCCAGCTTGATATCTTTTGTTGATGAACTCGAGGTTATTCGCTCCGGCATCTAGGGCAACACTCAGATTCTGTAGTTGATTTTTGATGGATGCTAAGTTAACGAGTGCTTGCTCAGTTTCATTAAGGCCATTTGCCACAGTCTTTTTATAGGATTCAACAGCGGCTCCTCGGCTTGCAACTTGGGCTTTTACATTGGCGTCTAGTGATCCAGAATTGAAAATTGGCGCAAGTAAACTGGCTTGGATGGAAGAAAAGTTTGCACCTGAATTGCCTAATGAGTTGAGTGTTAGAGCTTCGAGTCCGATCGAGCTAGAAAAAGAAAAGCTTGGATAGCGTTGTGCTTCTGCCACACCCACATTTGCGGCCTCTACCTGTAACTGATGAAGAGATTCTTGAACGTCGGGCCTTTGTAGAATAGTATCTGCTGGAATGGAGAGGGCGATGGTTGAGGGAAGCTGTAATAAGTTTTCAGACTGGTTGAGGCGGATGAATACATCTCCCGGCTGCGTTCCTAATAGCAAATCTATGACTAAGGAGATTTCCTTGAGCTCACTTGTTTTTTTCGTAAGCGTTGTTTCTAGATTGGCGAGTTTAATGTTAGCAAGTTGCAATTGTTCCTCAGTCTCTAATCCAACCGTTACTTCGTGTTTTGCTAGCTCGACAAGCTCACTTAAATATTGATCCGTTTCTCGCCCTAGACTGATTTCTTCTTGCTTAGATCGAAATGCGATATAGGATTCAGCAATGCTTGCGATCAATTTTATTTTAATGCCATTGCGAGTGGCGATTTTGAGTTTCAGGTTTGCCTCAGATGCTTCTATATTTCTTTTGGATTTCCCAAAGAGATCAATTTCCCAACTTGTTTGAAATTGAGTGCTCATTATCGAGTTTGTGCCCCCCAGGCCACTCTCCGAGCTGCTTGTTGCTTTACTGGTCCTTAAGTTAGCATCTAGACTTGGATTTTTGTCTGCCCCTGCGGATATTAATTTCTCTTCTGCTTGTAGGATTCTGTTCTTCGCTATATCCATATCAGGGTTTGATTGAAGAGCCTCCTCAATCAAACTGGTGAGAGTTGGGTCTTCGAAGAATTTCCACCAGTCAAGATGCATGATGGCTGCGGGGTGATTCTGGTAAGTTTGGCTGGTGTCTGCATTGGTCCAGCTATTCGGAAGATTAACGAGCGGTGTTTCGTATTGTGGCCCTAAAAAAGATGTACAGCTCGATATTAGGGAAATTAATCCTAACATCGAAGGGCAAATCAATGGGTGTTTCAAGAGGTTCATCGAGAATTATTTTTTTCGGAGCTGAGTTGTATTTAAAATATCATTTGCCGCGAAAATTTGGCCTGCGTTTTTCTTTGAAGGCATTAACCCCCTCTTCATAGTCATCGCTATGCCCAAGCTCGGTTTGCAGTTCACATTCCAGTTCAATCGCTGTTGTAAAATCATTTTGTTCGGCTGCAAGAATTGCTTGTTTCGTTTTTGCATAGGCCAGGGATGGTCCTCTCGCAAGCTGTTCAGCAACTCGCTGTACTTCACTTTCGAAGTCTTGATCGGGAACTGACTTCCATATCATCCCCCAAGATTCTGCGTCTCGAGCAGATACGGGTTGTGCAAGTAATGACATACCCATGGCCCGTTGGCGACCAGATGCTCGTGTTAAGAAAAACGTTCCTCCCGCATCTGGCATTAACCCGATGCGAGTAAAGGCTTGAAGGAAACTGGCGGACTCCTTTGCAATGACAATGTCGCAAGCAAGAGCTACATTAGCTCCTGCGCCGGCAGCAATTCCGTTTATCGCGCCGATGATGGGTTTAGTCGAAGATCGGATGGCGGTCACAATTGGGACGTACCGTTCCCTAAGTGATTGCCCAAGGTCGTATTTAGATTGATCTGCAGATCGCTCGCGTTCCTTTAAGTTTTGTCCGGCACAGAATCCCCTGCCAGCCCCGGTCAGTACGATCACTCCTACGTCATTATCAATTTCCGCCTCTGAGAACGCGTCCCTAAGTTCCAGGAGCATTTGGGTGGTGAAGCTGTTTAAACTTTCAGGTTGATTTAATGTGATCGTGGCGATTCGATTTGCGGTTTGATAAGACAGTTGTTTAAAAGTCATTTTTATTTTCCCTGCTGTTAATGGTGTCTCATAGAGCTAAACTTTGTTGTACTGCCATTCACTTAAAATTTGTCGTGCGTTATTTTTGGTTGGGTCTAGGCTTTCATCGTGATTTTCTTGTTTTACAGTAAGTTCCACGACGTAACCGTTAGGGTCACGGAAATAAACTGAATGTATAAACTCGTGGTCACTGATGCCGCGGGTTTCAATGCCTAATAATTTAGCTTTTTTAATCATTTCATGCATGAAATCCTCTTCGACTTCAAGCGCAGTGTGAAGATCGAAGTCATGTTGTCGTTTAAAGGTGAACGGGTTGTCTGAGCTTTCAAAAAAGGCAATGTGGGATCCATCACTCATTCGATAAAAACTGTGTAATGTGTTGGTGATGCGTGCCGTTTTGGTTTCTGTGATTTTGATGGCATGGACTAACGGTAGACCAAGAAAGTCTTCGTAGAACGTTCTTGTCTCTTCGGTGTCTCGGCAGCGCATGGCTAGATGGTGCAATTTTTTGATAGGCATTATTGTTTTTTGTACCCCGCCGGAATTTTTGTGGATGTAGTGGAATAATAGTTGATTAAGTCATTAGCTCGATTGTAGGCAAAAACGAATCAGTCTTCACTCTATTGATTTGTTAATATTCGGTGGCTGTTAGGCTGTAGGCTGTAGGTGAGACAGTTTTGGACTCCGTTTCGTTCAAATATGATTTCGTTTTAATTTATGGGGATTCAGATCATGACTAATGAAGCGATCGTCAGCAAGGATACGAAGACGGTTCATGTGTCGTGTCCGCACGACTGCCCCGATGGTTGTTCGATGTCCGTCACTGTGGATCAGACGAATGGCCGGGCTATCAGGGTTGAGGGGGATAAAACCCATCCCGTGACTCAAGGATTTCTGTGTGGAAAGGTCAATAGTTACCTCGACTATGTATACAACGATCAGCGTGTGTTGTACCCACAAAGACGCATTGGTCCTAAAGGGCCTGGGGCAAAGTGGGAACGTATTTCCTGGGATGAGGCGTTGGATGAGATTTCAAACCGATTAAAAAGCATCATCGATATAGATGGCGCAGAGTCGGTCCTCCCCTTTTCATACTCGGGCACTCTGGGTATGACAGGGTTTCTTGGGATGGGCCAACGTTTTTTTAATCGAATGGGCGCGTGTCATCTGGAACGGACCATCTGCACTGCGGCGGGAGCTGCGGCAGAAAAATATACCTTCGGACGTGTTGGGGACGCTGACATTGAGAACCTACCGAACATGGACGTCATTCTGTTGTGGGGCACCAACATTGTCAGCACGGGGGTTCATGCCGTACCATTTTTGGATCAAGCAAGGAAGAATGGCGCTCAAATCGTCGCGATTGACCCCAGAGTCACCCGCACCACGGATTTTTCGGATTGGCATTTGGCACCTAAGCCTGGCACGGACGCTGCTCTTGCCCTAGGGATGATGAAGCTCATTGTAGAAAAGGGACTACACGATGAAGCTTTTCTAAATGAACACACCGTTGGTTGGAAGCGGTTTGTAGATGAACGTTTGTCTGAATATAGCCTACAAAAAGTTGCCGAGATAACCGGTTTGGAGGAGGCTGATATATTGCGCCTAAGTGACCTGTACGCATCTACGAAACGCTCGTTTATTCGTTGTAATTGGGGAATTCAAAGGCATGAGAACGGTGGGTCAATGATGCGCGCAATCAAGTTGCTTCCTACAGTCACAGGAGCTGCTGGAGGAGATGGGGGGGTGTGTGTCTCGACCGGAGGGGAGCTTCGAGTCTTCGATGAGGGGCGATTCTTTAGGTCCGAGCTACTGAAGGGAAGGACTCCCAGAAATTTTAATATGATCCAATTGGGTGACGCGCTTACTAAAGCGACCCCTGCCGTTAAAGCGCTCTTTGTATGGAATGCTGACCCCGCTAACTGCGTTCCCGATACAAAAGCTGCGCGACGGGGTTTATCCCGAACAGATTTATTTACGGTTGTGCACGATACTTTTTATACGGATTCGGCGCTTTATGCCGATATTTTATTGCCGGCGGACACGGCCCTTGAACGAATGGATTTGTTGGCGGGTTATGGTGCCTATTACTATGGTTTATCAATGCCAGCTATAGAAAAGGTCGGGGAGAGCGTTGATAACAGTGAGTTATTTCGAAGGCTTGCGAAGAAAATGGGGTACACGGAGGATTGTTTCACGCAAACCGATGAGGAAATGATTGAAGAAATCATTGATCCTGAATTTAATCCTCTGTTTGAAGGTGTAACCCTAGATCTGCTCAAGAAGCAAGGGTGGGCAAAAGGTGCTGTGGACTCTCCACGTAGGAAGGGTGTTAATTCCGGTTTTTGGCCAACACCTTCGGGGAAAATAGAAATTTATTCTCAACAGATGGCTGACCTTGGGCTTGATCCTATGCCCGGACATATTCCTGAGATAGAGGGGTTGTCGGGGGTTGACGAGTCAAGTCCTTATCCATTACAGGTTTTTAGTGCTGCGACACACTACTTTATTGGATCGACATTTCAGCATGTGGAACATTTGCAGAATATGTTGTCCCGTCCTACTTTCGAGCTGAGCCCTCAAGATGCCGATAAACGATCTATTTCCGAGGGCGATATGTGTCGATTGTTCAATGATCGCGGAGAGGTGTTTGGTCATGCGCACATCGTGAAAGGTCTTAGAGAAGGAGTTGTTGGTGCACCCAAACAACTGCAGGGATCGAAAATGAAAAATGGGTTCAATATTAATGCCTTAACAAGCCAAAAAGAGGCGGATATGGGGCGTGGTCCGGTATACTATTCAACTCTCGCTGAGATTCAAAAGGTTGGGGCGAATTTGAGTTGAGTAAGGAGTTTGCTTGGCACTTCTAAGTGTTGAATCATTAATTTTAGTCGGGTAAGGTATGAGCGCAAAAATTGTGGACGGGAAGCTCGTTTCTCAAATCCTCAGGGAAAAGATGAAATCGAGTGTGGAGGAGTTAGCGAAGCGAGATATTAAACCTGGTCTGGCGGTAATCTTGGTGGGTGATGATGCTGCCTCCCAGGTTTACGTTCGAAACAAAGTTGCAGCCTGTCAGGCGATCGGCGTGCATTCTCGAGTGTATCGGCTGGCGGCGGATACTCCTGAGCAGAAGGTTCTAGAAGAATTAAAACTATTGAATAATGATTCTGAGATTAACGGGATTTTAGTCCAGCTGCCGCTGCCGAAACATATTGACGAAGATAAGATTCTGGAGACAATTTCGCCCGAGAAAGATGTGGATGGCTTTCACAAGATCAATGTCGGTGCGATGGTAATAGGTCGTGCTCGATTTTACCCATGCACGCCTCATGGGGTCATGAAACTCCTTGAGTATTATGGAATAACTATTGAAGGCCGGCATGCAGTTGTAGTTGGTCGAAGCAATATAGTTGGTAAACCGATGGCCTTAATGTTGTTAGAGAAAGGTGCGACAGTTTCAATCTGTAACTCTAAAACCCCCGATTTAGCGTCGTTCACAAGACAGGCAGACATTGTTGTCGTTGCGGTTGGTAAATCCAAAGTCTTAAGTGGGGACATGATCAAGCCAGGGGCCGCTGTTATTGATGTGGGGATTAACCGTTTGCCGGACGGTTCTTTAACGGGCGATGTAGACTTCGAATCTGTTCGTGAGGTTGCAGGGTTCTTAACTCCAGTTCCTGGTGGAGTAGGCCCTATGACGATTACAATGTTGCTAGAAAACACTATTCGGTCATCTGAAATGGTGTAATTGGGGTAGTAGCTCAGCAATTTAGGTTGTTTGAAGGTATATTGTCACCGGCGAACTTCCATTAAAAAGATCGTTAATATTAGGGGTATATAACAATATGATTCGTCTAACTTTCGTTTTATTGTCATCTTTTTTTGGTGCGGCCCATGCTGTCGATCTCTTGGATATTTATCGAGACGCGGTCAGCCAGGACGCCCAGTATGCGGCGGCAAAGGCTCAGTACCTCTCGGCGCAAGAGAGCTTACCTCAAGCCCAATCGAGCCGGTTACCAAAAATAAATTTGGAGGCTGGCTACGATTACAACAGTGTGGATGCTGATTCCACGTTCAGTTCGGGTCATCGGGATTTTGGATCGTATGAGTATGGTGTAACGGCGACCCAATCGCTTTATAGAAAACAGAATGATGTTGCGGTAGATCTGGCACAGCTTGGAATAATTAAGGCGAATACGGAGCTGGAGCTCGCTAACCAGAGTCTCATGTTACGCACCTTGTGGCTATATTCTAATGTTCTGCGAGCCAGAACTAATTTAGGCACGGTGCGTGCCCAAAAGGTTGCAATTTCAGAACAGCTTGAATTAGCGAAGCGAAGTTTTTCTGTTGGTACGGCAACGATAACGGATCAGCGAGAGGCTCAAGCAAGGCTTGACCTTGTCTTGGCAGAAGAGCTTGCTGCTCAGAATGATTTGAGAGTCTCTAAGGAGGCGCTACAGGAACTGGTGGGCGGGCCGATCTCGGCGAATTTGGCTCAGCTTAAGATGCCTGTCGAGCTGGAATTGCCGATGCCTAATGATATTGACCTTTGGGTCCAGCGTGCTACAGAACAGTCTCTTGAAGTGATGCTCGCGCAGCATGAGGTGGGCATCGCTAAGACTCGAGTGGAGTTTAATCGGTTGGGCGCGTCACCGACCGTGGATTTAGTAGGATCGATAGTTGATAGTTATGCTGGGAATAGTACTTTTGGTTCGGGCTCAGATACTACGGCGGGAGTGGTAGGGGTTCGATT
>DFDI01000044.1:11910-12535 GCA_002367635.1 Betaproteobacteria bacterium UBA3031 | reverse complement strand
CGGGAGTGGTAGGGGTTCGATTACGGGTTCCGCTTTTCGAAGGGGGTAAGGTCAAATCTGAAACTCGAGAGGCGATTTCTCAGTATGACAAAAGCTTTCAAGAGCTCGAGTATGTAAAACGAAAAGTGGCGCAAGAAGCTCGAGTAGCCTTCTTAGATGTTACTACAGGGATTGCACGTATTGATGCCTTTGGACAGGCACTATCGTCTACAAAACTCCAGTTGGAATCGACTAAGCTGGGCCTCGAGGTTGGTGTGCGCACTGCAGTGGATGTACTTAATGCCGAGACATTGCTGGCTGAGGCGCGCAGAGACATGTTTGGCGCGATTTATGACGCTATCTTGGCTAAGTTTCGACTTCAAGCAGTCACAGGGCGGCTGGTAGAGTCTGATTTGGTGGCTATTAACGACCTATTCGTAGAGTAATTCGAGTTAATTTTTTCTTGTTTTAATTGTCATACTGCGTTCGGAGCCCCACAGAAAAAATTCCTTTTCTGAGGGAATAAATCGTTATTGACGGGATTTGATTATTGTTCGGAATGCTTTTTATGATCAATAGTAAAACTTATAAAAATCTTGGTATTTTTAGAGTAGCCATATCAGTCACGCTTTCTTTTATGTGTGGG
>DFDI01000044.1:8663-11846 GCA_002367635.1 Betaproteobacteria bacterium UBA3031 | reverse complement strand
GCTTTCTTTTATGTGTGTGGTGTGTTTGCTGAAGATGCAACTCGTTAGTCACGCCCAAGCGATTGATACCTGCGCTATCGCAAGCGCGCACCCCGACGCGACAGCAGCAGGGTGTGAGGTTTTACGAAGTGGTGGTAATGCCTTTGATGCGGCTATCGCGGTAACGGCTGCTCTCGGCGTTGTTGAGCCCTACTCTTCAGGTTTGGGTGGTGGTGGATTCTACTTATTGCATGAAGCAGAATCCGAGAGAGATATTTTTCTTGATGCTCGTGAGATGGCCCCTCAGTTGGCAACAGAATCCTTGTATTTGGATGAATTTGGGAAGGCTGTGCCAGAGCGGTCTCGTGAAGGTCCTTTAGCAGCAGCCATTCCTGGCATCCCTGCTGCACTCCAACACTTATCCGAACGTTATTCAAAGCTATCTCTAGCCGAGAATTTGCAACCAGCAATTAAATTGGCGGAACATGGGTTTACGGTTGACCTGCGCTTTGTCAGGGCAGTCGGGTGGGTCGAGAAACGAATTAGAAAATTTCCTCTTGCGGAAAGTATTTTTCTCAATGAGGGCGAAGTGTTTGAGCTTGGCCAAGTACTTAAACAACCTGAATTGGCTAAAACGTTAGTTGCATTAGCTAAAGATGGTGATTCGTTTTATCGCGGTAAGATCGCGCGAGAAATGGTCGATTTTGTGACTGCCGCCGGGGGCAATTGGACTTTAGAAGATCTAGAGCGCTATGCGGTCAAGGAAAGGGAGCCCGTCGTCATAGAGTTTAATGGAGCGAAAATTGTTACGGCTCCTCTCCCGTCTTCCGGCGGATTGGTTATGGCCCAGATTTTCCATATTCTTGATGGTTTCTCTTTCTACAACCAATCCAGTAGCGTTCAAACTCACTTGGTGATTGAAGCCATGAGACGTGGTTATAACGATCGCGCCAGATTCATGGGCGACCCAGACTTCATTAACGCACCTGTAAATTTATTATCGAGTGCTGCTTATGCCCAAAAAAGGGCTAAATCTATCGATCTCAACGCCGCTACGGATAGTCTTAGCTTGCCGACTGTTTTTGATCTTACTTTAGAGGGCGAGGAGACTACTCATTTTTCTATCGTAGACGATGATGGTAATCGAGTTGCTGCTACCCTATCGATAAATGGGCCTTTCGGGTCTGGGATGGTTGCCGGTGATACCGGTATTGTGCTGAATAACCACATGGATGATTTTTCTATTGGGATCGGGCAGGGGAATTCTTATCAACTTGTTGGTAATCGGGCTAATGGAATAGAGGCGTATAAGCGACCACTTTCTTCTATGTCCCCCACTTTTGTGGAGAGTGAGAAAGGATTGCTTGCAATCGGCACACCTGGCGGATCGAGAATTATTAGCATGGTCGTATTATCAGTTTTAGAATATCTTGGTTCTAATGCATTAGTAACGGATGCCGTTGTTTCTTTACCCAGGTACCATCATCAGTATTTACCGGATAGAGTACAAATTGAACCTGAGAGTTTTGATAAAGACTGGCTTGATGAACTCAAGCGAAGAGGTCATAACGTGGAAGTTTATCGTAGGAAATGGGGCAATATGCAGGCAGTCCATTGTCCGAATTTGCAAAAAAATTGTGTTGTCTTAAACGATCCTAGAGGTCGACAGGGTGTTGTTTTTTGAATGGATGCAGAGGTGGTAATTGTTAACGAGGTTTTATTATCTCGACTGATGAAAGCGTTTAAAATTGACTTATGAAGACAACGTTTCTAGATTTTGAGCAATCAATAGCAGAGCTTGAGTCCAAAATAGAGGATTTGAGATTTGTTCAGGATGATTCTGCGGTAGATATTTCTGAGGAAATTGGGCGATTGCGAAAGAAAAGTGACTCGGTCACCAAAGAGCTTTATGCCAAATTGACTGCTTGGCAGATTGTCCAGGTTGCGCGACATCCACAAAGACCCTACACGCTGGATTATATCGATGCGCTGTTCACCGGATTTGAAGAAATTCACGGTGACAGGCTTTTTGCGGATGATCCTTCCGTCGTTTGTGGAATAGGTCGCTTTAACGATAATCCAGTAGTTGTGATCGGTCATCAAAAAGGTCGTGATACCAAGGAAAAGCTGTATCGAAATTTTGGAATGCCAAAACCAGAGGGATATCGAAAGGCGCGACGACTGATGGAGTTAGCCGAGAAATACAAAATGCCCGTATTCACATTTGTGGATACTCCTGGGGCATATCCCGGCGTGGGGGCTGAAGAGCGCGGACAGTCTGAGGCTATTGGTCGAAACTTGTATGCTATGTCGGAACTGAAAGTACCAATCATTGCAACGATCATCGGCGAGGGGGGCTCTGGAGGAGCCTTGGCCATTGCCGTTGGAGACGTGGTTCAAAGTCTGCAGTACTCGGTTTATTCTGTAATCTCACCTGAGGGATGCGCGTCGATCCTTTGGAAGAGCGCGGAGAAGGCGTCGGTTGCGGCAGAGGCACTTGGCATTACTGCAAGCCGTTTAAAAACACTCGGTTTGATCGATAAAATTGTTGCTGAACCCCTTGGGGGTGCGCATCGGGATCATTCTGCAATGTTTCAAACTTTGAAAAAAAATTTAGAGGATGCTTTATCGTCTGTAAGTGACTTGTCTCCAACGAAATTGGTAGAGAGGCGTTTAGCTCGAATCATGAGCTATGGTAAATTTCTTGAAACAGAATGAATATTGCCTGAAGACATTCATTTACTTAGAGTTTTAGTCCTCTTAGCGGGTAGCCGTGACTGACTTAGAAATCAAAATTTGGGAACAATTTAAAGCGCACCGAATCTCGGATCGAGCAGTCGTGATAGCTCTGAGTGGGGGGGTTGATTCCGTCGTCCTGCTCGACGTTACCTCAAGGTTATCTGGTCCACTGAAGCTTCAAGTATCTGCCGTTCACGTCAATCATCACCTTCATGTTGAGTCTCCCAATTGGGCTCAGTTTTGTTTAAACTTATGTGCTGATCACCAAATTGATTTAAAAGTATTTGATGTCCAAATATCACCTCAATCTCGACTAGGCGTTGAGGGTGCTGCGAGGGAAGCAAGATATTCGGCGCTTATTAGTCACTCAGAGGGCACTGTGGTGCTTGCGCACCACCAGGATGATCAGGTTGAGACTTTTTTTTTGCAAGCGGTGCGAGGCTCAGGGGTTGATGGCCTTTCGGG
>DFDI01000044.1:0-8431 GCA_002367635.1 Betaproteobacteria bacterium UBA3031 | reverse complement strand
AGGGGTTGATGGCCTTTCGGGAATGCTCTCAATTCGAGATGATTTTGATTCGGGAAAGCAAATTTTCCGACCAATGTTGGGGGTTGAGCGAAAAGAAATCATGGCGTATGCCAAACAAAGAGGTCTTAAATGGATAGAAGATCCCTCGAATAGTGACCACAAATTTTCCAGAAATTACTTCAGAAATGACATATTGCCGCAATTGAGGTCTCGCTTTCCAGCGTTCGATAGGTCTATTCTAAATGCTGTCCAAAACTTAACTGAAGTCGGAGAGTTGATTGCTGAGTTGGCTACGCAAGATATCGATGTATTAACGTCCTCATGTGGGGGGCTTGCGATTGATGGGTTGAGTCAATTGTCTCAACCGCGGGCCATCAATATTTTTAGAGAGTTATTTCGGCGCCGTGGCGCGGTTGCCCCAGGTCGTTCTTGGATGATTGAGGCGTTGCGTCAATGCACTGATGCGAAGAGGAGCGCGAGTGTTTCGGTAGATACGAAACACGTCAGCATTAGACGATACCGAAATTACTGCTATGTCCTCAATAAAGATAGTCGTATTTCTGAGAACTGGTCCAAAGTCTGGCAGGGAGAGGCGATTGTTGATTTGCCTTTCGGTTTGGGTTACTTGCAATTTACGGAATCTGTTGGGGAGGGAGTGTCCAGGCAGCTGCTTGAGTCTGGAGATGTGACCATTGCGTTTGGTGCAGGTAACAAGCGATTTTCCTTAGGTCGAAATAGACCAAGACGAACTCTTAGAAAAATTTGGCAACTGGATGGTGTTCCCCCTTGGGTAAGGTTGAACACCCCTGTGGCATTCTCAGCGGATGAAGCCCTATTTGTCGGAAATATCGGCGTATCCGGGCATTGTGCCGCGCAGGAAAATCAGCCAAGCATCATTATTGAGTGGCGCTTAGATAATTGATTCTTCTTGGTTCGCATGGATGGATGGAGTTTGGCGAGCGCCGCGTGTTAACATACCGACGTTTTGTTAACTTAAACAATATGATGGAGAAACAATGGCACTAGAGAGGACGCTTTCAATCATTAAGCCCGATGCAGTCGAGAAGAATGTAATTGGAAAAGTTTTATCCCGATTTGAAGATGCGGGCTTAAAAATATCGGCAATGAGGTTGGCACTTTTGTCGAAGGACGATGCAGCAGGTTTTTATGCGGTTCACAAGGATCGCCCGTTTTTTAATGACCTGGTTGAATTCATGACCTCTGGACCAGTCTGCATTCAGGTTCTTGAAGGTGATGATGCGATTAAGAAAAATAGAGATCTAATGGGGGCAACCGATCCAAAGAAAGCAGACAAAGGCACTATACGCGCTGATTTTGCGGAGAGTATTGATGCTAATGCTGTGCACGGATCTGATTCTCCGGAGAATGCCGCGATTGAAATCGCTTACTTTTTCCCCAGCATGAACGTTTACGCACGTTAATTTAATGTCTGCGAAGACCAATCTTCTTGATTTAGATCGAGACCAACTCGCTGAGTTTCTCAAGGGGATTGGTGAGAATTCATTTCGATCTCAACAATTGTTCAAGTGGATTCACCAACGCGGTGTTGTGGACCTTAACTTGATGACGGATCTGTCCAAGTCTTTGAGAGATAAACTTGGAGAGCTTGCCACGATTAAAGTCCCTAAGTTTGGACATGAGAACCGTTCAGATGATGGCACTCTCAAGTGGTTGTTTCCGGTCGACAATGCGAATTCGGTTGAGGCTGTCTTCATCCCAGAGAAAGGGCGTGGGACTTTATGCGTTTCATCCCAAGCTGGGTGTGCTTTGGAATGTGCTTTTTGCGCGACAGGTCGCGAAGGTTTTAACCGCAACCTTAAGGTTTCTGAAATTATTGGACAACTGTGGTTAGCGCAAAATAGATTCCCTCAATCTGAGGGCTCATTTGCAAGACTTGAGGGTGCGGATTCATCCCGCCCGGTATCTAATGTTGTCCTCATGGGGATGGGTGAGCCTTTAACCAATTATGATAATGTGGTTCACGCTGTTCGAATTATGCTGGATGATTTTGCGTATGGCCTTTCTCGTAGGCGAGTAACAGTTTCAACATCCGGTATTGTCCCGAACATCGATCGTTTGAGGGAGGATTGCCCAGTATCGCTCGCGGTTTCTCTTCATGCGCCTAATGATGAGTTGAGAAGTAAGATCGTTCCAATTAATAAAAAATATCCAATAGCCGATCTGATGGAGGCTTGTAAGCGATACACGGATAGCTCACAAGGCGAGGTCATTTCAGGTGTTAAGTGGCAACGCCGCGGATCCCCGCGTGATTTCGTTACCTTTGAATACATCATGCTCGATGGTGTTAACGATCTGGCAGACCATGCGCGGCAATTAGTTAATGTGACGCGTGGCGTCCCTTGCAAGTTTAATTTAATTCCGTTTAACCCTTTCAATGATTCGGGTTTCACCCGAAGCTCGGCGCCAGCGGTCTCTAATTTTCAAAAAATACTCATGAATGCAGGATTAGTGACGACGGTTAGAAAAACGCGAGGTGATGATATTGCTGGAGCCTGCGGTCAGTTGGCAGGCCAAGTAAAAAATCGTCGAACACCTCGAAGAAATGTTAATCCGACGGTGATGACATCAATAATTTAAATACGCCTTATGTATTCTTTGGCGAGTTATGAATAAAATACCGAGAAGAAAAAATAATACTGTTCACGTCGGCTCTGTCATGGTTGGTGGTGGCCATCCTGTGGTAGTTCAGTCGATGACCGATACGGATACTGCGGATGTCTCGGCCACGGCATCCCAAATTATTGATTTGCACGCTTCAGGCTCGGAGATCGTGAGGGTTACGGTTAACACAGTCGAAGCTGCAGCTGCCGTACCTCGTATCAAAGAGGCATTAGCAAAAAAGGGGATTGACTGTCCTCTGATAGGCGATTTTCACTTTAATGGCCATCGGCTTTTAAAAGAGCACCCAGAGTGTGCCGAATCCTTAGATAAATATCGTATCAATCCAGGGAATGTGGGTAGGGGAAGCAAAAAAGATAGTCAGTTCGCGTCCATCATAGAGTACGCTTGCAAATTCAATAAACCCATCAGGATTGGTGCTAACTGGGGAAGTTTAGATCAAACTCAGCTGAGCAGATTGATGGACGAAAATGCTAAAAAAGAATTGCCCTTGAGTAATAAAGAGCTTGTACGTGAGGCGTTAATTTCGTCCGCTATTCAAAGCGCTCAATTAGCTGAGTCAATCGGTTTAAGTCACGATAGGATTATTATTTCTTGTAAAGTGAGTGATGTCCAAGAGCTTATAACCGTTTATCGTGATCTGAGTCTTAGAACTGATCACCCGCTCCATCTTGGTCTCACTGAGGCTGGGATGGGCAGTAAAGGAATCGTGTCGTCCAGTGCGGCATTGGCTATTTTGCTCCAGGATGGAATCGGAGATACGATTCGAATTTCGCTCACACCAGAGCCGGGCGGACGCCGCGTAGAAGAGGTGTATGTTGCCCAAGAGTTATTGCAGACTATGGGTATTCGATCGTTTACGCCACTTGTAATATCTTGCCCTGGGTGCGGGCGGACATCGAGCGATTTCTTTCAAATACTGGCAAAGGATATCCAAGCATTTTTGAGAGAGCAAATGCCCCAATGGAAAAAACAGTATCAGGGGGTTGAGGAGATGAAGGTTGCTGTGATGGGCTGTGTGGTGAATGGCCCGGGAGAGAGTAAAAATGCGAATATAGGCATTAGTCTGCCTGGCTCTGGTGAAAATCCAGTGGCACCTGTGTATGTGGACGGGATTAGAGTCACAACGTTAAAAGGGGCAACGATTGCCCAAGAGTTTGAAGGTATTGTGCAGAAGTATGTCCGTGAAACATATGGGAGTTAGCTTCGCCAGTAAAGATGGGGCTAAACCGTGGGCCAGTGAGTGGTTTTATGGATGAGTATACGTATGGATAAGATTCAAGCGATTCGTGGAATGAACGATATTCTCCCTGAGGAGAGTTACCAGTGGGAATGGATTGAGTCTCGTATCCGAGATTGGTTGGCAATGTTTGGGTACCAAAATATTCGAACGCCGATCCTTGAAAGCACCGATCTTTTCGTTCGGTCAATCGGAACGGCAACGGATATTGTCGAAAAAGAAATGTATACCTTTACTGATACATTAAACGGTGATTCTTTGACGCTGCGCCCAGAAGGTACGGCTTCGGCAGTGCGCGCAGCTATACAACACAATATGACTTACGGTAATGCCCGTAGGTTGTCCTACTGCGGCCCTATGTTTAGGCATGAGCGACCACAAAAAGGTCGTTTTCGACAGTTCCATCAAGTCGGGGTCGAAGCCCTAGGTTACGAGGGCCCGGATATTGATGCGGAACACGTTTTGATGGCTTCAGATCTTTGGAGGGCATTAGGGATAGCCGGCGCTGCGGTTAGATTAGAGGTGAATTCTTTAGGGAGTAAGGACGACCGCGCAAAATATCGTGAGGCGCTAGTGACTTACTTAAAGGGCAGTGAGGAGCTTTTGGATGAGGATTCTCGGAGACGGATTAATACAAATCCACTGAGGGTCCTTGATAGTAAAAATCCAGATACGCAAAAGCTTTTGTCTTCTGCTCCGAAGCTCCTGGACTTCTTGTCGAATGAGTCGATTGATAAGATGGAGCGGTTTAAATTACTCCTAGACAATGCCAGTATTGAATACGAGGTTAATCCAAATCTCGTAAGGGGGTTAGATTACTACAACGATGTTGTCTATGAATGGAAGACCGACTTTCTAGGGGCTCAGGGTACGATCTGCGCGGGAGGTCGATACGACATCTTGGCTGAGCAAATAGGAGGCAAGCCAATGCCAGCTTGTGGTTTTGCTTTGGGTATTGAGCGTGTGCTTGCTACTCTTGAGAGTTGTGGGGTTGTGATTCCTAAAACGATCCCTGATGTCTATGTAGTGTCTGCGGATGAAAAAACTCAGCTTTATGCTTGGGATGTTTGTCGAGAATTGCGCGATAATGGCCTTAAAGTAATTCTCCACTGTGGCGGGGGTGCGTTAAAATCTCAAATGAAGAAAGCTGATATCAGCGGCGCCAATTTTGCTATCATCATCGGTGATAGTGAGATGACGAAAAAAAGGGTTTCTTTGAAATCTCTGCGTGGAGCGAAAGTGGGGAAAGCGGAGCAGCAGCAAGAGTTAAGTGTGATAGATGCAATTAGGAAAGTCCGTGAAAGTGATGTTTAGTTTAAATGAATATAGAATTAATTTAGGTAATTAAATATGGCAACTTTTGACTCAGACGAGCAGGAAACAGTAGACGCAATTAAGGAATTTTGGCGAGCTTACGGGAATATCGTGATTATGGTTGTAGTCGCGGTCGTGGTTGGATTCGGTGGCACAAAATGGTGGCAACATCATACGATGACCAAGGCTCAAGCAGCATCCGCGACATTCAATAAACTCGAAAAAGCGGAGGCCGGGGACGAGACAGATAAAGTAGGTGCCCTATCTCAAGAGCTCATTGCTGAATATGGTGGGACCTACTACGCTGATCTGGCTCGGTTGAACCTCGCGAAGGCTGTTAGTGACAATGGGGACTATCAGCAGGCGATTGATCTTGTTCGAGACGTGATTGCTGACAATCGTGACGCGAGTTTGATTTCGTTAGCAAAGCTTCGTCTCGCCGCCCTCTATCTAATAATGGAGCAATATGATTTGGCAATGATTGCCCTAGATGGTGATGCTGGATCGTCCATGTCGGGTTTGTTTGCGGACATGCGTGGCGATATCTACGCAGCGCAGAAGTTGAACGATGAAGCCCGAGCAGCTTATGAGGAGGCGCTTGATCGACTCCAAGAGGGGAATCCTTGGGTCGATATTGTTCAAATCAAGATTGATAGTTTAGGTTCTCAGTGAGACTTTTTATTACCGGGTCAGTAATTTTAACGGTCCTTTTGACGACCGCATGTGCCACACAGCGCCGAGAGCCTTTAGATCTGCCCAAGTTTGAGCAAAGAGTGTCGCTGCAAAAAATTTGGAATAAATCCTTGGGCGATCCGCGTGGGGCAATATTGTCTCCTATCGTTGCAGGTAGTCGAGTGTGCGGGGCTTCAGCTAAATCAATCTCATGTTTTAACGGGGATACGGGCCGCGAACTATTTGAAACTAAAATTAATGAGCAAATTTCTGGTGGCGTGGGTGCCGGGGGTGAAGAAGTTTTTGTTGGTGGGGAAGATGGCGTAGTTACGCTGGTTGATGCTAGTGGTTCGGTTAAGTGGGAGTCGAACGTGAGTAATTCGGTCACAGGTATTCCATTAGCCGTTGGCGGTTTAGTTATTGTTCGAGACGTTCAGGGGAGATTGATAGCCTTAGATCGAGAAACGGGCATTTTAAAATGGGACTTTCAGGTGCCCAGTCAAAGTCTGATTTTGCGTTCTAATCCGGGTTTGGCAGTTGGATTGGATGAATCAATCTTAGCTGGATTTCATGGGGGTATCGCGATGAACCTTGAAAATGCTACGGGGGAGGAGCGGTGGGGCGTAAATGTTTCCATTCCTTCAGGTGATAATGACCTAGAGCGCATATCGGATGTTGTTGGAACCCCAATAGTTTTGGAACAAGCGGTTTGTATGGCGACGTTTCAAGGTAGGGCTGCTTGCTTTGATGTAGAAACGGGGCGGCAAAATTGGAGCGTTAAGGTTTCTGCAGTAGGTAGTTTAGGTTTTGACAATGACAAGATTTTTGTGTCAGATTCAATTGGTCATATCCTAGCTTTAGATCGCAAAACCGGTGCTTTATTGTGGCGTAACGAATCGTTCCAATATCGCAACATATCAGGTCCTTCATCTCTTGGACCTTGGGTAATAGTTGGAGATCTTGAAGGAGTAATTTCCCTATTAGACTCAACTGATGGTTCCTTCGCTGGAAGGGCTAAAACTGACGGTAGTCCTATTTTGACTAATCCACTGGTAATCGGAGATAAAGTCTTTGTTCAAACGTCCGAGGGTAATTTGTATGCCTTCGGTCTCGAATAGTCTCTTGGATTGCGGGTTAATGGTCGTCGATTCTCGGCGCTAAATTTATGACTATGTCAAAAACAGTAGCACTTGTGGGCAGGCCCAATGTTGGGAAGTCGACATTATTCAATCGGTTAACTCGAACCAGAAATGCCATAGTCGGCAGTCAGCCAGGGTTAACGCGAGATCGACACTACGGTATTGTAAAAACACAGCAGTCGAAGTTCATTGTTGTTGATACGGGTGGGCTTGAGTTTGATAAGGATCTCACGCGAGGTGTTTTCGGTGAAATGGCCAAGCAAGCGGCGCAAGCGGTCGATGAAAGTGATTTAACTCTTTTTATTGTTGATTTGCGAGCTGGCCTTACCAACGAAGACTTGCGCATCGCTGAACAACTGCGCAAGTCTGGACGACCTCTTTGGGTGATTGCAAACAAGGGAGAGGGCGCGCGCTCGAGTTTGGCTTTGGCCGAATTTTATGAGCTTGGATTAGGTGCCCCGCGCATAATCTCTGCTGCTCATGGCGATGGAATATCTGATCTCATCTCGGAGATTGAGGTTGAATTTCAATCAGACTTGGAGGAGGGTGTCCTCGTTGAAGAGCGTCTTGAAGATAGGCATCCGGTCATGGCGATTATTGGGAGACCTAATGTCGGAAAGTCGACGTTGGTTAACTCGATCCTTGGCGAGGAGAGAGTTATTGTGTTTGATCAGCCAGGGACAACACGAGACGCTATAGAGATTGAATTCCAGAGAGAGGGAAAAGATTACACAATTATTGATACTGCAGGAGTGCGTAAAAGAGGGAAGGTTAATGAGGTGATTGAGAAGTTCTCCGTCATCAAAGCGCTCCAGGCGATGGAGGAGGCAAATGTCGTCGTTTTGGTTATTGATGGGACCGAAGGCGTATCAGATCAAGATGTGAGCCTGGCTGCATTTGCGGTCGAGGCTGGTAGAGCGATGGTTGTGGTTATTAATAAGTGGGATCTCTGTGGTGAGGAGGCTAGGGAGGTTATCGACAGAACGTACAGACATAAATTGCGATTTTTAGATTTTGCGAAAGTTCACCGCATTTCAGCAACCAAGGGTTTCGGCATTGACGGTTTGTTACGGTCAGTAGAGAAAGCGTTTGAGTCTTCGAGAATGAATCTGCCGACACCGCAATTAACGCGCGTGCTGAAGACGGCGACTGAGCGCCAATCGCCTCCACGCAAGGGATACAATCGACCAAAACTACGTTATGCGCATCAAGGAGGCATCAATCCTCCCTTGGTTGTGATTCACGGCAATTCAATTGAGGGTGTACCTGAGAGTTATCGGAGATATTTAGAGAGTTCATTTACCACGGCTTTCAAACTTCAAGGGGCGCAGGTAAGGGTAATCTTTAAACAGGGTGATAATCCGTTTTCTAAAAGAAGTAAGCTGTAACCTGTAACCTGTAACCT
>DFDI01000012.1 GCA_002367635.1 Betaproteobacteria bacterium UBA3031 | reverse complement strand
ATTGTGACGGCAGGAACAGGTCTAGGGACGATTATTGCCCCGCCTCTCTTGATCTGGCTTATTATTCAGTTCGGTTGGCAATGGGCGTTTATTGTGCCTGGGCTTTTCGGGTTCGTTTGGTTATTGGCCTGGCACCGGGTCTACGCTGAACCTGATGTGACTAAAGACAAGAAGGTTCACCCGTCTGCCCAGAATACGGATAGCGCATATGGCTATGGGTCTTTATTCCGACAGCCTGCCATGTGGGGTCTCATGCTCTCTCGATTCGTCAGTGATGGTGCCTTTTACTTTGTGGTTTTTTGGCTACCGCTCTACCTCACCACTGAGCGCGGACTAGACCTTCCAGCCATCGCGATGTTTGCCTGGATTCCGTTTGTGGCCGCGGATATAGGTGCTCTGGGCGGCGGCTGGGCTGGTAAAGCTATGATTGATCGAGGTTATAGCATAAACGCAGCGCGTAAAATTCTCATATGGGCGGGAGCAGTGCTAGCCATTTGCATGTCACAAGCCGCCGCACTTGAAACAACAACGGCATTAATAGGCTTAATTTGTATCTCAATGTTCGCCATTCAGTTGAAGAACACCAATCTATTTTCACTACCGGCAGACCTTTACCCAAGTTCTTCAGTGGCCACGGTTTGGGGTATTTTTGGCGCTGCCGGTAGTTTGGGGGGAGCCGCCTTTCAAAGCATTATCGGTCGACTGGTCGATCAAGGATCCTATGAACCAGTGTTCTATATTGCGGCCTCTATGCACCTAGTTTCAGCGATCATTGTGTCTTTATTTATTCCTCGGATAGAGCCGTTCCAGCCCAGGAAAAAGACTACAAAATAGAGAGAAACGGGCAATCGACAGCGACTATTGAGCTAATGTTATGGTAATATGTCATAACTTGAAAAGGCCCTAATGGGACGACTCAAACATTTAGATTGAAACCACCGCTGACGATAACAGGCCCAGAAAACTATGATCTTTATTACCGGTATAACCGGAAGGGTTGGCTCGAGTGCCGCTCGTTACTTACTTAAACATGGGCTGGACGTTAAAGGCCTAACACGTGATTCAGCTAAAGCCATCGATCTAGCCGCGCTAGGCGCCGATATTATTGAGGGTGATATCTCCGATGATACTCTGATAAAGAACACCTTAAAGGGAGTAAGTACGGTTCTGCTAGTGACCGGTAACGGGCCTCACCAATTGGAAGCTGAGTGCCTCATCGCCCGAGAGAGTGCCGCCGCGGGTGTACAGCATATCGTCAAAATATCGTCTATGGAGGCAAGCCCTACCGCCACCGCGCCTATCCCTGTCGTGCATTTTAAGGTCGAAAAATACATTGAGGAAATAGGCCTTACCTATACCTTCTTACGGCCGAATTTCTTTATGCAAAACCTAATGCTGTTTGCCCAATCAATTAAAATGTCTGATCAATTTTCACTTCCTTTAGGTAAGGCAAAAACTGGAATTATAGATGCGAACGATGTTGGCGAGATTGCCGGTATAATTGCTTCAAGTATCCCAGAGACATCCTCAGTTCGAAAGCTAACGGGTGGGACACTTTTAGACTTCCACGAAGTGGCCGAGCTAATCTCAAACGAATTAGGTAAATTAGTAACCTACAACGAGCAGTCCCATGACGATTTCCATGCTCTCCTAGCCAGGACAATCCCTAGCCCTTGGCATGTCGAGGCGGTTTCGCTACTGTTTAAGGAAATAGCCAATGGCGCTCTAGAATCGACTACCAGCGATGCTGAAGATATTCTAGGCAGGCCACTGACCGATGTCCGAGGATTTGTTGCGCGTCATAAACCTGCGTTTATTCGTTGAACCACGGGGAGTCTGTTTTCGCGGTCTATCAACCCATAGCCGACATCCAAAGTAGGCATCGCCTGTATTGGCTTGGAGCTTCGGATAGGCGCTCCAGTGCCAGTACAAAGCAGACGGAAGCCGTTGACAGAACAATGGGCATTGGCTTCAGAGCTATTGATTCCAGTTCCAATGTGTCTAACTACCAACGTAAAAGTGCCCCCGAAAGCGAAATTCTAATCTATCAAATATATTCAAATATACGACAGGCTGAACAGCCCTAGGAAGTGACATATGTCCGTTTCGAATAGCTTAAAAATCGGTATTGTAGGCGCAGGTATAGGTGGGCTTACAACAGCAATCGCACTTCAGCAGCGCGGCATGCAGGTGGTTATTTATGAGCAGGCAGAAAAACTTGCTGAGGTTGGAGCAGGCCTCACAATTAGTAAAAATGCCGCCCGGGTTTTTGAAGCCTTAGGGCTAGGTGAGCAATTGGCCGCTCTGGATAGCCCCTGCGCTAATATGGGTGTGATTGATCATCTAAGCGGAGATATTCTGGTTTACGAACCGCGTGATCAAAAAGAGACTCTAAGCAGCAATGTCATTGCCAGCCGACAGGTACACAGAGCCGACCTACACAAATTACTGGCAGCCTCATTGATAGACGCAGACAGTTGCCTTAACCTCGATCACAGACTGCAGGACATCAGCCAAGGTACTTCACAGGTGAAACTATCGTTTGCCAATGGACAGGTTGATCATTGCGATATAGTTATCGGTGCTGACGGCCTTAAATCGGCGGTAAGGGAGCGCCTATATTCGTCAGAGCCCGCTAATTTTACGGGATTTGTTGCCTGGCGTGGGTTGGTCGATCGAACGCTGGTAAAGGATATTGCGCTAGATCCCCAATTCGCCACTTATTCATCTAATGATAAATTATTTGTTCGTTACCCTGTCAGAAATGGTGATCTGATTAACTACGTCGCAATTGCCAGGAAAGATGACTTCCTCTCAGAAAGCTGGGCGGAGCCCGCTGACGTGTCCGAAGTCGCCGCACAATTTTCTGAATGGCACCAAAACGTCTCGGACATTATTCTAGCCACGCCATCGGATAAATGTATGCGATGGGCCCTATTTACTCGCGCGCCACTAAATAATTGGATCAATGGCCGAGTGTGCCTGCTGGGAGACGCTGCACACCCCACGACGCCATTTTTTGGCATGGGGGCCGCTATGGCAATTGAAGATTCACTTATTCTAGCGAGATGTTTTGAGGCCGAAAATGATAATTGGCAAAGCGCGCTGGAGAGATATCAGCGGGCGCGTATGGCACGAACCAATCACATTCAACAGATCTCCCTAGAGCGGGCAGAATCCTATATGCACAACGATCCCGCAAAACGAGCCATGGGGCCTTCTTCAGGACTCGGCAATGCGATGGATTATGACCCTAGGACCGCTGTAATTTAAAGCCAAAAGAATACAGAATAGAGCCGGGTAACCAAACAGGCATATTTAAGGCTCGGTGGCTTTACCTAAACTAAGACATAAGAGGCCAATAATGTCCCAATCTACTACCAAAACAAATACTAAAATATTAGTGATCAGCTTCCTTGCTTGGACGTTAACTAATATGGATCAGGCGTTCTTTGGTTACGCCATTCCAGGAATTCTTAAAGAGTTTAACCTGCCCTTAGAAGCTGCAGGAATAATTTTAACCATCTCGTTTGTTATTGCCTCTATCATGCTCCTGTTCATAGGTATTGCAGCGGATCGTTTTGGACGCGGCCCCATATTGAGCCTTTATCTGGCAGTGTCTGCACTGCTAGTTGGCTTTCAGGGGTTGGCCGGCGGCATTGTCATGTTGACCATCTTTCGGGCATTAGGTTTTGGTTTCAGTACAGGCCTATCACCTATCACAAGTGCCTATGTCGTGGAAAATGTCAAACCCAAAATGCGCGGAATGGCCATGGGTGTTTTGCAATGTGGTTATCCTCTAGGCTGGTTTATAGCATCGCTTTTTGCGGTACCCCTTCTGGCCGATTATGGTTGGCGTGCTATGTGTTTCGCAGCCTTTCTTGTGGTTCCCTTGGCCGGTCTCTTTCATTGGTTACTCCGAGATACACCGGGGATTATTTTGGCAGGCGCAAACTCCCCTATTAAAGGTAAGGTACGCGTGCTTTTTTCAGCCCCTTACCGCAAGAGTTCACTGGCCAGTATCGCAACCTATTTTGCTTTCGGAGGCGCCTATGCTGGCTCAGCATTTTATTTCCCAACGTTTTTCGCTGAGGTACGAGGTTACTCACAGTCGGACGCCGCTAGCCTAGTGGGCATGTCAAATTTTATTGGCATTGGCGGCTACCTGTTGGCAGCTTTCGTTGGCGAGTATCTTTTGACCCGCCGCTCCGTCTTTATTATATGGGCACTAGGGGGAACCATTGCCCTGATTGGCCTGCTATGGTTTTCGGAAAGCCGCACCGCCGACACTATTTGGTATGGCCTAACCGCTGCATTGTTTTA
>DFDI01000097.1 GCA_002367635.1 Betaproteobacteria bacterium UBA3031 | reverse complement strand
CTTTAGGTATTTCATCCTATATTATAAAGATACTAACGGTTTATCTTATAGCGCTTCTTTAGAGCTTCAATTTTATGACAACGCCCGCATTGCAAAGCTTTATTAACCGTCATAGATTGCCTGATTCTTATCTTTCGATGGCTGAGCAGTGGTTTTCTCCGATCATCACGGAGTTTGGCGAACGTTATGAACGCGACCCACGTATTCAGATAATAGGTGTTAACGGCTGCCAGGGATCAGGCAAGTCAACACTGGCCGATTATCTTTGCACCCAAGTAGAGAGCCAATATGACGTAGCCGCCGTGGCCCTGTCGATGGACGATTTTTATCTAACTAAGAAACAGCGCAACCTCCTTGCGCGTGACGTGCACCCTCTATTAGCCGTCCGCGGCGTGCCTGGCACTCACGACGTTGAGCTCGCTATTAATTCTATTAATAGTCTTAAGTGTGGTAAAAAAACTCTTCTTGCCCGGTTTGATAAGAGCACTGATGACAGAGTTGGAATTAGAGAATATTCAATGATAGAAGGCCCTGTTGGGCTCATAGTGATTGAGGGCTGGTGTTTTGGTGCCACTCCAGAGGCGGACGAAAAGTTAGCCGTGCCGATTAACGACTTAGAACGACAATCTGATGCCGAGGGTTTATGGCGTCATTTCGTCAATGACGCTTTAGCAGGAAATTATCAAACCTTATTTAATATGGTTGATCGCCGCGTAATGCTTAGAGCGCCCTCTTTTGATAGGGTTTTTCACTGGCGGCTAGAACAAGAGCAGAAGTTGGCCGAGCGCTTAAGACTCAGTAATAAAGAACGAGCTATTTCAAACATTATGACCGAAGATGATATCCGACACTTTATCAACTACTTTCAGCGTATCACTGAGCACTGCCTGTCTTGCATGCCGGAGCAAGTCGATCACTTATATCAATTGAATGAGAGTCGTGCTATCACCCATCACAATCACCTAATTTCAAGCGATTAGTCTATAACTCTATACCACCACGGCATTTTGATTGAATTCGCTGACAACCCTCAAGAGCTGTCGACAAGTGATCTGACCCACTAATTTCCCATGATCTAAGACGGGACGACGACGATGGCCCTTTTTCACCATATCATCGGCAATATCAACTAGATCAGCATGTAAATCACAGTAATCAACCTCTTTAGTCATATAATCTCTGACCTTGCCAACATCTCCATGCTCGTTGTAGGTTACTGCCAAAATAGCTCGCAAACAATCTATTTCAGATAACAAGCCCACTAGATCGCCATGCTCGTCGACAACGCATATTCCAGATATCTTATTGTCAATAATCATATGAATCGCTTCAAAAAGATCAGCATCCGCTAGAATCTTTATGGGCACCTGAACCATATAATCACTCAGGTCAACCGAATGTAGCATAAACACCTCCGCACTTTGATTAACTGTTTACAAAAGCTAGTTTTATAGCCCCCCTACATAGACAATAAAAGGTTGTGGCCAAGACCCAAGCACTAAAATGGACGCCAATAAGGCCAGTACAAGTAGTTTTTCAAGGTGATTGGCACTTTGACCGTCACCTTCGGTAGACTTACTCATAGCAAAAATAACCCTCAGATAGTAATAGATGCCAACGGCACTGCCCACCACTAACACCGCCAGCAATCCCCATAGATCTGACTGAATACCAACCGTAATGACGAAGAACTTGGCCATAAACCCAGCGGTCAAAGGTATGCCTGCTAGTGATAACATGGCCACAGTTAGGGCTGATGCCTCTAGTGGACGATGCCAAAATAGACCCTCAAAGGCGCTAATATCTTGTTTAGCTGGGTCTTCGCCGGCTACCGTTGAGACGACTGCAAAAGCTGTTAGCGTAGTCACTGTATAGGCCGTCAGATAAAAGGTAATACTCTGGCTAATGAGTCCTGCATCCAGATGCGCCAAAGCGATCAACACTACGAGTAGATAACCAAAATGAGCTATGGATGAATAGGCTAATAAGCGTTTGATATTTTCTTGGCGTAAGGCCAGCCAATTGCCAACTAACATAGACGCAACCGCCAACACCACTAAAGCCGTGTTTAAACCGCTGTATTGATAGAGGGCGCCATCCATATAGAAACGGCTAAGGGCGATAAACACCGCGCCCTTAGAAACCGTCGCAAGAAAACCGGTAACCGGTGTGGGCGCACCCTGGTAGACATCCGGAGTCCACATGTGGAAAGGTGCCAAGGATAACTTAAAGCCAATACCCGCCAACACCATCGCACTGCCAGCCATAATCAGCATAGGGTTTACAGCGAAAGCGGCGGCGGCTTTAGCCCCAATGCCTGCGTAACTTAATTCACCAGTAGCCGCGTAAATCAGAGCAAAGCCATAGAGCAGCATTGCCGAAGCACAGGCCGACAGAACCAAGTATTTAATAGCGCCCTCAAGAGGCAACTGACCGCGCTCTGGAAAGGCTATCATGGCGTAAAGAGCGACGCCCATTAACTCCATACCCAGCAATAAAGAAACCATATGACTGGACTGAATTAATACCACGGCCCCCAATACAGACAGGACTAGCAGTAAATAATATTCTTCTTTTCGCTCACCCTCAGGCGAAAATGTGTCTCGGGAGAGTACCAGAATCACCAAAGAGGCGAGCGTAATCAGGCTAGTGAAAAACAGGCTCCAGTGGTCGACTTGTAAAAGAATCGTTACTGGTTGGGTAAAGTCTCGGGCATAGCTAGCGCCCCACAGAGTCAGTGCAAAACCAACAGCAGTAATCACCCACGCAACGGACTGATCCCTTTTTACTGAGGCCTGAATCATCAGTACAATAGCGGTAAGAGACAGTATCAAAATCGGCGCTAAGGACGAGAACATAGTCGCGTTCATTGCGCCACCTCCACAACGTCAACCGTCGGTGAGGCGGTGAGTTCAAGTAAACTTTGCAATACCGGTTGTGCCGCATCTAATACGGGTTGCGGATAAATCCCCAACACTATTAGAGCGATCATCATTACCGCCATGGTCAGCATCTCGCGGGAGCCGAAATCAATAAGACCATAGTTAGCCCACTTTTTATTGACCTCACCCTGAAAAGATCGCTGCATAAGAAGTAGCGAATAGGCTGCACCGGTTATAAGGCCCGTAGCGGCAACTACAGTAATCCAAACATTGATCTGGAAAAGCCCCAGTAACACCAAAAATTCAGCAACAAAATTACCCAAGCCTGGCAGGCCTAATGATGCCACTACAAAAAACATCGCTACTGCGCCCATCCGCGGCATTTGCTGCCACAGACCACTCATCTCACGCATGTCTCTGGTGTGCAACCGTTCTTGTAATGAACCCGCGATCATAAACAGAGCCGCGGTGCTGAACCCATGAGCCACCATTTGCATCACTGCACCCTGCAGTGCTAATTCATTCCACGCATAGATGCCAAGAAGTACAAAGCCCATATGACTGACACTGCTATAGGCGATGAGGCGCTTAAAGTCTGTTTGACCGAAGGCCAGCACGGCACCATAGACCACGCCCGCCGCGCCCAACAACATAGCGGGATAGGAAAAATTTAACGCCGCCTCAGGAAATAGGGGTACCGCAAACCGAATGAGTCCGTAAGCACCGGTTTTAAGGAGGATGCCAGCCAGGATTACGCTACCGGCCGTAGGCGCCTGCGTATGTGCATCGGGTAACCAAGTATGGAAAGGAAACCCAGGTAACTTGACCACAAAGGCAATAAAGAAACCCAGCATGATCCAGTGGGCAGTTCGCTCGGCCATCTCGGTATTCAGCAAATCAAAGTAACTAAAAGTCCAAATCCCTGTGCCGCTATGATTAACCGCCACCAGTGCCAGTATAGATATCAGCATCAACAAGCCACTGGCTTGGGTAAATATAAAGAACTTCATGGCCGCATAGCCACGATTTTCATGACCCCAGATAGCAATCATGAAATACATGGGGATTAGCATGACCTCCCAAAACAAGAAAAACAGCATCAGGTCTAGAGCCATGAACACCCCTAACACACCGGCCAG
>DFDI01000077.1:3875-4455 GCA_002367635.1 Betaproteobacteria bacterium UBA3031 | reverse complement strand
GCCCCGTGACTGGTTGCCCCGTGCCTGGTGGCCCCGTGACTGGTTGCTCCGTGACTGGTTGCTCCGAGGTTGCCTCCTGGGCGAGCCCAACGAAACACAAAGACCCCATTAGGATGCCAGCTGTAACACTTAATAATCGTACCAAAACAAAAATCTCCTATTACTACTTATTCATATGTTTGTACGCATTTTACTTGGTATGCATTTGTCTTACTGCTGAACTTTTCTGCTCAACACGGTATGCACATTGCTCTAATAACTCTGCAGGATAATCATCACGGTCTTGTAGAGCACCTAACAGCACCTCGGCTTCTTTCCAGTTTTCATCTGAAACATGATCCATGAATTGATTGTGGTCTGCGCACCAACCCGTTGGAAAGCCTTGTTCTGGAATGATCCCGTAGATAGCAACAGCAATACTTTTACCCTTAACGATCACATGATCCAACAAAACGACCTCTGCACCGGCAGGTGGTCGATCAAGCACATCATAGGTGGCTTCTCCAATCACGATGGGTACACCGTAGGTTTTACTGAGCCCCTCTAATCGGGCTCCAAGATTGATGGCATCCCCCAAACA
>DFDI01000077.1:0-3592 GCA_002367635.1 Betaproteobacteria bacterium UBA3031 | reverse complement strand
GCCATGATTGCGTCACCCATATACTTATCGATCGTGCCTTTGTGATCCATGATTTCATATGTTAAAGGTGTCAGCAAGTCGTTAAGTAACACGGTAAGCTCCTCAGGCTTATCTTTATACCCTTCGGACATTGTGGTGAAGCCACGAATATCTGCGAATAGCACAGTCACTTCACGACGCTCTCCACCCAACTTTAACTTTTCAGGATTTTTACTGATCTCCGCAACAAGGTCTGGGGACAAGTATGTCGAAAATGCTTTACGAATTTGACCTTTTTCGGATTCTGTTCTCAACAGACTGACTGCCGTAGAGGAGACAAAAGCGGTCAATCCAAACATCGTGCCCAGTGACCAGTCAAACAGATGACCACTCTCAGAAAACCACCAGAAACCGGAGCCAATATATGAGCCTATCAACACAACAAAAATTGCAGGTGAAACCAATCCACCACACTTAAGCGCAACAACAATGCAGATAATAGAAAGGAGTAACGCCCCGAACCACTCTGCACCTATAACAACTGCATCACGTATGACATACTCTTCGGCAAATATTTGCTTCAGCGCCGCCACATGAAGTGCTGGGCCAGGGATATTAAGTCCTGCTGGAGTGTCATGAAAATCCATCAATCCAGTAGCGGTCGGTCCTAATAAAATCACACTTCCTGCTATTTTCTCATCATGTAACCCATCGAGCACCTCGGTTAAATGCAGACCTGGAAAGCTTTTAACAATATGGTGCGGCACGACCTGCATCTCCCCATCGGAATCCACGGGTATTTCATAGGCTCCAACTTTCACGGTTTCAATCACAGAGTCATCGCCCCCAGAGCCTTTAACAATGATCGTTGATGCTTGTTGTTCGTTCGCCAACATCGATAAAAATAAGCTGGGGTACACCGAGTCACCAGCACGAATCAGCAAAGGAATACGTCGGAGCATTCCGTCCGCATCAGGGCGAACCGCAATGTGCCCGACCTTAACGCCGGATTGCTTCAATATCTCGGTGGGCGCTAACAATCCGTTATACGAGAGTAACCCATCAGGGGATGCGCCAACCCAAGCAAAACCGATAGCCGCGTCAACATCACCACCCACTTTATGACTCGCGGCGACCGCAAGAACCGATGGCGTTTGAGAGAAGACATCTGATAAAAATTGGTCGTTATCAATGTACCCAAATGCGTTAGCGAATTGTTCCGTTTCAATGGTTAGATTCGGAAACTTTGATAGAAACCGAGCAGGTGATAGTCGATCCGGCTCTGCCAGCAAGAGATCGACGCCAACGACGGTTGCACCTTTTTCATAAAGCGTGATCAATATTTCGCCAAGCTTGTCCCGCGGCCAAGGCCACTGGCCAAAAGCCTCAAGCGCTTCGTCGTCAATTTGCAATAACCTAACTGGCTTAGCCTCGTCCGAGGCCGAACTCTCGACCTCTAAGGATTGATAACCATCTAGAATAGAAAGAGTCAGCTTTTCAAAGACCTGTCCGGGATCAGCCACTCTCAGGGTCATCAATAACGAACATAGTGCGACTGGAACTAAGACGTTTAGCCAAGGCCACATACTTTTTGGAATCATTTTCATCGCGTCACCTTGCCAACAAGATCACACACTCAGTGTGAAAGCTTGCCTTTTTGAGGCCCTGTTTTTTTAGTATAACAGGTTAAAACCTGAATCCCAAACAGTCTAATTATTAGTCGGTCGACGTCTTTTCAAATCCACCCAGATACATACGATTCCAAGTTGGACTGATGATAATTTGATTCACGCAGGCTCGAGGTGGCAACTGCGCCACAAAGAGTACGGTTTGCCCCAAATCATCCATCTGGAGCATTCTGTCTCGCTCCTCTTGACTCGGCGGGCTCGGTCGCTTATCGAGTAGCGGCGTTGCAACCTCAGCCGGACAGATAGCGCACGCACGAATGCCGTGAATTGCCTCCTCCATATTGATGGTCTCTGTCATCGCAATCACACCACTTTTTGACGCGTTGTAAGCCGCACCGGTTAATTTTGTGTGGTAAGCGCCGGCCCACGAGGAAACGTTGATGATGCATCCATCTTTGCGGGTACGCATCGCTGGCAGTACGGCGCGCGTCGTGTTAAATGTCCCGTCTAAATTTGCACTCATAACCGATCGCCAACCCTCATAGGTTTGAGCGTCCCAATAACGCGTCAATACGTTCGTGCCTGCGCTATTGACTAAAATATCAATAGACCCGCAGTCTTCCAACACTCTAGCACCAGAGCGGTCTACCGCTTCAGGGTCGCCGACATCTAAAACCTCGCAACGCACATTCCCACCCAAATCTTTGATGGCCTTTGCCTCATCAAGCAATAACTGCTCTCTTCTCCCAGTCATGATGACCGTCGCGCCCGCTAGGGCTAACGCTCGCGCCGCACTCAAACCAATACCCGTGCCCGCACCTGTCACCCAGGCAACCTTACCTTTTAATGCGCTCATTTAATAACTTTCATTGTCAATGTACGCTCGATACGTACTAGGATTTTTGGAAAGCGATTTTCAATTGCAAGGCCGACTCCTCTATCGCCTTAGCCGCTTGATCGATGACACCACCCATGAGATAAAAGCCATGAATCATGCCCTCGTAGTTGGATAGGCGCACCTGATTTCCAGCCTCTATGAGCGCGCGCGCAAAATCCACACCTTCGTCTCTGAGCGGATCATATCCGGCCACAATAACCAAAGCCGGTGGGAGCGAGGACAGATCATCCGCCTCCAACGGGGCATACCGTGGATCACGCGTATCTTTTGATGTGCGTAAATATTGCTTATAAAACCAAGTGAGTGTCTTTCGCGTCAGTAAGTACCCCTCAGCAAACTGGTGATGCGATCGCGTTTCTGGCTCAGCTGCAACGCACGGATAAATTAACAATTGAAAACATACGTATGGGCCTCTGTTGTCTCGAGCAAGCAACGCAACTGCGGCTGCCAAGTTACCGCCCGCACTGTCACCGCCCACAGCCAATCTATCTTTATCGCCTCCAAATTCCGTCGCATGCTCCGCCACCCAAATCAATGCGGCTTCGCAATCAACCACCGCCGCAGGAAACTTATGCTCAGGCGCCAATCGATAATCAACAGCAACGACAATACACTCCGCCTGGTTTGATAACGCACGACATGCAGAATCATGGGAATCTAAATCACCGATGACGAACCCTCCACCGTGATACCACAATAAAACGGGTAAAAGTTCACCTGTTTGCGTGGATCGAGGGCTATAAATTCTGATACCAATCGGACCCAATGGGCCAGGGATTTGACGATCTTCAACCTTAAAAATATCAACGTCGGCTTTCGCCTTTGCTGTCCGTCTCAAGTATTCCACTCGGGCAACGTCAGGCGTGAGCTGC
Organism: Betaproteobacteria bacterium UBA3031; assembly: GCA_002367635.1. Classification (GTDB taxonomy): domain Bacteria; phylum Pseudomonadota; class Gammaproteobacteria; order Burkholderiales; family Eutrophovitaceae; genus Eutrophovita. The sequence goes on along the minus strand of DFDI01000077.1, from coordinate 215 downwards.
CACATTTCTGGCGCACCCAAGGCTTTAACGGCATCTAACAAATTTCTTGCTTGCGTATCTAGGGTCATAGTATTTTTTCTTTCGGATACTTGAGTTTAAATGTCCCACTTGCTTTAGCTGCTAACTCCCCATCCTCATTGAACAATTCCCCTTCAACAAAAATCAATGTTCGACCCATACGTGTCGCTTTGGCTTTTGCCCGCAAACGGGTCGTG
>DFDI01000046.1:14997-15753 GCA_002367635.1 Betaproteobacteria bacterium UBA3031 | reverse complement strand
AGACGGAATGTCTGAAGATGATTGGGACGGTTGGGAGATTCTAACGAAACGTTTAGGATCGTCAGTGCAGTTGGTCGGTGACGATTTGTTTGTGACTAACACGAAAATACTGAAACGTGGGATTGATGAATCTATTGCCAATTCTATTTTGGTTAAGATCAACCAAATTGGCACGCTCAGCGAAACAATGGCAGCAATTGAGATGGCCAAACGTGCTCGATATACCGCTGTGGTGTCTCACCGCTCTGGTGAGACCGAGGATACTTTTATCGCTGACTTATCTGTCGGGTCGAATGCCGGGCAAATAAAAACGGGTTCGCTGTCTCGGTCGGACCGCTTAGCAAAATACAATCAGTTGTTAAGAATAGAAGAAGAGCTTGGTGATCGAGCAATCTATGCGGGTCGTGGAGCATTTTATAATTTAAGTTAAATGAAACTTTTAATCATCGCCTTGGGCCTTTTGACGCTTTTAATCCAATATCCACTTTGGCTTGGAAAAGGTGGATGGACCGATGTTTTAGCTTATCGTGAGGCTCTAAATGAGCAAGTCGAGCAAAATGAAGCATACCGCGCTAGAAACTCTCAAATCAAACACGAAATCGCAGATCTCAAGACGGGGTTAGATGAGATCGCGGAGAGTGCAAGATCTGATTTGGGGATGATAAAACAGGGCGAAGTGTTTTTTAAAACACTGGATAATCCTGTAAGTGACCGGTCGAATTAAAAGCACTGAGTTTGATGATCGTATTACCTTAA
>DFDI01000046.1:0-14826 GCA_002367635.1 Betaproteobacteria bacterium UBA3031 | reverse complement strand
GTGATCAGTCGAATTAAAAGCGCTGAGTTTGATGGTCGTATTACCTTAAACTTATTTCCTTGGAAGCGTTATTCCACCGTAACTTAACTTACGAAATCTTCTGGTAGGTTAAGATTCATTAGTGGTGTTTGTCCGTCATGATCATTAAACTCAACATAAGATGTGTTTAGCTGGGCCTGCCAGTCGGAAACCTTTCGAGTGCCTAGTGCTATCTTTAGTTTTAAATCATTAATCGTTCTCAGAGTTAGCGCGCAATTTAAGTATTGTATGCCACTGTGTGTTTTGGCGATTGCAATATCTGATGTGTTGGCATAAAGATTGGCAATGAGTTTTTGTACGTAATCCTTCGGGATGTTGATTACGTCACAGGGTGTTACCACTACCGTAGGAGTTCCGACATAATTGGCGGCAGAAGTGATCCCGATTAAAGGTCCCTGATCCTTCATCTCATCTTCTATGATGAGGTATCCTAAATTTTTGAGGCGCACTAAATCTTGGTTCGCACTGATTATGATTTGGTCGACCTGAGGCTTTAAAGCTGCTATGGCATGCTCAATTAGCGTGTGATTTCCGAATGGAATCAATGCTTTATTCCTGCCGCCCATCCGCTTACCTTGTCCTCCGGCTAAAATGATGCAAGTCACTCCATTTATTGGCATTTTTTGTTTGTTTCCCCAAATAAATATGCTGAATATTGATCTAGTTCAGAAGCATAACTCATGTTTGTTACCTAGATAAACTACCAATCAGGTGATCTGCGGGGTCCGAGTATTTTTACATTGTGAAAAAGGATTTTAGACAAATGAGTGTAAATCGCGTTTAATAAGCACCATAAATAAAATTATAAGTCTGTAAGTAAATATCAAAGGAGGGGTAACTATGTTTGGATTTTTAGCGCGAGAAAGGACGGTCGCAGGTCCTGGATTCAATCGGTGGATGGTACCACCAGCTGCGCTGTGTATTCACTTGTGTATTGGCCAAGCCTATGCTTTGAGTGTATTTAATTTGCCGATGACCAAGCTCATTGGGATTACTGAATCGGCCCCAGAGGATTGGTTGCTGACCCAACTTGGTTGGATTTTTTCCTTAGCTATTGTCTTCTTGGGCCTATCAGCTGCACTATTTGGACGCTGGGTTGAAGAGGGCGGTCCTCGTAGAGCGATGTTTGCGGCTGCGCTATGTTGGTCCGGCGGATTTTTGGTCGCGGCCTTGGGAATGCAGCTACACAACATTTGGTTTGTGTATTTTGGCTACGGTGTTTTGGGTGGTATTGGCTTAGGTTTGGGTTATATTTCTCCTGTCTCGACGCTGATTAAATGGTTCCCTGACCGTCCAGGAATGGCGACAGGAATGGCGATTATGGGATTTGGTGGTGGAGCATTCATTGCTTCTCCCTTGTCGGTATCTTTACTGCATATGTTCAGTTCGAGTACTCACATTGGTGTAGCTGAAACATTTGTTTGTCTTGGTTTAATCTACCTCGTATTTATGATGGTGGGTGCCGCTATCGTGCGTGTTCCGGCTGAGGATTGGAAGCCGGCTGGTTGGCAGCCTTCGGCACAACCTAAAAAGTTAATGACCTCGGCTAATGTTCATGTTAACGAGGCCTGGAAGACCCCGCAATTCTGGTGTATCTGGATTGTTCTTTGTATGAATGTGACAGCAGGAATAGGAGTGCTCGGTCAAGCTTCTGCGATGAGTCAAGAGATGTTCGGTGTAACGGCTGCGGTAGCCGGAGGTATCGTTGGCTTTATGAGCTTGTCGAATATGTTGGGTCGTTTTTTCTGGGCTTCATTGTCTGACTTGATAGGAAGAAAAAACACCTATTTTTGTTTCTTTATTCTTGGGATTGGTCTCTACTCCTTAGTGCCGCACACTGGGTCCCTGGGTAGTGTGGGACTTTTTGTTATTTGCACAGCTGTCATCATGACTATGTACGGTGGTGGTTTTGCTACGGTGCCTGCGTATCTTAAAGACATGTTCGGAACGAAGTACGTTGGTGCGATTCATGGAAGGCTACTGACTGCTTGGGCTGTCGCAGGTGTATTGGGCCCAGTATTGGTCAATTATATTCGCCAATATCAAATTGACAGTGGTATTCCTAAAGCTCAGGCTTACAACACAACGATGTATATCATGGCTGGCTTGTTGGTCGTTGGATTGATCGCGAATTCTTTGATTAAAGCGGTAGATTCGCGTCATCACTTAGCAGAATAAAGGGGGTATAGATTATGTCTGGTAATAACGAAGAAAAAACAAGTGGTTTACATCTGTTGCTGGTTTGGGGTTTGGTGGGTATTCCTTTGATTTGGGGGTTAATTCAAACCATCGGAAAAGCAATGAAGATATTTGCTTAAGTAGACTATGCTTCCCTGCTGATTTTGTAATTGCCGCAATCGGCAGGGTTTCGTGTTTCAACGCGACAGCGCTTGCTTTAAGGTCACAACTTCTCCTGCCTCAGGAGCCGAGTATCCCGGTAAGTTGAATACGTAATTAGCAAATTCATCGCTTTTAAGTAATTTAATCAGTTCAAGTATTTCTTTTTTGTGTATCGCTTTGCTTCGGCAAGCAAACATATATTTTTCTTGTGCCAATGGAATGAAGTCCAGCCCAAACTGGGTTGCGGCCGGCTGAACTCCGAAGCCTGTGTTTGCCATCCCAGAGGCAACAAATGCAGCAACGGCCGCGTGTGTAAACTCCTCCGATTGGTAGCCTTGGATCTCAGTTGATAAGACGTTATCTTTCGCTAGCAGTTGATCAAACAACATTCGAGTTCCTGAGCCAATCTGTCGGTTCACAAATTTGACGTCTTTTTTGACCAAATCCTTGATGCTTGAAATGCCTAATGGGTTTTTCGCTGAAACAAAGAGGCCTTGGGTGCGGGTTACTAAATGGATGAATCGATGCCCATCCTGATCCCAAAGTGGAGCAAGACTGTTTATTACGGTTTGGCCATTGCCTTCTGTTGGTAGATGGAATCCAGCAAGATCACAATCGCCGCGATTGAGTGAAGCTAGTGATTCGGCTGCTCCGATGTATCTTAGATCGACCTGAACATCAGGCGCCATTTTCAAGAGTTCTGGTAGATGGGCTACGGCGTAACCGTGACTGGCGTGAATGGTTAGAGACGTTCTGGCTGAAGTCAGGGCGCGGTTAATTTCCAGATTGATTTCGGACGCTAAAGAGTCAAGCTGCAGACCAACTCTGGCGGAAACCCTTTGTTCGGCCCAAAGAAGTTTTTCCCCGAGTTCGGTCAGTGAGGCTCCTTTGCCCCGAGTGAAGGTTACCAAGTTGGATCCAAAGAAAGTTTTCCAGTGGTTAACTAGGTTCCACGCGTGTCGGTATGAAATCCCCGTTTGTTTTGCTGCCTCGGCAAGTGTGCCTGTGCGGTGAATCAAATCCAACAGCAGGAATAGTTCTGCACCTAAGGTTTCATTTGCCTCGTTCGATAGGGACCAGGAGGGCGACAGCTTGATTTTACTCATAATATATGAACTATCCAACATATTGTATCGTTGATAAAACTGGACTAACGTATGGTTTTACTTATTATAATTTTACTGTTAAATATGTACATATGTACATATTTAAATGGCGCTTAGAAATTGCGGCTAAGGCACGTTAGAGGCCCGCCGTACAGGGAGGTTTCCATTTTGGTGAGCACGGATCACGAGGCCGTAGTTAGTGCGGCATTAGAAAAATACTCGAGCACCGAGGGTGCTTTGTTGCCAATTCTGCATGAAATACAAGATGCGCTCGGTTATATCCCGCCGGACACCATCGATGTTATTGGTAAGGGTATTAACCGGTCACGTGCAGAAGTGCATGGTGTGGTTTCGTTTTATCACCACTTTCGAACCCACAAACCAGGTCGTCACATTATTCAAGTTTGCCGATCAGAAGCATGCCAAGCGGTAGGTGCTCTGGGGGTCATCGAGAAGCTGAAGCGAACACTTGGCATTGATTTTCACGAGTCCACCTCGGATGGGCAAATCACACTCGAACCGATTTATTGTTTAGGGCACTGTGCGTGCGCACCTGCTCTTATGGTCAATGGTGAGCCGAGGGCTAAAATGACCCCAGACCTTGTCGACAGTCTTGTCAATGAATTAAGGACAAAGAGTCATGACGACTAAGATATTCATACCTCGCGATTCATCTGCAATAGGATTAGGCGCTAATCTGGTTGCTGATGCATTGACCCGTGTTACGCAATCCAATAAAGCTGATGTTCAAATCGTTAGGAATGGCTCTCGCGGTTTAATTTGGATGGAACCTCTTGTCGAGGTTGAAACGGAGGCGGGCCGTCAGGGTTATGCCAACGTAAACAGTAATGATGTGGACAGCTTGTTTAAAACAATGTTCGCCGGCGGGGGTGATCAGCATGAGAAGAGTGTAGGGCTTGTTCAAGAGATTCCTTACTTGAAGAATCAAGAACGTTTGTGCTTTGCTCGTAATGGCATAACAGACCCAACCTCAATTGAGGACTATTTAGGGAATGACGGGTTTAAAGGGCTCAAGGCGGCGCTGAGTTTGGACGGCAAGTCGATAGTAGAGATTGTTACTCAATCAGGGTTACGAGGACGTGGTGGGGCAGCATTTCCTACGGGTATCAAATGGAATACGGTCCTCAATTGTCCAGCGGATCAGAAGTATATCGTGTGCAATGCTGATGAGGGAGATTCTGGTACGTTCTCCGACCGTATGACTATCGAAGGAGATCCGTTTGTCTTGATAGAGGGTATGACAATTGCGGCCTTAGCTGTTGGTGCTGCGAAGGGCTACGTGTATTTGCGATCTGAGTACCCGCATGCCGAAGAGGTTTTTACTGAAGCATTAGTGATTGCGCGTGCTCACGGATATCTCGGTGATAATGTTTGTGGTAGCAAACGTTCTTTCGATATTGAATTGCGACGAGCGGCCGGTGCTTATATTTGCGGTGAAGAGACTTCTCTTTTGGAAAGTCTCGAAGGTAAGAGAGGATTGGTTAGGCCGAAGCCGCCACTGCCAGCAATTTCTGGATTATTCGGTCAGCCGACGGTAGTGAATAACGTGATTACCTTTTCCTCGGTCCCGTTTATCTTAGCTAATGGCGCGTCGGCGTATAAAGACTATGGTGTGGGTCGCTCTATGGGAACTTTGCCTATACAGCTGGCGGGTAACATTAAGTGTGGTGGCCTTGTTGAAAAAGCATTTGGAGTGACTTTAAATGAGCTTTTGTATGACTTTGGAGGAGGATCGGCTTCTGGTAAACCCATCAGAACTGTTCAGATTGGTGGGCCTTTAGGCGCATATATTCCTGAAAAAGATTTTGATTTGAAGTTTGACTACGAAACATTCGCCGCTGCGGGGGCTATGATTGGTCATGGTGGTGTCGTTGTTTTTGATCAAACGGTAAATATGGCTTCTATGGCGCGTTTTGCTATGGAGTTTTGTGCCATTGAATCTTGCGGAAAATGTACTCCGTGTCGTATCGGTTCGACTCGAGGTATGGAGACTATTGACAAAATCATTGCTGGTGAGGATCGATCTGGGAATACGGATCTTATTCACAGTTTATGTGACACGATGTTGCATGGGTCATTGTGTGCGCTAGGTGGGATGATTCCGTTTCCTGTTCTCAGTGCAATGAAGCACTTCCCTGAGGATTTTTGCCTCAAACCGGATGCCAATAAGGCAGTAGCTTAGATTTTTGGAGAAAAATTATGAGCAAAATAGTATGGAAAGATCTAGGAACTCCTGAAATTAAATCAGGAAATTTTGTAGATCTCCTGGTCGATGGTGTGCCGGTTTCTGTTCCAGAGGGCACTTCAGTATTGCGGGCTGCATCATTGGCCGGCTTGTCGATCCCTAAGTTATGCGCGACAGAGAGCCTTGAGGCCTTTGGTTCGTGTCGCTTGTGTTTGGTTGAAATAGAGGGCAAGAGAGGATACCCCGCATCGTGTACCACTCCTGCCGAGTCGGGAATGGTTGTGCGAACGCAGACTGAAAAGTTGGCGAAGTTAAGACGAGAGGTAATGGAGTTATACATTTCGGACCATCCGTTAGACTGTTTGACCTGTTCTGCTAACGGTGATTGTGAATTGCAGGATGTTGCAGGAGTTGTTGGTTTAAGAGAAGTTCGCTATGGGTTTGAAGGTAAAAATCACTTAGAAGCGGCTAAAGACGAGTCTAATCCGTATTTTACTTTTGATGCGTCAAAATGCATTGTGTGCTCTCGATGCGTTCGGGCCTGTGAAGAGACCCAAGGCACTTTCGCTTTAACCATTGATGGGCGTGGTTTTGGTTCAACTGTTTCGGCTGGTCAAAAGGAATCATTCCTGGACTCAGAGTGCGTGAGTTGTGGTGCGTGTGTCGCGGCTTGTCCAACAGCTACCCTTATGGAAAAGTCTGTGATAGAGCAAGGGCAGCCTGACAGGAGCGTGATTACGACATGTGCTTATTGTGGTGTTGGCTGTTCATTTAAGGCCGAAGTAAAAGGTAACGATGTTGTTCGAATGGTGCCTGACTTCAACGGGAAAGCCAATCATGGACACTCGTGCGTTAAAGGTAGATTCGCGTTTGGGTATGCGACGCACAAAGATCGAATCACGAAACCAATGATTCGGAAAAAAATCACAGACCCTTGGAAGGAAGTAAGCTGGGAAGAGGCTGTTTCATATGCTGCATCTGAATTTAAGCGGATTCAGGGTCATTACGGTAAAGGCTCTGTTGGAGGCATTACCTCTTCTAGATGTACTAACGAAGAGACTTATCTCGTGCAAAAGCTCATACGGGCTGCCTTTGGTAACAATAACGTGGATACGTGTGCACGAGTGTGTCACTCCCCTACGGGATATGGCCTTAAGACTACAATTGGCGAGTCAGCAGGCACGCAAGATTTTGATTCAGTTGAGGATGCAGATGTCGTTATTGTTATTGGTGCAAATCCCACTGACGGACATCCTGTTTTTGCTTCTCGATTAAAAAAACGATTGAGAGAAGGTGCGAAACTTATTGTCGCTGATCCGAGAAAAATTGATCTCGTTGAAGGGCCTCATGTTAAAGCCAACTATCACTTGAAGTTATTACCGGGAACGAATGTTGCCCTTATAAATACAATTGCACATGTTATCTACACTGAAGGTTTGCATGATCAAGCGTTCGTTGCCGAACGATGTGAAGAGGTGAATTTTAAGAAATGGGTGGCATTTATATCACAAGAGAGGAATTCACCAGAAGAAATGGAGGCCGTCACAGGTGTGCCGGCAGGTGATCTGCGTGGGGCTGCTAGGTTATATGCGACAGGAGGTAATGCAGCAATTTATTATGGCCTAGGCGTTACAGAGCATAGCCAAGGATCGACGATGGTTCTGGGTATAGCAAATCTCGCGATGTTGACGGGGAATATCGGTCGATCTGGTGTTGGTATAAATCCACTTCGAGGGCAGAACAATGTTCAAGGGGCCTGCGATATGGGATCGTTCCCGCACGAGCTTCCTGGTTATCGTCACGTGTCGGATACTGTGACAAGAGAGATGTTTGAGCGTGAATGGAATGTGTCGCTTGACTCTGAGCCAGGCCTCAGAATTCCTAACATGCTCGATGCGGCTCATTCAGATGAGTTCAAGGGGATTTATATCCAAGGTGAGGATATTGCTCAGTCCGATCCCAATACTCAGCATGTAACCTCGGCACTTGAATCAATGGAGTGTGTCGTCGTTCAAGATATTTTCCTTAATGAGACCGCAAAATTTGCGCACATTTTTTTGCCAGGAGCTTCTTTCCTAGAGAAAGATGGCACTTTTACCAATGCTGAGCGCCGAATTTCTAGAATTCGTAAAGTTATGGAACCACTTGGGGGTAAGGCAGATTGGGAGGCTACTATAATGCTTTCTGAGGCGCTTGGTTACCCAATGGACTACAAGCACCCATCGGAAATTATGGATGAGATCGCACGACTGACCCCGACGTTTGCGGGGGTGAATTATCAGAAGCTTGATAAAGATGGGAGTATCCAGTGGCCATGTAACCAGGCCGCGCCAGACGGTACGCCAATCATGCATATCTCAGAGTTTGTTAGGGGTAAAGGACGATTTGTGATTACTGAATACGTTCCAACCAGTGAGCGAACGACCCGCAAATATCCGTTAATCCTTACGACTGGAAGAATCTTGTCTCAATACAATGTTGGAGCGCAAACACGGCGAACTGACAATGTGGTTTGGTTTGATGAGGATCGACTTGAGATTCACCCGAGTGACGCTGAATTACGTGGTGTTAAGACAGGGGAGTGGGTTGGGATCCGTAGTCGATCAGGTGAGACGGTGCTTCGGGCGCATGTGACTGATAAAGTTCAGCCGGGTGTGGTCTATACCACATTCCACTTCCCGGAATCAGGCGCTAATGTCATTACGACAGATAATTCTGATTGGGCGACGAATTGTCCAGAATTTAAGGTTACCGCTGTGCAGGTGGAGCCTGTGACGCAGCCGGCACAGTGGCAGAAGAAATTCGAACGGTTTAATAAACAACAGCTTGAATTATTAGCAAAGGCTGCAGAGCCTGAGCGGGTTTAGAGATATACCTGTGACCAGTAACGCGATCATCGAGCGTGAGGCACTGAAATGGACGCTCGATGGTGGGGCGGAGCTAGAGCTTAATTCCATTGCTGAGGAAGTTCCCTTAGCTTTGGTCTTCAATGGTGAGCCTTTTGCCGTGATGATGGTAAGTCCCTCAGATTTGACTGACTTTGTAGTTGGTTTTTCATTCACTGAGAATTTAATCTCTGATGCCGGCGAAATAGATGGCATTGAATTTACTCATAGTGAGAAGGGAATTACGGCTTATATAAGCGTATCGCGAACGATTAGCGATGATTTGAGGAAGCGCAAAAAAAATGTAGTCGGCCGAACCGGGTGTGGTCTCTGTGGCGAAGAAACCCTTGAGGGCGCTATCCGGGTAGTGTCTAAAGTCAACGCCCCTGAGTCTTTTAAAACGGAAGTAATACAGCGGGCACTTCAATCACTCGAGACGCTGCAGACTATGAATCATGAGGTCGGCACACTGCACGGAGCAGCCTGGTCGGATAGAGATGGCAGTATTAGCTTGGTTAAAGAGGATGTCGGACGACATAACGCCTTAGACAAGTTGATTGGAGCACTTCTATTAAATCCGGAATATGCACGTCAAGGATTTATTTTGATTACGAGTCGGGCAAGTTATGAAATGGTTACAAAGGTAGCTAGAGCTAATGTTGGTCTGTTGGTGGCTGTCTCAGGTCCTACTTCTCTAGCGATTAAGACAGCGATCAATAGTGATGTGACCTTAGTTGGTTTCGCACGTAATGGACGCCAGACCATTTATTCACACAAAGAGCGAATTTTGTTAGAAGGGGATGCGCTATGAATCCGTCTCAATTAGTGAAGATGGTGAACGATATTTCTAATTTTTTTGTATCTGAAGAAGATGAAAATGAAGCGATCGCTGGGGTATCTGGACATATCACTCGATTCTGGGATCCCAGAATGAGAAAGGAAATCATCGAATATTTGATGAATGACGGAGGTGAAGGGTTAAGTACATTGTCTCGAGCTGCGATTGCAGTTTTAGAGAAACCTCGTGCTTAGATTGCTTTATTCGTCAGGTATAAATTTCAGTGCTGTCCCGTTGTTACAGTAGCGCTGTCCTGTTGGCTGGGGTCCATCTGGAAATACATGTCCGTGATGTCCGTCACAGACTGCGCATCGATACTCTGTTCGGGACATAAAAAGCTTCTTATCGACTTTGGTGACGAATGCGTCTTCGATGTGATTAAAAAAACTAGGCCATCCCGTACCGCTATCAAACTTCATATCAGAGGTGAATAGGGGTGTGTCACACCCAGCGCAAACGAAAGTCCCTTTGCGATGTTCCCGGTTAAACGGATGACTGAAACTTCGCTCCGTTCCCTCTTTTCTAAGGATTTGATATTCCTCAAGTGTTAAGTCGGACTGCCATTGCTCATCTGTTTTATTAATTTTTTTCATGAATCGATCAGGCCTCTTATAAGCTGAACATCTACCAGTTCACCAGCATCAACTTTTCCCATATCAGTGGGAAGAACGATGAAGCAATGCGCCTGACTCATCGAAGATAAAATCCCAGAGCCTTGGTCCCCAGTTGGTTTGACTGTCCACTCTCCAGCGGCCGTTTGACTCAAGATTCCTCTTTGAAATTCGGTGCGTCCAGGTGTTTTTTTAAGTGGTCGGGTGCAGAGTGCTTTAAATGTTGGTGAAGGAGTTTGTATTACTTGCCCCTGGAGTGTTTTGAGGGCTGATTGCACGAATTGGTAGAACGTCACCATGACTGCAACTGGATTTCCGGGTAATCCAAAGAAATGCGATTGACCTACTTTTCCGAATGCTAACGGACGACCAGGTTTCATTGCTATTTTCCAAAAGAGAACCTCGCCGATTTTATTCAGTATTGGTTTTACAAAATCCGCCTCACCTACAGAAACACCACCACTGGTAATAACGACATCAGCAATATTTGTTGAATCTATAAATGCCGCTTCAACCGCTTCTGGTGTGTCCTTGATTACGCCCATGTCTATGAGTTCGCAGCCCAGTTCGGTGAGCATTCCAAAAATCGTATAACGATTGCTGTCGTAAATTTGACCTTCTCGGAGAGGATTGCCAATGCCAACCAGTTCATCACCTGTGGAGAAGAACGCAACACGAAGTTTTCGATAAACGCTAATCTCGGGTATCCCAAGCGATGCAATGAGTCCAAGATCGGCCGGCCTGACTTTGTGTCCTTTTTGTAAGGCGGCAGATCCAAGTTTTAGATCTTCACCGGCCTTGCGGGTATTCGCTCCTGTTGGAGAGAAATCTACACTGACAACCCCATCGATTCTCTCGGCGCGCTCTTGCATAATTACTGTGTCAGCGCCGTCGGGTATAACCGCGCCAGTCATGATTCGAATTGATTCACCTTTTTTGAGGCCTCCCTCAAAAGGTTGACCTGCAAAGGCGGTCCCAACTACTGTCAGGTCTGTCTTCTTGCCTTCTGATAGGTCATGGCCTCTGACTGCATATCCGTCCATTGCGGAATTGTCATGCTGAGGGACATTGACCGGTGAGATTACATCTTGCGACAAAATTCGCCCAAGCGCATCACGAATGGATACTCGTTCTGAGCTGGTGACAGGATCTAAGAATCCCCCAATATAGCTTCGGGCTTTATCCACGGGCATGGAGTTAGGATCGTAATCACTCTCTTGGGTAATGGTTTCTAATCTATTTTGTTTGGTCATGAGTTTAACGTCTTATTCTTTTCAGTTGCTTATCCACCAATATATGACATCTCTATTTTTCGTGTTGTGGCGGTTTCAGCTGTCCTTATTTCAGAATAGTTATCGGTTCTCGATTGCCAAAGCTTAGAGATGACATCTGAGATTGTTGTATCGGATGCGCCTGTTCTAAGTAGCATGCGAAGGTCTGTACCTTGTGTGGCAAAGAGACAGGTATAAATCGACCCTTCTGCTGACAGTCTGGCTCTGGTGCATGATTGACAAAAAGCTTGTGTGACCGAGGAAATAAATCCGATTTCTCCTGATCCGTCAGTATACCTCCAGCGCTCGGCAACTTCCCCAATATAATTGGGTTCGATCGGCTCAATTGGGAAAATAGCATTGATGCTGTCTACTAAGGTTTGTGATGGTACGACGTGACTCATCTTCCAACCATTGGTTGAGCCGACATCCATAAATTCAATGAAACGAACAATGTGCCCACTGCCTTTAAAATACTTGGCCATCTCTAAAACATCATGATCGTTGACTCCTTGTTTTACGACCATGTTGATTTTAATTGGCTTGAAGCCGATTTTGTCGGCTTCTTCGATTCCCTCTAAAACTTTTGAAACAGGAACGTTCATATCGTTCATCATCTGAAAGGTGTTATCGTTCAGTGAGTCCAGACTGACTGTGATCCGCTGTAAGCCAGCATCTTGAAGGACGGCGGCTTTTTGTTTAAGCAATGTAGCATTAGTGGTGAGCGTCAGGTCGAGTTGGTGTGAAGCGGAAATCATTTCAATTAGCTTCTCAAGTTGTTTTCGTAACAACGGTTCGCCGCCTGTGATCCTTACCTTTTCTACACCGTGATCTTTGAAAATGCCGACTAGTCGATTGATTTCGTCAAAAGACAGCAACTGCGTGCGTTCTATAAATTTAAAATCTCGGTCGTACACGCTTTTGGGCATGCAATAGGTGCATCGGAAGTTACACCGGTCCGTGACAGAGATGCGGAGGTCTCGCAGATGCCTCTGTCGTGTGTCTTGAACAGGTGTATCAATGAGCGATGGATTATTTGAATTCATGTGCTTATCTAAATATTTTCTATTTTATGTAATACTTAACGCATTATATACGATTGAACACAACGGTCTTTTTCTCTGTGTTGCGTGCAGTGACGTGTTAGTAAACGACTGATTCACAAGAAATGTAAAATAAGACCCACACAAAATCGAGTTACATAAATATGGAAATAAAAGTATTTTTTTTTGCAAAACTTCGAGAAGTCTTCGAGATTGGTCATGAAGTTATTGTCATAACGGATGCTGAGAACAAGGTATCCGATGTGCTTAACGTTTTGCGTCAAAGAGGCGATGTTTGGAGACGTGAACTCGACGAAAATAAGTCCTTTCGCATAGCCGTCAATCAGGAAATGGTATCGGACGACGTATTCTTAAATGAGGCTGATGAAGTGGCATTTTTCCCTCCGGTCACAGGCGGATGACATCATGAGTGTGCGTATACAAACAGAAGATTTTGATGTGAGTCAGGAAATGTTGGCCTTGAGGAAAAAGAACGCTAAAGTCGGTGCTGTGGCCAGTTTTGTTGGTGTGGTTCGTGACTTAAATGATGGGGAAGATATTTCTACGCTTGAACTTGAGCATTACCCGGGAATGACTGAGCGGTCTCTTGAACTTATTGTCACTGAGGCGAAAGCTCGTTGGGATATATATGATGCATTAATTATTCATCGCGTAGGTGTGCTGCGACCGTTGGATCAGATTGTACTTGTCATTGTGACGAGTGCGCATCGTGGTGAGTCATTTAAGGCTTGTGAGTTTCTAATGGATTATCTAAAAACTCGAGCGCCTTTCTGGAAAAAAGAACAAACGTCTTCTGGTGAGCGTTGGGTAGAGGCACGTGCGAGCGACGCTGAGGCTGCTGAGCGTTGGGCGAAAGCCCAGAGTAAGTAGTTCAATTGAATATGTCTGATACGCTGCAACCCCAATTAAAAGTCAGCTTTCGTAAGTCCATTGCCATGGGTCCAGGAAAAGCTGCCTTACTAGACTCAATTCAGAAAAATGGGTCTATTTCGGCGGCTGCGCGGGATCTTGGGATGTCTTATCGAAGAGCGTGGATACTCGTTGACACTATGAATCAATGTTTTTCATCGGTGCTCGTTGAAACGTTGACTGGTGGAACTCGAGGGGGTGGTGCTCAAGTTACCGAGTTTGGCAAAGAAGTTCTTTTGCGCTATCGGGCTATGGAGCTTAAGGCGACAAGTAGTGTTAGCGCCGAGATGGCTGAATTCTCTCAATATATGCTTTAGCCTCTATGGTATGGGCTTGACATTTAGCGCTATATCTTATTAAATATAACGAAGCGCATGATAGTGCGTCTGACTATGTTAAAAACCCCTTTTAAAGCAAGTCTGATTTTGGCGCCTTTATGGCGCCAAAATTTTATTTGAAACAAATGTTTATGAATATAAACTAACGTTCTTTTATAAATTTTGTTTTCATTTCCCATAACTCTGGAAGCTGTGATGATCCCGCTACTTTTAAGCCTCAAAGTGGCAGGGTTCGCGACTATTGTTGCGACAGTCGCGGGAGTGTCAATCGCCTGGGTTGCGGCTAAGCGTGAGTTTTGGGGAAAGGAAGTTTTGGATGCGGTACTGACCTTGCCTGTGGTTCTGCCTCCTACCGTATTAGGTTACTACCTACTCGTGCTTCTGGGACGCCGTGGCCCCATTGGATCTTGGTTGGAATCTCAATTTGGTATTAATTTAATATTTACCTGGCAGGGGGCAGTGATTGCTGCCTCGATAGTTGCCTTTCCTCTTGTGTATAAATCTGCAAGATCCGCGTTTGAGGGTGTCTCACGACAGTTAGAGGATGCTTCCCGAGTCTTGGGTAAAAGTGAGTTACAAGTCTTTGCTTTGGTAACCTTTCCCCTTGCGCTTCGAGGAATATTGGCAGGGTCGATGTTGGCGTTTGCGAGAGCTCTCGGAGAATTTGGTGCTACGCTGATGGTGGCTGGGAGCTTACCTGGTAAAACTCAAACTCTCTCAATTGCTGTTTATGAGGCTGTTCAGGCCGGTCATGATCAAATAGCTAATTTTCTAGTGATTGTTACTTCTATTGTTTGTATTGTGGTTTTACTTGCATCGAACTATTTTCTTCGACCCAAGTATCGAGTGATTTGAGCTGATATGAGAGTTGATGTAGACGTTCAGCAGTTATTTCAGTCTGGTGGCCACGACTTCGATTTAAATATTCGATTCAGTTGTGATGAGGACATCACAGTCTTGTTTGGGCAGTCTGGAGCGGGTAAAAGCTTATTGCTAAAAATAATTGCAGGCTTACAAAATGTCAGATCTGGAAAGGTCGTGATTAATGACCGAGTTCTATTCGATTCCGAAAAAGGCATAGAGATTGCATCGCGGTATCGTAACGTAGGTTATTTGTTCCAGGACTATGCATTGTTTCCTCACATGACAGTAGCTGAGAATATTGGGTTTTCGCGACGTTCCATATTTTCAAGAAGACTGAAGGGGGCTGATCTGGATC
>DFDI01000066.1 GCA_002367635.1 Betaproteobacteria bacterium UBA3031 | reverse complement strand
GACCCCTTGGTTCGTAGCCAAGTACTCTATCCAACTGAGCTACGGGCGCATAGAACATATATCAACGCCGACATTCTATCAGCAAACCGCTAAAATTAAACTCGTATGAGCTCTTCATAATAATAATAATTGGATAAACGCCACCCGCATTATTCCCTTAGCTCCTTATCGAAAAAAGGCTCGTGTTAGACTAACCCCTGACACACTAAGAATAGTTAAGGAGATTTAATCTTGTTGGAAAATAGTTTAGTAGGAACGGCCGAAGATGTTTCTAAAATCGCATTCGGATTTATGGCATCGAAAGCACTATTCGCGGGTTTGCATATAGACGTTTTTACTAAACTAGCTGATGGGCCGAAAAGTTCGGCACAAATTTCCAAAGAAGCTAACGTCCCGGTCAACCGGATCACCACATTAATGACTGCGCTGACCAGTATTGGTTTAGTCGATCGAGACGATGAAGGAGAAATGTACTCAAACTCCCCTGGTGCTGACTCATTCCTCTCAAAGGCTTCAAAATATGAGTTTGGAGACTATCTCCGCTATCAAATCGATCAACAAATGTATCCATTTCTGGGCCAATTGAATGAAGTCTTAGACGGCTCACTCGCTCCAGAGGCTGTCGACTCCTATCAGCACTGGATGAACGATGCGGAACAGGCCTCAATTTATTGCGAAGCCCAACACGCAGGATCCCTAGGGCCTGGTCGCACGCTTTGTCGCCTTGTAGACCTAAGTGAGGCAGAAACTTTGCTTGACGTTGGCGGAGGCACTGGAGCGATGAGCATTCGACTCTTAGAAGCTTTTCCGAAACTGATATCGACAATTATTGATTTCCCCAACGTCGCAGAAATCGGCTGGAAGTTTATATCCGAAGCCAAAATGGTCGATCGAATTCGTTACATCCCATCGAACGCGCTAACAACCCAATGGCCTAAGGAACAGGGCGCTATTCTGATGTCGTATTTATTCAGCGGTATCCCTGGGACCGAAGTGCCACGTCTGGTCGAATACGCATTCGAATGCCTTGAACCTGGTGGTAGCTTAATGATTCACGACTTCATGGTTGAAGACGATCGTTCTGGCCCACCCATGGCAGCACTATGGCAACTACAACATATGGCGTTTACACCAGACGCCCGATCAGTCACTCCCGGCTGGTTACGAACCCGACTAAATGAGGTTGGATTTATCGATATCAAAGAGGACGATATGATTCCAGGACTCACACGATTAATTCACGCACGAAAACCGAAGTGAATCTTCACGTGTCCTTAAGGATTTGAAATCGTCTTGCTCTAAGGCAGACAATCTTTGGGCTAAAAAGCCCAAAGATTAAGACAAAAATTAGTGGTGCGCCCGGCACGATTTGAACGTGCGACCCCTCGCTTCGTAGGCGAGTACTCTATCCAGCTGAGCTACGGGCGCATAATGAGGTTGCGAATTATAACAAAATCAGTATTGAGCGTAACTAATCAAATGAAAATATCTTGGTTGACTTGCGTTAAAATGCCCGCTCTTTAGAATCAATTTAAAATCAAGATGGCTCTAATTGTACAAAAATATGGCGGAACCTCGGTAGGCTCGACAGACCGCATCAAAAATGTTGCACGACGTGTCGCGAAATGGAAAAAAGCGGGACATGACGTCGTTGTGGTGGTATCCGCTATGTCTGGTGAGACCAATCGTCTCATCGATTTAGCTCAAGCCATTCAATCCATACCTGACCCCAGAGAGTTAGATGTTGTCTGTTCGACTGGTGAACAAGTGACTATCGGCCTTCTATGTATGGCCTTGATCGAACTAGGCGTCCCTGCAAAATCTTATACGGGCGCGCAGATACGCGTCCTTACTGATGATGCACACACTAAAGCACGCATCCTAGACATCGACAAAGATCGGATACAAGACGATCTAAACTCAGGAAAAGTCATTGTCGTGGCTGGGTTCCAAGGTGTAGATGCAGAGGGAAACATCACGACATTGGGGCGCGGCGGATCTGACACGTCTGGAGTCGCTATTGCAGCAGTGCTCGGGGCAAAAGAATGTCAAATTTACACGGATGTCGACGGGGTATACACCACAGACCCTAGAGTTGTGCCTAATGCGCGTCGATTGAAAACGGTCACCTTTGAGGAAATGCTCGAGATGGCCAGCTTAGGTTCAAAGGTATTACAAATTCGCTCGGTAGAGTTCGCAGGGAAGTATCGCGTGAGGCTACGCGTGCTATCCAGCCTAACCGATCCCGACCTTTCGATTGACGAGGAATCGCAATCGGGAACATTAATAACATTTGAGGATGATGGGACTATGGAAGCCGCTCTAGTTTCTGGTATTGCTTTTAATCGTGATGAAGCGAAAGTCACCATGCGTGGGGTGCCAGATACACCAGGTATCGCCTTTAAGATTCTCGATCCAATTGCAAAAGCTAATATTGAGGTCGATGTCATCGTACAGAATGTCGGTACTGATAAAAAAACAGATTTCTCGTTCACGGTGCATCGCAACGACTTAAAAAAAACTCTTGATATTTTAAAGCCAGTCCAAGCGGATATCGGAGCTCAAGATTTAGTAGGGGACGATAAGATTTGCAAGCTTGGACTAGTGGGCGTTGGAATGCGCTCTCATGTCGGCGTGGCGAGTAAAATGTTTGCTGCGCTAGCTAATGAGGGCGTGAACATACAAATGGTCTCAACCTCGGAAATAAAGATCACGGCCGTCATTGATGAGAAATACATGGAACTTGCCGTGCGAGCACTCCACCAAGCCTTCGAACTAGAATAACCGGCTAGATACCGGAAGCAGTTTCGAATAGAATACACGCTCTCGGCACGCTCTTAGCGTTGCCGAAAGGAGAGTTGGCCGAGCGGCTGAAGGCGCTCCCCTGCTAAGGGAGTATAGGGTTTATAGCCCTATCGAGGGTTCGAATCCCTC
>DFDI01000048.1:32636-33001 GCA_002367635.1 Betaproteobacteria bacterium UBA3031 | reverse complement strand
CAGTCGGCGTTGCCGCACTTGCCAATGGCTTGGGGCGATCATTGGATGGGTGAGACACCAGGCGCGCTTCATGCAGCACCGCTAGCCGCGCGTTACTTAAACACACGGAAGACCTCAATTTATGGGGGAACCAATGAGATACAACGAAACATCATTGCGCAACGAGTTTTAGGGCTCTGATGCTCGTGTGAGTTTCTAAACGTATGGTGATTCAATAAAATTTAATCTTAGGATAAGCACATGAGATTTACATTTACGGATGAACAGACGCTGTTCAAGGATGGGTTAGACCGTTTTCTTGAGAAAAATTTTTCTCTTGTGGCAAGAAGAAAGATGGTCGAATCCAAAGAAGCTCACTCCGAGCA
>DFDI01000048.1:32105-32363 GCA_002367635.1 Betaproteobacteria bacterium UBA3031 | reverse complement strand
TATGGGCGCCCTAGGTGTTCCTGTTTCAGAAGGCAGTGGAGGGCTGGGCGGGGCAGGAGTTGAAGCGATGATTATCATGCAGCATCTGGGCAAACATTTGGTTCTCGAGCCTTATCTATCTTCCGTCATCTTAGCTGGTGGGTTGGTTGATCTCTGTGGCTCTGAGTTTCAGAAAAAAGTGTTAATCCCAGAGCTCGTAGCAGGAGAGGGTAAGTTGGCCTTCGCCCACACTGAACAATTGAACGACGAGGGCGGAGC
>DFDI01000048.1:31481-31825 GCA_002367635.1 Betaproteobacteria bacterium UBA3031 | reverse complement strand
TTACTCCGTACAACAGCAACCCAGTCTGGTAACAATTGGGTGATCAAGGGAGAAAAGAAATTAATTCTTGGTGGCGCGACAGCGGATCGTTTTATTATCTCCGCTAGAACTAATGAGAGTAATGACCAGAACGCAGGTGTTACGCTGTTTATTGTCGAATCGTTAGATGAGAACATAAGCGGTAAAGCATATCCATTGATCGATGGTAGTCGAGTTTTGGATATCCAATTAAATGATGTTGAGGTCGGCCCTGAATCTGTTTTGGGAATAATTGATCAGGGTCAATCGGCTATTGATTGTGTTAATGATCGAGCGACAGCAGCCATTTGTGCTGAGGCATTGGG
>DFDI01000048.1:0-31372 GCA_002367635.1 Betaproteobacteria bacterium UBA3031 | reverse complement strand
CCATTTGTGCTGAGGCATTGGGGATTATGGAGGTTATCCACGAAATGACAATGGAGTATCTCCGTACCAGAAAGCAATTTGGATCGGCGCTGTCCCAGTTTCAAGTGCTTCAACACCGAGCTGTTGATATGTTTATCAATATAGAAGAGGTTCGGTCTTTGGTAATGAATGCAGCAGCGAAGGCTTGGAGTGACAACCCGTACGAAAGAGTTAGGGCTGTTTCGGCGGTAAAGGCGCTGACAAATCGTGCTGGTCGTCTTGTTGCGCAAGAGGCAATTCAGCTCCATGGCGGGATGGGGATGACGCTGGAGTTGCCTCTGGCCGACTTTGTAAAAAGATTGTTGGCAATTGAGCTGATGTTTGGTGGCGAGCGATTTCAAAGGCTTCGGTTTGCAAATGCTGAAGATCAAGGTTCCGAAAAGACTGTATTCGTTTCTCCTAAAAAGCGATGGAAACAAATCTGAGTCACCCCCAAACTTTTAGGATTCTTAAATGATATTTAAAACGGTAGGTGTAGTTGGTTCAGGTCTAATGGGGTCAGAGATCGCACTCGTATTCGCAATGGCAGGCCGAAGAGTGAAATTGCATGATGCGAATCCGACGTTTCTTGATCAGGCTATGACGCGGTTAGAGCGCGTGCTCCAAAAGGGTATCGACCGGGAGCTTTATGAGCCCGACGTGATTAATGTTGTATTGCCTCGTATTGAGCGCTGCGCAGCGTTGGACAATTACTCTGATTGTGATTTGGTTGTTGAGGCAGTGTTTGAAGATGAGGAGGTGAAGGCGAGTGTGTTTTCTGATTTGGATCAACTTGTTTCAAATGATTGTGTGCTGGCTAGCAATACCTCTAGCATCTCAATTACGACGCTTGCGTCTAAAGTTTCTGAGGCTCGTAGATCACGTTTTATTGGCACCCACTTTTTTTCGCCAGTGTCTCGAATGAAGTTGGTCGAGGTTATCCCTGGTTTAGATACCGATCCATTGATTGTTGAGCAGATGATGAGTGCATGCCGAGAGATTGGGAAAACCCCCATCGAAGTTAAAGACGTTGTCGGTTTTGCGGTGAATCGTCTGCTCCACGCAATGATGATTGAAGCGACGCGATTGGTCGAAGAAGGAGTTGCGTCGCCTGAAGATATAGATGTCGCATGCCGCCTGGGTCTTGGGCATCCCATTGGACCCTTCCAATTGATGGATGCGACACAAATCAGCCTATCTCTGCAAGTGCAGGAAATCTTATGCGAGGCCTATGGTGATCGTTTTAAGCCAAGGCCAATTATGAAACAAATGGTTGGTGCTGGTTATAACGGAAAGAAATCTGGTCGAGGTTGGTATAAGTCGTAATGCCTCGCACCGTTAACATGAATTGATATTGTGAATATGAGTATTGAAAATAAATTATATTGGGAGGACTTTGTTCCTGGGAGTCGAGAGTCAATGGGGTTGGTCACGGTCGATCTGAATGAAGTTCTCGAGTTCGCTAGCCGTTATGACCCTCAACCATTCCATATCAGTGAGGAGCAGGCTAAGCATTCGATCTATGGCAGGATTATTGCGAGCGGCTGGCATACTTGTGCCATGGTCATGCGGCTTATGTGCGACTCATACTTGCTGAACTCGACGAGCTTGGGGTCGCCGGGCATCGAGGGAGTGAAGTGGCCACACCCAGTGTATCCGGGTGATGTTTTAACCGCTTATCGCACTGTCATTGAGACACGAGCTTCTGGGTCTAAACCTGATCGCGGGATTGTGAAAACGTTTTGGGAAGTAGAAAACCAAAATGGTGAGTTAGTTATGTCTATGACGGGCGTTAATTTCTTTTTAAGGCGGGAGGCAGGTCAATGACGCAGGAAGTTAACCACTTTAAACATAAGGTGCATGTTCTATTCAAAAGGGAAGATCTTGATCATGAGCGACTTGAGGGTAAAGTTGCCATTGTGCTCGATGTTTTATTTGCGACCACTACAATTATTCATGCGGTTCATTCCGGCGCGAAAGAAGTAATCCCCACTTTAAATGAGAGCTCTGCTCGAGAGGTGGCTCAGAATTATGATGAGGAAGCGTATTTATTGGCTGGTGAATTGTATGGAGAGACGTTGCCAGGATTTTTACATCCCGCGCCGTTAAGGCTGGCTGAGGAGCCGCTATTAGATAAAACATTAATATACTCAACAACTAACGGAACTGTTGCCCTCAGGCAGGCGGCCGCGGCAGACCAAGTCTTCGTGGGGGCGCTAATTAATGCCGAGGCGTTGGTTGATCATGTGTTGTCTTCATACCCCGGGAAAACTATTCTGATCGTGTGCTCTGGCTCGATGGGTAACCCGAATCTTGAGGATGCTTGTGGTGCGGGTTACTTTGTTGATTTATTAAAGGCCCGCATGCGGGATGTGGGCTCTGATGCTTTTTCTGATACAGCAGAGGCTGCACGCATGATTTTTAAATCTGAACCTTCTGTGGAATCTTTGCTCAGATCACGTGTTGGACGTTTGATGGTTGAGCGTGGGATGGAAGAAGAAGTTCATTTTGCGGCAAATCTCAGCACACATCAGACTATCCCCAAGGTTTTTGGTGGGGTGGTCAAACCTGTTTAAGAGGTGCGGTCACATGTAACTCATTTTTTTGGGAGTTAATAATGAAGTTTCTCTTTTTAGCCTGTTTTTTTGTGTTCTCTTTTGGAGGGGGCGCGCATGCCGCCATTAATTGCAGTAATCCTGCAGGAGGCGTCGAGCGATTGATTTGTACGAGCAGTCGCGCTTCGGTTGCGCAAGAAGATTTGGCGTTTTCCTATAATCTAGCAATGCGCAGGGGCGTTGATATGAAGTCATTGCAGCAGTCTCAAACTGACTGGTATAGCAACGTGTTAAGTCGATGCAATAACGTAACGTGTACTGTTGATGCTATGGCTGAGCGGAGCGCTGAAATTGAAAATATGGATGGTAAGTCGGACTAATAAACTTTTAAGGCCTCGTTCGTTTGTGCGCTAGCTGATTTATTCAAGAGTGGTCCGACGCCAAAGTGCGTCTAGTGCATCAATTTCGCTGCTATTGAAGTGACTCTCTTCTTCCCAGTAGCGACCTGATGGTACGTAGTAACCCAGGTTTTGCTCCAGATCAAGCGCTTGTGTAATGAGTTCTTCATTAAAGGAATCAGGTTTTGCTTGTGCGACACTATGCAGCTCGGTGCGAGGAAATTTTAGACGCGATGGATCCTGAGATAAATTCACCACGGCGCAACCTTGCCTCGCCCCCATGGCTTGTAGTCGCACGGATTTTGCCTCAAGGTCACGTAAAGTGACGTCATCACGGAGCGGATCGGCAGTGCCGCTACCATAAAAATGTGTATTTTTTGTTTTGGTGTAGACCATGTCACAACCCATGAACGCAAGTACTTTGGGTTTGTAATGTCCTAGAGCGAAGTATCCGGCGGTGAATGCCATGGTTCCGCCGGAATAGACAAACCCGCCATAGTTATTTTGTACCGGAACGAACGAATCCTCTTCTATTACCTGTTGATTGTTTTGTGGAGTCGGACGGTTTTTCAGAGGGAAATCCCAGGCATAAATCGCGGCATCCCAATCAGGGCGGACTAGCCACGCATTATTGATAGCCAATATGTTCGTAAAGAGAGATTTAGGCCAATCTCTTACTGCAGTTACATTTGGGGCGGAGCCTAAGATTAGAACTATCGACATCGAAGAGCCTTCACGTCATACGAGGTTGCTACACCCACGAAAAAAAGAATTATATGTGGTTCAGCTCTGTAGGTAACGATGTTTTTACCGAATTGAATCTAAAGAGATTGGTCTGGTCACATTTTGGTCCGGTAGCGTGCACTTCAAAAGCGTTCTGAGGGTTGTTGAGATGGAATCGGAGCCTTGAGCCCCTGGAGACCTTACTCTAGCGGTGCGAATGGCACCGCGCATTTTGAGTAGTTCCTTTCGAATTGCCACGCCTGGATGCTGTTCATAAACGATTAAGGGCAGGAAGCGTTGATAAATTCGGTGAACGGATACCCAATCTTTTTGTTGCGAGGCCTCTACGAGGACCATAAGTACCTCAGGAAATGCAAACCCTGTGTTGAATCCATCTGACCCACCTTCCAAATCAAAAGCAGCATACAGAGCGCCGAGTCCGGTCATGATGTTGATTTTTTCATGGTAGCGCGCTTTGAGTGATTGTAGTTTCGGTGCCGTGGGTACTGCTTCTAACTTCACGCCACCGAACCCAGTCAGTTCATCCAGCATTCGAAAGATTAATTCGTTGGGCATATGTACGCCAGTTGAGGCAGGATGGTCTTGCAAAATGACTGGGAGATCGGTTTCATTCAATATAGTTTGGAAATGGTTGAATACTTTTTCGTCTGATGGCACGGGTTCTGCTTGCGGTGTCACCATCACTGCGCTTGCCCCCAGTCTTTTTGCGGTCGCATTGTGTTGGATTACGGAACGTGTTCCGGTTGCGCTCGTACCGACAATTACGGGTAATTTTTCTGCTGCCTGGGTTGCTGTGGTGATAATTAATTCTCGTTCATTATCGGTTAGACGATTTGCTTCTCCGAGCACTCCTAAGATGGTGACTCCGTTGACTCCAATATCTTTCATTAAGTGAATCATGGTTTGAATTGATTTCGTGTCCACTGACTCGTCTTCGTTGAATGGAGTCACTAGGATAGGTATTACACCGCTGAATTTCATATCCATGATTTCTTATTAAAGGTTATCATTTGTAAGAATAACTGAGATGTGAGTTTGCATTCGGAGAAACTCATCTTTAAAACCTAAGAGCAAGAGGTTCCCTTATGCAATTCATACAGAATAAACTAAAAATAGCGCTTCAAGATGGTAACGCCCAAATTGGATGTTGGTTGATGACAGGCAGTCCGTTGGCTACTGAAATATGCGCATCCAGTGGCTTTGATTGGGTATTAATCGATATGGAGCATACCCCGAATGATGTGCCGCAAGTCCTATCTCTTATACATGCGGCATCGGCGTACCCAGTTTCTATTGCGGTACGAGCGCCATGGAATGATGCCGTTATGATTAAACGGTTGTTGGATATGGGAGTGCAAACCATCATGGTGCCAAATGTCAGGACTAAAAAAGAGGCAGAGGCTGCGGTTGCTGCGGTTCGGTACCCACCTCGAGGCACTAGAGGCGTATCTGGGAACTCTCGATCAAACCGTTTTGGTCGAATTAAGGATTATTTCGACCGTGCAGATGAGCACATCTGTTTGATTGTTCAAATAGAAACGCAAATGGGTTGGGATAACATTGAGGAAATCGCTGCTGTTGATGGGGTTGATTGTCTTTTCGTCGGTCCTGCCGACCTGGCTGCAGATATTGGTTATCTTGGAAAGAATGGCGAGGCGATTCCACAGGCGGCTATGGCGGATGTGATAGCACGCACAGTTAATGCAGGTTGTGCGGCCGGCATTCTTGCGTTTGATGATGCTGAGGCAAAGAAGTGGTTGGGTAACGGTGCGACTTTCATCGCTGTTACGGGTGATGGATTTCTTTTGTCTCGGGGGATGGATGCCGTTGTGAAATCTTTTAAGGGAGGCGAATGAAAAAACTATCGGTGGCTAAGCCATCTGAGTTAAAGAATCATATCGGTGAGGATCTTGCCTTGAGCGAATGGGTTTGTGTGACTCAGGAGATGATTAACTTGTTTGCCCAATCGACTGGGGATCACCAATGGATTCATGTGGATGTTGAGCGGGCGGCCCAGGATACGCCGTTCGGGTCGACTATTGCCCATGGGTTTCTGACTTTATCTCTCCTTTCTAAATTCCTTAACGAGACGATTGATCTTGGGAAATCAAAAATGGGAATTAATTATGGGTTAAATCGCGTACGATTTACCGCCCCAGTCAAAAGCGGGACGATGGTTAGGGCTCGATTTGCCCTTCAAAATGTAGTTCCGATAGATGGTGGTGTGCAACTTGAGTGGGAGGTGACTGTTGAGGCTCAAAATGAGATAAAACCCGTTTTGGTTGCTGAATGGTTAACCCGACGCTACGGTTAGATTATTCTTAACTGAAGTAAAAAAATGTCCGAACTCGATTTAAGGCAATTGCAACAAATGGTCTACTCCCTTAGGGATGAGCTCGAAAAAAGTGTAGCTAACACGGAACGCGAAGTTCAAAAAGAGCGAGCAAAGTCGGCAGATGAAATCCAACAGTTAAAAAATGCGACGCAGGCGGTCAGGGATTCGCTTGAGGAATATAAACATGAGGCAAATGAATTGTTACAGCACGCACAAATGACACTAGAGAACGAAAATCGACAGCTTCGGGCAACTGCCTCAGTGCTTCGCGACGAGCTAGAGCGCGAGAAACAATCGTCCGTGCGGTCGATTGATCAAGTGGGGCAAGAGTTCAGTAAAGAAAAGCGCAGTCTACAAGAGCAGATCCAAAAGCTGAGAGATCAATTAGAGGTTAACGCATGAGTGTCCAAGAGCTCACTTCTCCTAGAAAGAAGAGAAAAGGTACAAAAGATGAACGCCTAAAGCGTTCTCAGATTTTGCTCGATGTCACCCGTAGGTGTGCATCCTTATCGAATATTCAGGATGTCTGGAAAGAACTCGTGGGCATGACTTCTCATGAGCTCGATTGTGATCGTGGCACTTTATTTTTAAATGATAAAGAAACTAATGAGTTGTTTTCATTTGTCGCTCAGGGAAACCTGACGCGAGAAATTAGAATTTTGAATGACAGCGGAATTGCTGGAGGTGTTTTCCAAACAGGGCAATCCAAAATTAGTGATGACCCATATAACGACCCTATGTTCAATCGTGAGGTGGATCAGAGAACCGGGTACACCACTAGGAACATAGCTTGTGTACCTGTTAGGACTATGTCGGGGGAAAAGATTGGCGTCATGCAAACGTTAAATAAACGTGTCGGTGAATTTAACGAAGATGATCTGGAATTGCTTGAGGAGATGACGACTCAGGCGGCGGTTGTTTTGCAGGGGCTCCAGCATTACGAGCAGATAGATAAAATCCGAGAAAAAGAAAATGCTTTTTTGCAATTAATGTCTGACATTAATTCGGAATTTGAATTGTCTCGAATGTTGATGCGTGTCGTTCAGGAGATCACCGCGATGTTAACGGCGGAGCGAGCGACGATCTTTATGTTTGATCAATCAACCGCAACCTTATTCTCCCGAGTGTCTGCGGGAGGGGAAATTAATGAGATACGTTTTCCCTCCCACTTGGGGATTGCGGGGGAAGTCTTTACGTCCGGCAAGAGTATGAATATTCCGCATGCTTACGCAGACCTGAGGTTCAATCCGGCATTTGATAAACAAACTGGTTTTTTTACTCGCTCAATATTGTGTGTGCCGATCGTAAATAACGACAATGAAACGATTGGCGTGACTCAGGTGCTCAATAAAAGAGGTGGCGTCTTTACAGATGACGATGAGCAACGACTTAAAGCGTTTACCGCGCAGATCTCTATCAGTCTTCAAAACTCTAAGTTGTTTGATGATGTGCAACGCATTAAAAATTACAACGAAAGTATGCTGCAGAGTATGTCGAATGGGGTCTTGACGATGGATCCTTCGGGTGAGGTGGTTACTTGTAACACGGCGGCGTTAAAGATTTGGGAGGCGGAGGAGAATGATTTTGTCGGAAAGAAGATACAAGATCTAATTGAGGATGAGGGTAAGTGGATTCTTGAGCAGATTGAGAAAGTTAAAACTGAAAATACCCCTCAATTAATTTCCGACACTATGTTTACGCTGTCAGGAACTAATAAAACAGTCAATTTAACGTTTATGC
Source organism: Betaproteobacteria bacterium UBA3031 (assembly GCA_002367635.1). GTDB lineage: Bacteria > Pseudomonadota > Gammaproteobacteria > Burkholderiales > Eutrophovitaceae > Eutrophovita. Next base: position 23,582 of record DFDI01000048.1, on the reverse strand, counting down.
CGTTGGTTGCAGCTGAAGAAGATAAAGAGCTCGGCTCAATGATGATGTTCGAAGATATCAGTAGCGAAAAGCGCATGAAATCTACAATGTCGCGATATATGGATCCCGTCATTGCCGCGCAGATGATGGAGGGCGATGGACAAGAGTTTTTGGGTGGAGTTAGCGCCGAAGCAACAGTCATGTTTACCGATGTTCGCGGCTTTACTACGATTACGGAGGAGTATGGCGCGCAAGGTACGGTCTCTTTTTTAAATGAGTACTTCTCGTTGATGGTCGACTGCATCAGTAAAGAGGGGGGAATGCTCGATAAATTTATAGGTGACGCTATCATGGCTTGCTTCGGTTTGCCTATACCGCATGATGATGATCCGGACCGAGCTATGCGTGCCTCTATCGCCATGATTCAAACGCTTTGGGCTTGGAATCAGACTCGTCTTACGAAAGGACTTAAGACTGTCGATATGGGCATTGGGTTGAATACCGATATAGTCGTTTCGGGGAACATTGGTTCGCCTAAACGTATGGATTACACTTTGATTGGTGATGGAGTTAACTTGGCAGCTCGACTTGAGAGTGCCTGTAAGTCTTATGCTGCACGTATCCTTGTTAGCGACGCAACTGTTCAACAGTTAAAAGGCACGTATCGCATGAGGGCGGTTGATTTGGTTGTGGTGAAAGGTAAAACTCAACCGGTCAAGATTCATGAGGTTTTGGATTACCATGACCAGACATCTTTTCCGAATTTGATGGATGTGGTGAATTTGTTTAACGATGGTATTGAGGCCTATCGAGCAGCGAATTGGAATAAGGCGATAGAAAGATTTAATCATTGTCTAAAATTAAATCCAACGGACCAACTATCACAGAATTATGTTGATCGTTGTGAGTTCCTTAAGGCAAACCCTCCAGAAAAAGAATGGGATGGGGTTTGGGTGATGACGTCAAAATAATTTATTAAAAATAAGAAAAAACATGTCGAATGAAAGTTTCAGGTTTTCTCATCACATAAGGGTGCGTTGGTCCGAGGTGGATGCGCAAGGGATCGTATTTAACCCCCACTATTTGACTTTCGCAGATATTGGTATAACCGAGTATTACCGGGCTATTGGGATGTCATACCCAGACGCATTTGATGTCTCCGTAGCTGATCTTTACGCAAAAAAAACTCAAATTGAGTATCACGCAGCAGCTCGATACGATGAAGTGCTTGAACTTTTTGTTCGTGTTTCTCGTTTAGGGCGGAGTAGCTTTGATTTTCATATTGAGGTCATGAGTACGGAAAAATCCATAGCGACGGTACAAATGACTTATGTCCACGCAAATTTGGAAAAGCAAGAATCAGTCCCATTAACGCAGGAATTCCGGAGCGCGTGCATCACGTTCGAGAAGGTTCCACCAGAGTAGTGATGAATATCGTTGTATAGTTGCATCTAAATTACGACTTTAGTCGAGAATATATTAAAGAGGTTGAACCCTCTGTAAACGGTAAGGAAAGAGAGATTATGGATTTTGAGTTTTCATCAAAAGTTAAAGAGCTTCAAGCTCAACTCAACGCATTTATGGATGAGCACATCTATCCGAACGAGAGTGCTTTTCACGCCGAGGTCGAGGCTAATCGCAAAGCTGGAGATGCATGGGTTCCGACAGAATTGGTCGAGTCATTAAAGCTGAAAGCCCGTGAGAAAGGCTTATGGAACTTATGGAGGCCTACGGCGCATGGTGGGGACATGACCAATGTTGAGTATGCTCCTATGTGTGAGATCATGGGTCGGGTTACTTGGGCACCTGAGGTGTTTAACTGCTCGGCTCCTGATACTGGAAATATGGAGACGTTACTTCGCTACGGAACCCCTGAATTGCAGCAGAGTTGGGCCCAGCCGTTAATTGAAGGAAAAATCAGGTCAGCATTTTTGATGACTGAACCGGCGGTTGCTTCCTCTGACGCGACAAATATTGAGTGCCTTATCGAGCGTGATGGTGACGACTATGTGATTAACGGTCGCAAGTGGTGGTCTTCGGGTGCTGGCGATCCAAGATGTAAGGTCTTGATCGTGATGGGGAAGACTGATCCTAATGGGGCTGACCGTCATAAGCAGCAGTCGATGATTGTGGTTCCAACCGCTACGCCAGGTGTCAAGGTCGAGAGAGCCTTGACTGTGTTCGGTTATGACGATGCGCCGCACGGTCATATGGAAGTATCACTGAAAAACGTTCGAGTGCCGGCCTCAAATATTCTTTTAGGAGAGGGGCGTGGATTTGAAATTGCGCAAGGTCGCTTGGGGCCTGGGCGTATTCATCATTGTATGAGAATTATTGGCCAGGCCGAGCGAGCGTTAGAATTCATGATTCGTCGTCTTAACTCCCGAGTGGCGTTTGGGAAACCCGTATCTCAACAGTCAGTGTGGCATGAACGCATTGCTGAATCTCGTATGATGATTGATCAAGCTCGGCTATTAACTTTAAAAGCTGCGCATATGATGGATACAGTGGGAAATAAAGAAGCGAAAAAAGAAATAGGAATGATCAAAGTGATTGCGCCTAACATGGCGCAAAAAATTATGGATTGGGCAATTCAAGCGCATGGTGGAGGTGGGGTTTGTCAAGATTTCCCTCTGGCGTTTATGTGGGCTTGGAATCGTTCGATGCGTTTGGCTGATGGTCCAGATGAGGTGCATCGCGCTCAGGTGGCCAGACTCGAGTTAAAAAAATATATGTGATTGATGTATTTTCTGAGGCATTGAAAAATCCCTAGCGCTGCTGGGGATTTTTTTTGTGTGACAAATGTGCAAAATTTGTAGCTCTCTTTACAGATGTTCGGCGGTGTGGAAGTCTTAGTTTTAGCTGTTTTTTGTCAATTAATTCACCATCATCTTAATTTAGACACCCCGAATGGCGTTACTAAGTTACAAGGCGTTGTAAATTTAAGTGATGCGATGCATACGTTGTTTTCTATGCCACTAAGGAATTTTATGTTGCGTCGCAATATCCTCTTAGGGTAACCCTAAGACTGCAAGGAAAGCCTTTCTCTTACTCTGGCCAGTTAGAATTGCTGAGATACGCATAGGCTCTCAGATAAAGTCGTTACCTAAAGTTTATGCAACCGCAACAATTGCTTTGCTAACGGAGCCTCTAAAATATCCATGAGAAGTTCATCGTTAGGCTTGAAAACATACTGGTTATCATGTATTTTTACTGGGTAACGTATTTATAGCAGTTACATTTTTAACAAATTGTTAAGCTCTGAAAGGGGGAGTTTTAATATGAAAGTAAGCTTCAAAGTAAATGGTAAAAGCGAGACGGTTAGCGTCTCTGCGGATACACCATTACTGTGGGTACTTCGCGACACGCTCGGATACACGGGCACGAAATTCGGTTGTGGAAAAGCTCTATGTGGTGCGTGTACAGTTCATCTAAACGGACGTGCGGTGCGTTCCTGTCAAACACAGATAGGTTCCATAGCTGGTCAAGACGTGACAACCATCGAAGGTCTTGGTGGAAATCATAAAGTCCAGCGTGCATGGGAAGCATTAGATGTTCCTCAGTGTGGATATTGTCAGCCAGGGCAAATGATGTCTGCCTCAGCGCTTTTGTCTACGAACAAAAATCCTTCAGACGAGGATATTGATGCGTTCATGTCGGGCAATATTTGCCGATGTGGCACTTATCCCCGTATCCGCGCTGCTATTAAAGCCGCGGCGAAGATGTCCTAACGAGGGAGGAATCTAGACATGGAAATAATTGCAAAAAATGAAGCTCGTCGTGACTTCCTGAAAGTCAGCGGATCTGCGGCCGGTGGTTTAGCGTTGGCATTCTACTTGCCAGCTGCACGCATGGCACAAGCTGCTGATGGTGGTAGCCCAAACGCTTGGGTAAAAATTGCCGCTGACAACACAGTGACCATCATGGTTGCTCGTTCAGAAATGGGTCAGGACGTTTACACCTCAATGCCAATGCTCATTGCAGAGGAACTTGAGGTTGATGTAAACGCTATTAAAGTAGAGTTTGCCCCACCAGCTGAGGTTTACATTAACTCACTCCTTGGTGGACAGCTTACTGGTGGTTCAACAGCAGTTCGTGATGCTTGGGAAAAACTACGTAAGGCTGGTGCATCAGCTCGTATGATGTTGGTTGCTGCTGCAGCTGACAACTGGGGTGTTGACGCAAGCAAGTGTAGCGCTGCTAACGCCATGATTAAAGGCCCTGGTGGCAAGACGGCAACTTACGGTTCAGTCGCAGCGAAAGCATCAACGATGGAAGTGCCGAAAGAAGTGCCATTGAAGCCAGCTAGCCAGTTTAAGGTCATTGGTAACACCAAGCAAAAGCGTCTTGATACAGCTATGAAAGTTCGTGGTACTGCTGGATTTGGAATTGATACACGCATCCCAGGCATGAAGTACGCAGCAGTTGTGATGGCTCCAATGATGGGTGGAAGCTTAATTTCTTATGACGATACGCGTGCAAAAAACATGCCAGGCGTTCATTCAGTGGTTCAGTACAGCCGCGGTGTTGCAGTAGTGGCTAAAGACTACTGGACTGCTAAGAAGGCTGTCGCTCTGCTTGATCCTCAGTGGGATGCTGGTCCAAATGCAGATTTGGATATGACCGGTCTCTGGTCAAAGATGGAAGATGCATCAAACAGTGCAGGCGCTGTGTTCCGTGAAAGTGGCGATGCTGATCAAGGTTTGGCTCAGGCTGCAAAGATGATTACTGCAGAGTATCGTTTGCCATTCCAGTCACATTCTCCAATGGAGCCACAGAATACGTTTGCGCACGTTACCGCGGACAAAGCTTTGATCATTACACCAACTCAGTTCCAACAGTTGGTACCTCACGTTGTAGCTGGCGCTACCGGCCTTAAGCCTGAGCAGGTTGAAGTTCAAACAACCTTCCTCGGTGGTGGTTTCGGACGTCGTGTTGAGGTTGACTACGCTATCGATGCTGCTGAAATTTCAAAGGCATCTGGGGAACCAGTCATGATGATTTGGTCACGTGAAGATGACATGACTCACGATTCATATCGTCCAGGTGGTATTTACAAGTTCACCGCTGGTGTAGACGCGAAAGGAAAGCTTACAGCGCTTAAATTCAAGTCAACCAGTCCTTCAATTTCATCACGTTTGTTCCCAAGTATTGTGAAGGACGGTATCGACCCATTTGCACTTGAGGGTATCGATAACTTCCCATATTTGGCTGACGCTGGTATGAACTTTAGTTATGTCATGCATGACACAGGAGTTCAGGTCGGTTATTGGCGTGGTGTGTCGCACAACTTGAATGCCGTTGCGTTGGAGTGTTTCATTGATGAGCTAGCGACGAATGCTGGTGCTGATCCAATTCAGTACCGAATCGATATGCTCGATATGGGATCAACCAAACACGCATGGTCTGGTCTTTCAGCTGGCGTTCCAGTTGGCGCCAGAATGAAGACGGTGTTGGAAGAACTTCGTAAGAAAGCCAACTTCGGCAAGAAGATGCCAGCAGGTAAAGGTCAAGGTATTGCAGTGATGGAGGGTTACAACTCTATCGTGGGTATCGTGGCTGAAGTATCTGTTGACGAGTCGATGGATGTGGTTGTTGATAAAGTTACGACTGTAGTTGACGCTGGTACGTTGATTCACCCAGATCAAGCGTTAGCCCAGGTTCAAGGTTGTATCAATTTTGGACAGGGAGCTGGTCTGATCAGTGAGATTACGGTTAAAAATGGTATCGTTCAGCAAAATAACTTTGATGGATATCGAGCCGTTCGTATCAACGAAACACCAAAAGTCATGGACGTTCACTTTATTAAGAGTGATGGCGCTCCTGGCGGTCTTGGTGAACCAGCAACCGCGGTTATCGTTCCAGCAATTGCTAACGCAATTCATGCTGCAGTTGGTAAGCGTGTACGTACGTTCCCTGCTCTTCCAGAGAACGTTGCAGCTGGCTAATATGACGCTGTATTCGGATCCGGAAGTAATATTCTGGATCCGAGAAGATCGGAAACCCCCAGTAAGTGCTGGGGGTTTTTTTATAGTCTTAGAGTCTTTAATGAGTATAGAAACGATTGACATTAACGAGATCAGAAATTGATAAATAAATGGATAGTGTAGATCTACAGGTGCTTAAGACGAGCCTCGAATGGCGCGCGGCAGGCCACGACGTTATTTTAGGTACGATAGTTCAGACGTGGGGTTCATCGCCCCGCCCTCCAGGAGCTATGTTAGCGATTCGTAATGATGGACTTGTGTCGGGTTCGATTTCAGGTGGATGCATTGAGGATGACATGATCAATAAAGTTAGAGATCAGTCGCTCGAGGTGGATAAGCCTACTGTTGTCACTTATGGTATCAGCAAGGAGGAAGCGAATCGATTTGGGCTTCCTTGCGGGGGAACATTACAGGTTGTTCTAGAAAAAATTAGCGATGATGCGAGTTTTCGAGAACTGCTTACGCGGGTTGAAAAACACGAACTCGTGTGTCGTTCTTTGGTGATTTCGACAGGTGAGGTAAGCCTCAAGGATGCCTCATCAAACGATGAAATTTCCTTTGATGGGGATGTGCTTCAGTGCGTGTACGGTCCGCGCTGGCGACTCATCATTATCGGTGCCGGACAACTATCGACATACGTTGCTCAAATGGCAAAGGCGCTCGATTATCATGTGATTGTTTGTGACCCAAGGTCTGAATATGCAGATACCTGGACAGTACCTGGAACGGTGCTTTCCCGTGAGATGCCTGACGACTTAGTGGTCGCATTAAATTTAGATGCTCACTCAGCAGTGGTTGCTGTGACGCATGACCCTAAGTTGGACGATTTAGCGTTGATGGAAGCATTGAAATCTCCTTCTTTTTACGTGGGCGCTTTGGGGTCTCGTTTGAACAGTAAAAATCGTCGAGAGCGTTTGCTACTTTTTGATTTGGATTCATTTGAAATCGATCGGTTGCATGGGCCGGTAGGTTTGAGAATTGGCAGCAAGACGCCTCCAGAAATAGCAGTTTCAATACTTGCTGAGATAACGGCTGTTCGTAACGGCGTTGTTTTGAATTCTATTGGTTTGGATGTGGGCAAAGAGCATGCTGAAGGTGCAACCTCAACAGTTTGTGCAGTTTGATTTTATAAATTAAACTGCCGAATTAAATTTTTTTCTATTGCTTAGTGTTAAGGAGTTTTGAATGAGATTAGAGCAAAAAGTCGCTATCGTCACGGGTGGTGGATCAGGTTTTGGCGAAGGGATAGCAACGCGATTTGCTCAAGAGGGTTGTCGCGTAATTGTTAACGATATTAACGTTGAAGGCGGTGAACGAGTCGCTCAGGCTATTAAAGATTCTGGCGGAGAGGCGGTTTTTTGTAAAGCCAACGTTGCGAGTAGTTCTGATTGGGCCGAACTGCTCACCTGTTCTCTTGATAACTTTGGGAAGCTAGATATCGTTATTAATAATGCGGGGACGACGCACCAAAATAAATCTATGCTTGATGTTACAGATGAGGAATTTGATCTGGTGTATAACGTCAATGTTAAAGGAATTTACTATTCGGCAAGGAACTTGGTCCCTTACTTTAGAAAGCAGGGCGGTGGTAATTTTGTAACAATAGCCTCAACTGCCGGAATTAGACCTAGACCCGGTTTGGTTTGGTATAGCGGGAGCAAGGCTGCAGCGATTATAGCCAGTCAGGCGATGGCTGTGGAATTAGCTCCCGATAAGATTAGAGTCAACGTGGTTAACCCCGTCGCAGGGGACACGCCCTTACTTGCTAAATTTATGGGTGAGGATACGCCGGAGATTCGCGCCAAGTTTGCTGCTGTGATTCCATTAGGGCGTTTTAGTCAGCCTCGTGACATTGCGAATGCATGCTTGTATTTGGCTTCTGATGAGGCTGATTTCATTACTGGGGCCTGCATCGAGGTTGATGGTGGACGCTGCGTCTAGCGTGAAGCCTTGGCTATTATATAGTGGTGTCTTTCGCGCGCTACTTGCTAGGCACCAGTAAACGCCTGAATTCCAGTTTGGGCGCGCCCAAGGATAAGTGCATGCACGTCGTGGGTACCCTCATAGGTATTCACGGCCTCTAAGTTCATTACATGTCGGATGACATGGTATTCATCAGAGATACCATTTCCACCATGCATGTCTCGAGCGACGCGAGCGATATCTAAGGCTTTGCCGCAAGAATTCCTTTTGATAAGAGATATCATTTCGGGTGCGGCTTCATCACGATCTAACAGTCGGCCAACTCGTAATGTGGCTTGCAGTCCGATGCTGATTTCTGTTTGCATATCTGCGAGTTTTTTCTGGACCAGTTGAGTTGCAGCTAAAGGGCGACCAAATTGTTTCCGGTTTAACGTGTACTCCCTTGCTGCCATCCAACAAAATTCAGCAGCGCCTAACGCGCCCCATGAAATACCGTATCTCGCTTTATTCAAGCAGCCGAATGGGCCTGATAGTCCCTTCACATTGGGTAATAAATTTTCTTCGGGCACGAAGACGTCATCCATCACGATTTCTCCCGTGATTGACGCGCGAAGACTGAACTTTCCGGATATCTTAGGTGTGTCGAGACCTGTCATCCCGCGTTCTAAGATGAAACCACGGATGGTTCCAGAATCATCTTTAGCCCAAACGATTAGAACATCTGCAACAGGCGAATTGGTGATCCACATTTTTGCGCCATTGAGCTTCCAGCCACCGGACACTTTAGTTGCTCGCGTGATCATGCCTCCGGCATCAGAGCCATAATCTGGTTCAGTCAGTCCAAAACACCCAATCTTCTTTCCAGTAGCTAGGTCAGGAAGATATTTTTGACGCTGATCTTCACTTCCATAGGCAAAAATTGGGTACATTACCAGGCTTGATTGAACGCTCATCATCGATCGATAGCCAGAGTCGATTCGTTCAATCTCCCTAGCGATAAGCCCATAAGACACATGGTTAACACCGGCGCATCCATAGCCCGTTATGGTGGATCCTAAAAAGCCCATCTCACCCATTTCGTCAAAAATAGAGCGATCAAAACTCTCATTTCGATTGGCCTCAACAATCCTTGGTGACAGTTGTTTAACGCAAAAATCCCGAGCACTATCAACTATGAGTCGCTCGTCATCCTCGAGCTGGTCATTGAGTCGAAAAGGGTCTTGCCAGTCGAAAGAAGTCATCGATTTACTCTCTAAGTTAACTGTGTGTTCTTGATATTTAGCTCAGTGTAACGCTAACTTGTCCGATTTGCCCGAAGTCCGAGATAATGTGATCACCTGGTTTAATATGAAAAGGTAAAACGCAGGTGCCGGTTGTAATTACTTCACCAGACTTCAATCCAATCCCTTCATGGCTCAGCTCGTTTACTATCCATGTGAGGGCAACACGAGGGTCACCAAGCACGTTGCTGCCCACTCCTTCTTCAACAACTGTGCCGTTTACGAGTACCTGAACTTGATGGTCCCGAAGGTCGATATTTCGCCAATCTGAAGTGGTCGGCGGTCCTAAAACAAACCAGCTTGCGCAAGCATTATCTGCAATCAACTGTGTTTCACCTGCCGTGACAAAATCGACGCATCTAGCATCTGGAATCTCGATCGCTGAATGTAGTGTATCCACTGCGTTCAGGACTTCCTCTACCGAGTAGGCAGTATCTCGGGGTGGTAAATCAGTACCCAATCGAAAGCAATATTCTGCTTCAGCGACTGCCATTAGGTTGGCGCCAAGCGTCAAGTTATCTCCAGACACTTTCGATCGATCTGCTAGCAGACGACCTGCAAGTGGTCCTGATGCGCCAATGTGTTTCTGTCCATTCTCACTTGTTGCTGCAATTTTCCATCCAATTTGCGCCGATTGAGAAAGGTCTGCTATACGTTTTTGAATTTCATAAGCAGATTGCCGCGTAGTTGGACGGCAATCTTTTGGTAGCCCTGAAATGGTATGACCCGTGCTCCAAGCATCCCACAAGATCTTTGCAGCTTTATTCATTAGTTCTTGATTCATCGCACCTCCAAAAATTTTGGTTTATTTTATTTTAGCGCAATGTTTGACGACGTTAAGTAATGGTTCTCCTCGCGCCAGCCGATTCAGATTTTCTGCAATGAGTTTTGTTCTGCGGTAGATGAGTGAGTCGGTCCAGGTGGATGCATGGGGCGACATGATGACGTTATCGAGTCCATTGAAATTGTAGCGAGAGGGTGGTATCTGTTCCGAAATATCTTGTGGGTACTGATACCAGGTATCAATTACTGCACCACCAATTTGTTTTTCTTTGCATGCGCGGTAGAGGGCCTCCTCGTTAATAATAGAACCTCTGGCCACATTAATGATAACTGCTGTATTTTTCATTTTTTTAAACTCGGATTTTGAAATTAACCCTTCAGTCTCTTCTGTTAATGGTGTTGATACCAAGATGAAATCACTAAGCTCTAGAACGGCATCCAGTTGATCAATCAGGTAGAAGGTGTCTGGCTTTTCTCCTGATGCTGGTTCTCTCGGCCCGCATCCAATCACGCGGACGCCAAAAGGCTTTATCCGCTTGGCGACTTCTTTCCCAATATGTCCATAGCCTAAAATACCAATAGTTTTGCCGTAAAGTTCTTCGTGCGTTGGGCCGAATAGGTGGGACCCAGACCAATTGTTTTGCCGCATATTGCGGTCTAATGTGTTGAGGTGAGTTACCCATTGTAAGATTGCAGCGATGACGAATTCTGCGATGGGTATCTCATGTTCAAATACATTGCAGACTGAGGTGTGTACGGGAATAGTCTGTAAATCTAGAGCATCAAGCCCTGCTCCAGGTAATTGGAGTAATTTTAAATTATCGCAAGGAATACCTGGATCAGTCCATTGCATCGATATGACGGCATCTACTGTTTGGAGTTGCCGGAACCATAGATCAGAGTCAAGATGGTTTATCGCTTCGATTGACCAGTCCGAACTTAAAAATGATGGCAGGTGACTTAAGCGTATCGCTTGATCCTGTTCTCTGATTAAAAGCTTCATCAGTTTGATTTCCTTTATTCCGTGTCAGGTTTTTCACTCACCATTAGGAACTATGATGTAAAAGATGTTGACTCCCTTAGTTTATCAATCTTGGGTTAGCCAGGGTAGACCGACAATTTTTGGTTTCGTATGGAATGATATTTTTTCGTTGGATCAAGACAAGAATTTGCTTGTAAATCGATAGGATCTTTAAATGTAAGCGTTAGCATTTAGGTAACGTCATTGTGGTACCGGGAGGGGGAATCGAACCCCCATGGTGTTTCCACCGGCGGATTTTGAATCCGCTGCGTCTACCAATTCCGCCATCCCGGCAACAGCGTGGATTATCCCTGAAGTTGAAGCTGTCATCAAGGAGTCCTCCCAACTCTATTTATACTGAATTGACGAATTAGAGCGACATGTTAATCAGCGATACAATGCCTGCATGCATATTTCAGAATTTAATTTTCATCTGCCTGACGAGCTGATTGCTCAGGAGCCTCTTGAGTCTCGTAGCCTTAGTCGAGTACTGGTATCCACCGGGAGTAATGAATCCTTTGTGGATAGCCATTTTTCTGAGCTTATTGACTTTTTGACAGAGGATGATTTATTGGTTTTTAATGACACACGGGTTATGAAAGCTCGTTTAAAAGGAGAGAAAGACACTGGTGGTGAGGTTGAGGTCATGATCGATCAAATCTTGTCTTCAACCCGGTTTAAATGTCTGATTCGAGCCAGTCGGAGGCCCAAAATTGGACAGAAGATTCATATTGCTATTGATGTGGTCTTTACTGTGGTCAGATTTGCTCATGGGGTCTTTGAGTTGGAGTCCTCAGCGGATATATATGATTGTTTGGCTCGGCATGGTGATACACCATTACCTCCCTACATACGTCGCCAACCAGATGCTGCTGACGCAGATCGTTATCAAACTATTTACGCGAAAAATCCAGGTGCGGTCGCGGCGCCTACGGCCGGACTTCATTTTGATCAGGCTATGTTCGAAAAACTGGCTCAAAAAAACATAAAAATGGCTTATCTCACGCTCCATGTGGGTGTGGGTACTTTTAAGCCTGTTACTGTAGAGAACGTTTTAGACCATAACATGCACTCTGAACGTTATGTTTTTCCATCGGATGTGGCGACTCTCGTCTCTGAAACTAAAGCAAAAGGGGGGCGAGTTTGCGCTGTGGGTACAACGAGTCTTCGTGTTTTGGAAAGTGTTTTTAACGAGATTGAGCTAAGAGTTGGAGAGGGCTCAACAAACTTATTTATCACGCCCGGGTATACATTTAAAGTTGTAGATTGTTTAATCACAAACTTTCACTTACCCAAGTCGACATTGTTTATGTTGGTTTCAGCATTTATGGGGACCGATAAGATGAGACGGGCTTATCAACATGCCATCGATCAAAAATATAGGTTTTTTAGTTATGGTGATGCGATGTTTTTGATCAAATAACAGGTTTCTTCTAGAACGTTTAGGTAAATCAGATGAGTTTAGAGTTTTCAGTTTTAGCAACCGATGGGCTAGCCAGGAGAGGAAGATTAACGCTTGCTCACGGGGTCGTTGAGACGCCAACCTTTATGCCTGTAGGGACTTATGGTGCCGTTAAAGGTATGCGCCCCCATCAAGTGGAGGAGACGGGCGCAGATGTAATTCTTGGTAATACATTTCATTTGTGGCTTCGGCCCGGGTTGGCTGTGATTGAGGCTCATGGAGGCTTGCATCGATTCGTTGGTTGGAATAAGCCCATCTTGACTGACTCTGGTGGGTTTCAGGTGTTTAGCCTAGGTGATCTTCGGAAGATTTCGGAAGAGGGTGTATCTTTTCGGTCACCCGTTGATGGTGCGAAGTGTTTTCTTACCCCTGAAGAGTCTATGAGGATTCAGCGTTCGTTAAATTCAGACATTGTGATGGCATTTGATGAATGTACACCTTACCCGGCGACTAAATCAGAGGCTGCGGAATCTATGCGTTTGAGCATGCGGTGGGCTGAGCGAAGTCAAGAGGCTCATCAAGGCAATGCGAACGCACTCTTTGGAATCATTCAAGGCGGTATGTATGAGGATTTACGGGAGGAGAGTATTGAAAAATTAATCACGTTTGATTTTGATGGTTACGCGATTGGAGGCTTATCGGTTGGGGAGCCCAAAGAGGACATGCAGAGGATTATGTCATTTGTGTCCCCTCGGATGCCACAAGATAAGCCAAGATATCTTATGGGTGTCGGAACCCCGACAGATTTAGTCAAAGCAGTCGTTGCCGGGGTCGACATGTTTGACTGCGTACTACCTACTAGAAACGCAAGAAATGGCTGGTTATATACGTCAACCGGTATCGTGAAGTTAAGAAACGCAGGTTATCGTTTTGACGAAAAACCTCTAGATAAAAATTGCTCGTGTTACACCTGTAAAAATTTTTCTAGGTCCTACCTGCACCACCTGCAACGTATTGACGAAATGCTCGGCGCGCATCTCAACACGGTACATAATTTACATTTTTATCAGAGCCTGATGAAAGGGTTGCGGTCAGCCATTGAGTCAGGTTCTCTGGACGATCATATTAATAGATTAGATTTTTTGGAGAGTTAACGACTACTGCTATCACGAAAATAGCCTGCTCCTGTTAGAATAGCGAAGTTATTTAGACCTTAGATGCCATTCAGTAAATTTTAGATCAATGTCATCCCCAGAATGAAGGAGAAACAGTATGTTCGTATCAACAGCATTTGCCCAAACCGCGGAAGGTTCAGCCGGAGGAATGGATATTATGGGGATGTTGCCTCTAGTCCTCTTATTTGTTCTTTTGTATTTTTTGATGATTCGACCTCAGGCTAAAAAACAAAAAGAGCATAAGGCGACATTAGATGCCCTTCAGAAGGGGGATGAGGTTGTGGCTGGTGGTGGTCTCTTAGGTAAGATCACCCATGTTGGAGAGCAGTTTGTAACGATTGAGATTGCATCAGGCACTGAAATTGTCGTGCAAAAACCCTCTGTTCAAACGGTATTGCCAAAAGGCACATTGAAATCGGCGACTAACTAAACTTCGATTATTGTTTTCGATGGGTAAGACAATTGATAATGAGATAGCAGAATTATGAACAGATATCCACTCTGGAAGTACCTCATCATTGTTACGGCTGTGCTCGCGGGTATTGTTTACACATTGCCAAATTTTTTCGGCGAATCGCCAGCGATTCAAGTCTCCCCGCTACGTACTGGCGTAAAAGTTGACTTGCAGTTATTACAAAAGATCGACGATCTCCTCTCTGACGAAGGTATTGTTGCTCAAGCGTCTTATCTAGATAAAAATGGCGTTAAGGTCCGTTTTGAAGATACTGATTCCCAGTTAAGGGCTAAGGATACGATTCAAAGTGATTTGGGTAAGGAGTATGTTGTTGCTTTAAATCTGTTACCTAATTCCCCATCTTGGCTGACTTCCCTTAACGCCCTACCCATGTACCTCGGACTTGATCTGAGGGGAGGGGTGCATTTTTTACTCCAAGTGGATATGCCTTCCGCATTACAACAAGCGAGAGAGAGTTACTTGCAGGACCTGCGTCAGGTAATGCGGTCAGAAAATATTAGGTACTCGAAGATATCTACGGGTAATACCTCAATTGACATAGAGTTTAGGGATGAATCGCTTAGAGATAATGCGATTGTAACGCTCGAGATCAAAGCATCTGACTTAACTTATTCGGTAGAAGAGCGATCAAATATTGCCGTTATCGTAGCTCAAATTAAACCTGAGGTTGAAAAGCGAATCCAAGAGTTTGCGTTACAGCAAAATATTACAACTTTAAGAAATCGTGTGAATGAGCTTGGCGTTGCGGAGCCGATTGTTCAACAATCTGGAGCGGATCGTGTGGTTGTCCAATTGCCAGGTGTTCAGGATACAGCTAAGGCTAAGGATATCTTAGGTCGTACTGCGACACTCGAAGTGCGGCTGGTCGATGAGGATAAGATGGATCCGGCAAGCTTGCAGGCGGCGCAAGAAGGACAGATTCCTGCCGGCGATGATCTGATGTTTGATCGTGAGGGTACGCCATATTTACTTAAGAAAGAAGTCATTCTGACAGGCGATAGAATTGCTGATGCGCAACCTGGGTTTGATAGCACGACATCAGAGGCAGCCGTTCATTTAAGTTTGGACAGCCGAGGATCCTCCATTTTTCAAATGACGACGCGAGAAAATATCGGACGACGTATTGCGATGGTCCTGGTGGAAAAAGGTAGCACAGAGGTTGTGACGGCGCCTGTAGTGCGGGCAGAAATCCCAGGGGGTCGTGTGCAAATCAGTGGGAGTATGACGACAACTGAAGCACACGATACAGCGTTATTACTGAGGGCAGGCGCCCTAGCAGCACCCATGGAAATTATTGAAGAGCGAACGGTTGGTCCTAGCCTTGGCGCTGATAATATCGAGCGAGGATTCAAGTCAACTTGGATTGGGTTTGCTGCCTTAGCTATCTTTATTGGCGTTTATTATGCTCTCTTCGGCGTTATTTCTGTTTTTGCATTAAGTGTCAACATGATGCTTTTGGTTGCGGTTTTATCGATGTTGCAAGCGACACTGACGTTGCCCGGCATCGCCGCGGTGGCACTCACCTTAGGCATGGCTATTGATGCAAATGTGCTCATCAATGAGCGCATTAGAGAGGAAATTAGGAATGGGACCACGCCGCAGGCCGCGATAACTGCAGGCTACGAGCGGGCTTGGGGCACTATTTTAGACTCGAACATCACTACGCTTATTGCCGGCATTGCACTGTTCTTTTTCGGTACTGGGCCAATTCGAGGTTTTGCCGTTGTTCATTGCATCGGGATACTGACTTCGATGTTTAGTGCCGTTTTTGTATCACGGGGTGTTGTGAATTTGATTTATGGGCGCAAGAAACGTATTGAAAGCCTTGCGATTGGTGATTCTGATTGGCACAAGAAAACGAGTTAGTGTCGCATTCGAAAAAGTAACTCAGATTAGGAAAAGCTGTCATGGAGTTTTTTAAAATTCGTCAAGATATCCCATTCATGCGCCATGCTTTGGCGTTTAATGTGATTTCCATTGCTATGTTCTTGATTGCGGTCGGTGCACTTGCTTTTAAGGGATTGAATCTAGGCGTCGAATTTACAGGGGGGACAGTCATGGAAGTGGGCTATTCTCAGTCTGCAAACCTAACCCAAATTCGTAACACCCTTCAGTCTGGTGGAATGAATGATCCCATGGTCCAGAGTTTTGGAGATTCAAAAACCGTGTTGATTCGTTTGCCAACTAAGCCAGAACTATCTGGAGCGAAGTTATCCGATCAAGTTTTCTTAATGCTCAAAGCAGATGATGAGCAACTGGAGCTTCGTCGAGTAGATTATGTCGGTTCTCAAGTGGGTGAGGAGTTGATTGAGAAGGGGGCATTGGCGCTCTTGTTTGTCTCTTTAGGTATTGTGGCTTATTTGGCGTTTCGTTTTGAGTGGAAGTTCGGGGTGGCCGGCATTCTCGCAAACCTTCATGACGTAGTGATTATTTTAGGATTTTTTGCTATGTTTCAATGGGAGTTTTCTCTTCCGGTTTTAGCCGCTGTATTGGCAATTTTAGGTTATTCCGTAAATGAGTCCGTGGTCGTGTTTGACCGAATTCGTGAAAACTTTATGAAAATGAGGAAAGCAACAGTTCCGGAGGTCATTAACAACGCCATCACCCGTACGATGTCTCGAACTATTATCACGCATGGTAGTACCCAATTGATGGTCCTTTCAATTTTAATTTTTGGTGGTGAGACACTGCACTACTTCGCACTAGCATTGACGATTGGTATTTTGTTCGGAATTTACTCCTCCATTTTCGTGGCAAGCCCGCTCGTCCTGTGGTTAGGTATTAGTCGAGAAGACTTAATTAAGCCTGAGGTAAAGAAAGAGGAAGCAGTCGTCTAATAAACTGCATGCACACACTTTGATGTCTAAGGTGATGTACTTCGTGGCGAGTTGTATCTTGATGTGCCGAAAGATGAGAGCCGAGAGTGGAATTCATTAGAGACATTTTTTCGATTGTTGTGCATCTCGATGCACATCTTGCCGCGGCAATTGCAACCTACGGCAAGACGACCTATTTGTTTCTCTTTTTAATCATTTTCTGCGAAACTGGTTTGGTCTTGACTCCTTTCTTGCCCGGAGACTCCTTGTTGTTCCTAATTGGCACCTTCGTTGCTAAGGGAGACTTCAATTTCATTTTGATAGCTAGCTCATTAACTGCTGCTGCAATTCTGGGAGATGCATTGAATTATTATCTGGGTAGCCTTTTCGGCCGAAGAGTATTGATGACGGGAAAAATACGATTTCTTAAGCAAGAGTATTTAGATCGGACTGAGAATTTTTTTAAGGAATATGGCGCCAAGACTATAATCATTGCTCGATTTATACCTATTATCAGGACCTATGCTCCTTTTGTTGCTGGTATTGCTCGTTATCCCTACCCTCAGTTTTTAATGTTTAACGTGATTGGGGCTTTTCTATGGGTTTTCTCGTTGGTAGGCGTTGGTTTCTACTTGGGAGACTTGCCGATTATCGAGAATAACTTAACGGCTGTGATCTTCTTTATTATTTTTCTGTCTATCGCTCCAGCACTTATCGAGTTGATTAAGGGGCGACTTAGAAGCAAGCCGCCAAGCAGCTAATCATTTCTTGATGTTTTGAGCTAGCTTTTGTGCTATTCCCGTGTAGGACTGAGGAGTTAGATCAAGAAGGCGTTTTTTTGCGTCATCTGGAATATTTAGGCTAGCAATAAACCTGTGTAAGTCTGGTTTAGTGATGCCACCTTGGCCTCGTGTTAAGTCTTTTAGCTGTTCATAGGCGTTTTCTATCCCGTATTTCTTCATCACGGTTTGAACGGGTTCAGCGAGAACGTCCCAGCACTGCTCAAGATCTTGGTTAAGTTTATCTAAATTGATATCTAATTTTGATAGGCCCTTAAGGCATGACTCATAGGCAAGTAGTCCGTAACCTAAACCGACGCCCATATTACGGAGTACCGTCGAGTCGGTGAGGTCTCTCTGCCACCTCGAAATGGGTAATTTGCGACTGAGGTGATCTAGTACTGCATTCGATAAACCGAGATTTCCTTCAGAGTTTTCGAAATCAATGGGGTTTACTTTATGCGGCATTGTTGATGAGCCTACTTCTCCTGCTTTGACTTTTTGTTTGAAATAACCAATTGAAATATAACCCCATAAATCACGGTTAAGATCGATCAGTATCGTATTGATGCGCATGAGGCAATCAAATAATTCAGCAATTCCATCATGAGGTTCGATCTGGGTGGTATATGGGATTGGATCTAAGCCCAACCCTTTTATGACATTTTGAGAATGCCCCTCCCAGTCGTAGTCTGGATAAGCGCTGAGGTGGGCGTTGAAGTTTCCGACTGCCCCATTCATTTTCCCCTGGAGTGTCGTACCGGTCAAGCACGTCATTTGACGCTCTAGACGGTAGACTACGTTTGCTAATTCTTTTCCTAGAGTGGTTGGGCTGGCTGGTTGACCATGCGTTCTGGAGAGCATGGGTACTTCAGCGTATTCCACGCTTAAGGCGGCAAGGGTCGAAATAATGGAGGTTATCTTGGGTAAGAGCACCTCATTTTTTGCACCTTTCAGCATCAGGGCATAGGATATATTATTGATATCTTCCGAGGTGCAGGCGAAATGAATAAAAGGCGTGATGGGTGCAATATCCTCCTCTAATTTCAGAGCTTGGCGTAACCAGTATTCCACCGCTTTAACATCATGATTAGTGGTTTGTTCAATTTTTTTAACTGCCAATGCATCATCTACCGAGAAGTTCTGAGCGAGTGTATTAAGTTTTTGGATTGAGCTTTGTGAAATGCTCTGAATCTCTTTTAAACCTGTTGACTCCGATAGGGATTTAAGCCATTCGATTTCCACGGTTACTCTGTATTTAATCAGGGCATATTCACTGAAAAATTGAGCCAACGGCTGTGTTTTTTGTTGATAACGGCCGTCAATCGGGCTGATTGCGGTCAAGGCTGATGAGTTTGAAGGCATGGATCAATTAAACAGAAGGTTATGGTTGGGTAGTTTTTAATTTTAGCACGGCCCAATTCTCGGCATTACGGGACTTGGTGCTTGATTTCGTTCTAAAGATTGTGGCTTCGAACATTTGAGTCCGATATAACGCCGCCGCCCAGGCACACGTTTGACTCGTATACGACTAGAGACTGTCCTGGCGTAACGGCCCATTGAGGTTCTGCAAATTGGACATGACACATCGACTCAGTAACGTCTTTTATGGTGCATGCGGCATCTTTTTGACGATACCTGGATTTAGCGCCGAAGACCCATTGGCTCGATGGTTTTTTCCCTGAAATCCAATGGAGATTTTGCGCATAGATATCTGGATTTTGTAGGAGTGGATGATCGTGTCCTTGTACGACAGTGAGCGTATTTGTTGCCATATCTTTCTTGGCGACATACCAAGGCAGTCCATCTCCGCCTATCCCGAGTCCTTGTCGCTGGCCGATCGTGTGAAACATCAATCCCTGGTGCGACCCGACAGTCTGGCCTTCCGGGGTTACTATATTTCCCGGTTTGTCTGGTAAATATCGCCCCAAAAAGTCTTTAAACCGGCGCTCTCCAATGAAGCAAATGCCAGTCGAATCTTTTTTGTTGTGATTCGCTAAACCTAGGCGTTTCGCGATAGCTCTGACCTCTCTTTTATACATGTTGCCCAGGGGGAATAACGTTTTAGAGAGCTGGTCTTGATTGAGTCTGTATAAAAAATAGCTCTGATCTTTCGTGCCGTCTTCAGCTTTTAGTAGCTCAAAAAGCCCACTACGCTCTCGCAGTTGCGCATAGTGCCCTGTGGCTATTTTGTCAGCGCCAAGTTGTATTGCATGATCTAAGAATGCTTTGAATTTAATTTCAGAATTGCAGAAAACGTCAGGGTTAGGCGTCCTACCGCGCGCATACTCGGCTAGGAACTCATTGAACACGCGGTCTCGATATTCCTTGGAAAAATTAACGGTTTCGATGTCAATGCCGAGTGTTTCTGCAACTGAAACTGCATCAATTAAATCTTCTCTGGAGCTACAATAACTTTCGTCATCATCATCTTCCCAGTTTTTCATAAAGACTCCAGTGACCTCGTAGCCTTGCTCTTTGAGCAGCCACGCAGCGATTGCAGAGTCAACGCCCCCGGAGAGCCCGATAACAATTTTCTTGTTCAAAGTATTTCGCTCATATTCACGGCCTGATGACGTCCAGAGGGAATAAACACCCGTCTAAGTAGTCAGTGATGCAGCTCAGCACAAGAGGACTTCTGAGTCTATGTGCTTCACTCTTTATTTCCTCTAAGCTCAACCACAACGTCCGGATAATCCCAGTATCTAAGATTCTGTTCGGGAAGAATTCCCCCACATCCCCTGAAAACGAAATTCTGAGGAAGGTTAGATCGTTTGGTGTTTTGTTCCAAAGTTGTATTCCTGTGGTGTGTTTTGGCTCAAAGCTAAATGCTGTTTCCTCTAGAACTTCTCGTTTGACTGCATCGATCAGCGTCTCACCAGACTCTAAATGTCCTGCAGGTTGGTTGAGTCTGACGCCCTCACTTGTATTTTCCTCTACAAGCAAGAATCTACCGTCTCGTTCTGCAATGGCAGCGACTGTAACGTTCGGTTTCCAGACCATTTCGTGTTCTTTAATGAATTGTTGTTCGCGTGTGTGAGATCGACTTTTCTATTCCACTACTAAGGACGAGTGTATCTGAAAAAAGTCGTCGCAACATTCACATTACTTTTGCTTAGGCGCCATTTTTTACGATTTCATCGTATGCAGGTAGTGTTAAGAATTCCACAAACTCATCGTCAAGAGTAAGTTTTTCAAACATCTCAGCTCCTTCTGGATATCTCCCATTTTGGTAATTGGATCCGAGCATGGCTTTGATTTTTTCTAACTCCTCTGGAATCAAACTGCTGAATAATTCTTTTGTTACTTCTCTACCATCTTCTAACAATCCCAAAGGGCTTCGGATCCAATGCCAAATTTGTGCTCGAGATATTTCGGCGGTGGCTGCATCTTCCATTAGGTTGAAAATGGGGACGCATCCTGTGCCTGCGATCCAAGCCCCGATATATTGAATGCCAATGTTGATGTTGGCTCGTAAGCCAGCTTCTGTGATTGGTCCATTGGGTTTGAAGTCAATGAGGTCGCTAGCCGATATGTTCACGTCGGGCCGCTGCTTACTGATTTGATTTGGCGTTGTCATGACTTTGTCAAAGGCATCTTGCGCAACTTTGACAAGTCCTGGGTGTGCTACCCATGTTCCATCATGCCCATCACTGACTTCTCTTTCTTTATCCGTTCTAACCTTATCTATAGCTGCTTGGTTTGATGCCTCATCATTTTTTATTGGAATCTGAGCCGCCATTCCACCCATCGCAAAAGCGCCTCGTTTATGACACGTTTTAATGAGCAATAGTGAGTAAGCACGCATGAACGGACTCGTCATGGTGACGACATTACGGTCTGCAAGTATGAAGTTTTCTTGATTCCTAAATTTTTTGATGCAGCTGAAAATATAATCCCATCTACCACAGTTTAGTCCTGCCGAATGCTCCCTCAGCTCGTATAAGATTTCATCCATCTCAAATGAGGCCATAATCGTTTCGATTAAAACGGTTGCTTTTACGCTGCCTTGGGGGACACTCAATTCATCTTGACTGAAGACAAATACGTCGTTCCACAATCGAGCTTCTAGGTGGGATTCCATCTTCGGGAGATAAAAATAAATTCCTGATTTTTGAGAAAGACGTTCTTTAGCGTTGTGAAAGAAGTAAAGACCAAAGTCAAACAGTGAGCCAGACATTGGTTCCCCATCAATGATCACGTGTGCTTCCGTTAGATGCCATCCGCGTGGTCTGATGAGAAGGGTGGCTGTTTTCTCGTTTAGTGAATATGACTTGCCTGCTTCGTTAGTAAAGCTGATTGTGTTTCTAACGGCATCCCGCATATTTATCTGGCCTGATACTTGGTTATTCCAGGTGGGCGTGTTGGAGTCCTCAAAGTCTGCCATATACATTTTAGCGCCGGCATTTAAGGCATTGATCACCATCTTCCTATCGGTCGGCCCTGTGATTTCTGTTCTTCGATCTTGAAGGTCTTGAGGAACGGGCGCTACCACCCAATCGCCTTCTCGAATAGCCTTGGTTTCCGAAAGAAAATCAGGTAATTTTCCAGCGTCAAGTTCTTTTTGACGAGTGACGCGGCGCTCGATCAGCTCTTTTCTTGTACTGTCAAAGTTTCGATGCAAACTGGCGAGGAATTCAAGTGCCTCAGAGGTCAGTATCTCGGCGAAATCGGGCTTGTAGGCCCCAGATATAGTTACTCCGTTTGGGCAGGGGTATTGTTGATTCATCATCGTTCTCCGGTGTGGATTTTTGACGCACAGCGTCATAATTTTATATTATGAAATGTAATTTTATTGTAATTAAAATTATACCTAATTCATAAAGATGCTTTTGCTTCGATTGAATAAAAAACGGCAACCGAAGTTGCCGTTTGGTGTTGCTTAAGAAGAGTCTAAACTTTTCGTTTAATCATCCCTCTTTGATGTTTGAAGCTTGTTTTCCTTTAGGTCCTTGCGTTACCTCAAAGGCTACTTTTTGTCCTTCTTTGAGTGTTTTAAACCCATTCATTTCAATAGCCGAGAAGTGAGCAAAAAGATCTTCGCTTCCATCGTCAGGTGTAATGAAGCCAAAACCTTTGGCGTCGTTGAACCATTTTACTGTGCCAGTTGCCATACCCCTAATCCCCAATACTTTTTAATAAATACAGCTGTTAAGCTGTTCGACTTCAATTTGAATTCAAACCTCCGAACCTGAATGCGCTTACCGCAGCCAGTGGTGATGAAAATGCAAACTCCCTATTAACTTTTTATTCGATTTCTGTCGTGAAGTCAAGAAACTTCCGAGGGACTTTTATGTCGTACCGAGGATAGCATATTGCCGAGCAGTAAAATGTTGCATTGCATCTATTGTATTTGTTAAGTTATAGCTTGAGTTTTAAACTTTAGCCCTAAAGATAAGGGTTATACTTTCCCACATGAAAAATTTAAGGACTTAGGTTGTGAGTAATCAGCAAGGTGATGCGCATTTAGTAGCAGAAACAACCAAGATCAAGCCGCCAAGGCTATACAAGGTTATGCTACTGAACGACGATTACACACCGATGGAATTTGTCGTGATGGTGCTTCAAAAATTTTTTTCGATGACCAGCGAGCAGGCGACGCAAGTCATGCTTAAGGTACATCGAGACGGTGTTGGGGTGTGTGGCGTCTTCGTAAAGGATGTGGCAACAACTAAGGTGGAGCTCGTGGCTGGGTTTTCGCGTCAACATCAACACCCCCTACAATGCACGATGGAGGAAGTATGATTGCCCAGGAACTTGAAGTCAGTCTCCACATGGCATTTATGGAGGCTCGTCAAAAGAAACACGAGTTTATTACGGTGGAGCATCTGCTGCTTGCAATGCTTGAAAATCCGTCGGCATTAGAGGTTTTAAAAGCTTGCGGAACAAACCTCGAAGAGCTGAAGAAGCTACTCATAGATTTCATTGAAGAACACACGCCATTGATTGCCGATGAGGACTC
>DFDI01000030.1 GCA_002367635.1 Betaproteobacteria bacterium UBA3031 | reverse complement strand
AGCGTTCGATTCTGCATGGGCAATAAATTCATTGCTGCAAAAATAGACGCATCTTCTCTTTTGCCAATCACGTTAGAAACGTGTTTTAGATGATCTTTGTAACGCCCGATGGCTCCACAAATTAGCGCATCGGCGTCCCCGCGCCGAACGAGCATGGCTCCAATGAGTGTTGCGGAGCTTCTAACGGCCGCTTTAGCGTCGTCAGGAGACACACCTTTTCTTCTCATGATTTGATAGTACTCCTGCCATGTCTCTTTGAAGCGTTCGTCGTTTTCCGGGTTGACCACCTGAAAATGTTGCCCAGCTTTTATCCTAAGTCCAGCTCTTTCAATTCTTGAGTCGATAACATCGGGTCGCCCAATAAGAACTGGAAGACAAAGTTTTTCATCTGTAAGGACTTGGACCGCTTGTAACACTCTTTCATCCTCACCTTCCGCGTAAATAACTTTCTTTAGGTCAGCTTTTGCCGCCTCAAAGACTGGTTTCATCACGAATCCAGTTTGATATACGAAGTTAGAAATTTTTTCCCGGTAGGCCGACATGTCCTCAATGGGGAGTGTCGCGACTCCGCTGTCCATAGCGGCCTGAGCAACCGCGGGTGCTATTAATGTAATGAGTCGTGGGTCGAACGGTGTCGGGATAATATAGTCAGGGCCAAAATTTAATTCTTGACCTCCATAAGCTGTAGCGACGATATCCGAGCGTTCAGCTTGAGCTAGTTCTGCGATAGCATAAACGCACGCCAGTTTCATTTCCTCAGTGATTTTGGTTGCCCCGACGTCCAAAGCCCCTCTGAAAATAAATGGAAAGCATAGAACGTTGTTAACCTGGTTAGGGTAATCAGAACGCCCCGTGGCGATCACGGCATCAGGCCGTACCGATTTAATTTCTTCGGGCATGATTTCGGGTGTTGGATTTGCAAGTGCCAAGATTAAGGGTTTATCTGCCATTTCGGCGACCCACTCTTTTTTGATCGTGCCTGGTCCTGATAATCCGAGAAAGATATCAGCACCTCGCATCGCTTCATCTATGGATACAAAAGGTGTGTCGCTGGCATAGATGGCTTTATTCTCATTTAGAGTGCCACTGCGACTTATAGAGATCACTCCTTTTGAATCGCACACAATAATATTTTCTTTTTTTACGCCTAAGGTGGTCAGCAAATTAAGACATGCTATAGCCGCTGCACCTGCGCCTGAACAAACAAGCCGGACCTGGTCTAAACGTTTACCGACGACCTTCAGCCCATTAATAATTGCGGCACCTACGATAATCGCAGTGCCATGCTGATCATCGTGAAAGACAGGAATGCTCAGCTTTTCTTTTAGTTTTCTCTCGATATAAAAACATTCTGGGGCTTTGATGTCCTCTAGATTAATGCCGCCCAGTGTGGGCGCTAATGCCGCAATAATATCGACCAATTTATCTGGATCAGTCTCTGCCAATTCGATATCGAAAACGTCAATACCTGCAAATTTCTTGAATAAACAAGCTTTACCTTCCATGACAGGCTTCGCGGCCAGTGGACCGATGTTGCCTAGGCCTAGCACAGCTGTACCGTTGGTAATAACTCCGACTAGGTTCGCTCTGGAGGTGTATTTGGCCGCCATGCTTGGGTCAGCTTCTATCGCTTTACATGCATAAGCGACCCCAGGTGAGTACGCAAGCGCTAGGTCCCGCTGATTGGTTAACCCCTTTGTTGGAACAACTGATATTTTGCCAGGTCTGGGGTATTCGTGGTACTCAAGTGCTGCGGCTTTTAGTTCGTCCGACATTCGTGTTTCCCTCTTTAAGTTGTGTCTGTTACTATATGCAGTCTTATATTAGTGATTAGGTGGTTAAAAAACCACTGAAACATCTAAGTTTAAAGGTTTTGACGGCTAAGATTTATTTTGACGTGACTGGCTTTATACGTTATAAGGCGCGTGCAAGATTATCAAGCTGGGGAAGATATTTAACGATGTCGTGCTATCTCCTCACCTCATTAAGGAAGCATTCTATAATGAGGTGAAAGACGGTCTCTTCTTGAAGTTTTGGCATTTATTTTATTATTTTCAAGGAAAGACATAATGAGTACTGGTACAGTTAAATGGTTTAACGATTCAAAAGGTTTCGGTTTTATCACTCCCGATGATGGCGGTAAAGATTTGTTCGTGCATTTTTCAGCAATTCAATCGAATGGCTTTAAGACGTTAGAAGAAAATCAAAAAGTATCGTATGACGTCACGAGTGGCCCTAAAGGCGACCAAGCGACCAATATCCAATCGATAGATTAATGATTTAAAAGTTACACTTTGACGGGAGCTTGTCTCCCGTCAAACCCCCTCCAATTTTCATTTTAGAATGTTCTCTTCCGGTCTTAGCTTAAAGGCCCTTCGGTAGTCAGTCTGCCGACCCAGTTTTTTGTTAGCATTTCATTAACGTAAAAACGGCGCGCAGTATGTTACCCAGAGCAAACTCTTATCAAGCACTGATTAATCAATTTAAATGGCAGGTGCCTCAACGCTACAACATAGCTTGGGATATATGCGATAAGTGGATTGAGAAAGACGGTCGTACAGCATTGGTGTACGAGACGACCGATGGTATTCAAAAGCGGTATACGTTTAAAGATATTCATTTGTTGTCGAATCAACTGGCAAACGTTTTTTCCGCATTCGGTTTGCAGCGCCTTGATCGGATTGCTATTTTATTGCCGCAACGGCCTGAGGTGGGCGTAACGCACTTGGCGAGCTATCGGTCGGGCGCGATAGCGGTGCCTTTGTTTACACTTTTCGGACAAGATGCTTTGCGATATCGATTGCGAGATTCTGGTGCGAAGTTCGTTGTTACTGACTCGGTTGGGGTGAATTCAATCGCTGCAATTCGACATGAATTACCAGATCTGCAAGTTGTGTTCAATGTCGAGGGCGATGGCGATGGCGTAGAGGATTTTTATGGGTTACTTCAGCGCGCCTCTGATTCTTTCGAATCAGTGCAAACGATGGCAGATGATCCAGCGATGATTATTTATACCTCGGGGACAACAGGCGACCCAAAAGGGGCGCTTTTGCCACATCGTACGATGATTGGTCACATGCCAGGAGTTGAGTTTTCGCATGATTTCCTAGGGCAAGAAGGTGATTTAATTTGGTCTCCAGCAGATTGGGCTTGGATTGGTGGTCTGGTTGATGTTCTTTTTGCTGCGTGGCAAGTCGGTGTCCCAGTAATTGCCAGACGCTTTGATAAGTTTGAACCTGATGCAGCGCTTGATTTGATGATCCGACATTCTATTAGGAACGTATTTATGCCTCCAACTGCGCTGAGGATGATGCGAGCCATTCCAGCAAAAAATTTTGGGGCATTAAAACTTAGATCGTTAGCTAGCGGGGGTGAGTCATTGGGATTTGAATTGCAGGATTGGTCCCGCAATACATTAGGTGTTTTTATTA
Source organism: Betaproteobacteria bacterium UBA3031 (assembly GCA_002367635.1). GTDB lineage: Bacteria > Pseudomonadota > Gammaproteobacteria > Burkholderiales > Eutrophovitaceae > Eutrophovita. The sequence goes on along the minus strand of DFDI01000030.1, from coordinate 3,949 downwards.
ATGAATTTTATGGACAGACGGAATGCAATATGACAGTGAGTGGATGCTCATCGCTTTATGCATTAAAACCAGGAGCGATTGGTCGTGCGGCGCCAGGCCACAGCGTTGCAATTATTGATGCGGATGGGAATGAAAAACCTTATGGACAAACGGGCATGATCGCGGTATCTACACCGAACCCCGTAATGTTTCTTGGCTACTGGAACAACGAGCAAGCGACGCAGGATAAATTTATCGGCAATTGGTTAGTGACAGGTGACACCGGATCTATCGATGATGAGGGCTATATTACATTTGTTGGGCGTGATGATGATGTGATCACTAGCGCGGGTTATCGTATCGGACCTGGTCCCATAGAAGATTGTTTGACTGCTCACCCCTCGGTGCAATTTGCAGCCGTAGTCGGGCAGCCTGACGAGGCTCGGACCGAGATTGTTAAGGCCTATGTGGTGTTGCGAGACGGTTGTGTTCCGAATGAGAAGTTAATAGAAGAGCTAAAGGGATGGGTGAGGGAGCGGCTTTCGAAGCACGAGTATCCGAGAGAAATTGAGTTTTTGTCTGACTTGCCAAAAACTAATACCGGTAAAATTATCCGACGTCTTCTAAGGGACTCAAATTGAGAGCAGTCTGGATTTGAATCACGGTCGTTGTAGTTCGTTCGCCACAACGAAGTTGATTGAGTGAATTCTGTTTTTTTGGATATTAGGCGGGATCACCTGCTATTGTCGTTCGCCTCATGTCTCGCTTCTCTTTAGTGTCCTCAAATCGCGTCGCTCGGTGCATTGTGCGTCGGTTATCCCACATCACTAGATCGTAGCGTTTCCATTTATGGGTGTAGACGTATTCTCTCTGTGTGGCTATCTCAGTTAATTCTTCAAGTAGTAATTTGGCTTCGGTTATCGGCCAATCGACTATTCGCCCTGCGTGTGAGGCAAGAAATAATGACTTTCTTCCAGTTGCAGGATGCGTCCGAACCAAAGGTTGTATGACGGGTTTGAAATCTTCTTTTTCTTGCTCAGTAAAATAATCCATTCCGAGCCGAGCACGAGAATACATCAGTGAATGTTCACATCGAAGGTCCTCAATACGCGCCTTCATTTCAGGACTGAGTCGCTCATAAGGTGTGTGCATGTCTGCGTACTGAGTGTCACCACCTTTACTCGGGACTTCTCTGCCCGATAATAAGGAGTATCGCGCTGGATTTGGACGAAAGGCACTATCAGAGTGCCATATTCTGTTTCCTAAATTGAAGATTCGTTGTCGTGATTCTTTTTCGTGAAATTCGTTATTTTTATTGAGGTTAGATATGTCAGCAAACAAATTGGATAGTCTGCGGTGTTCTTGTTTCGTAATATTGTGTTTGCTGTTAGCGATCTCAATTTCCCCAAAATATCGACTGAATACGACTTGCTGGTCATCTGAAATATTTTGATCTCGGAATATCAATATGCCATGTTGGTCGATTAGGTTTTTTATTTGAGCTTGAATTTCTAGTGACAACGGCTCGCGAATATCCAGGCCAGTAACTTCTGCGACAAATAGCGGATGCAGCGGTTTGATTGTTAGTGCCATAAGTAATTCCCCTTCGGAAACATTGGTCAGTTGACCGCTAGTTTAAACCATCAATGAATGCCCGTTACAAAGTCCCCTACATAAGGGTTAGTCTGTCTTTCTATTCCAAAAGTCGAAGTTGGACCATGTCCGGGAAAAAACGTGACATCGTTACCTAAGGGCCACAGTTTGGTTGTGATTGCTTCGATGAGTGTGTCGTAATCCCCTCTTGGGAAGTCGGTTCGTCCAATGGACCCACTGAAAAGCACGTCTCCGACAACCGCAATTTTTTCTTCGGGTGAAAAGAAAATAACATGCCCAGGCGTATGCCCCGGGCAGTGCTTCACCAATAATTTAATTGTTCCAAATTCCACAATTTCATTATCGTTTAAGTATCTATCAGGAATGAACGAAGACGCATTGGGTAAACCAAATTGTTTGCTTTGTTCTTCGAGCTGGTCAATCCAGAATTGATCATCTTTGTGGGGTCCTTCAATCGTAATATTAAGCTGGTCTCGAATTTGTTTACTTGCACCACAGTGATCTAGATGTCCGTGGGTGAGTAGAATTTTTTCTACGGTAATCGATTCTTCCTTGATCACGTCAAATATGAGATCAATATCTCCGCCAGGATCGACTAATGCTGCTTTTTTAGTGGTTTCACAAATAAGTAATGAGCAGTTTTGAGAAAAAGGGGTAACTGGGATGATTCTGATTTTCATAACCTTGAGGGTATTTGTACATTTCGATATACCTGATTCTAAGCGATTTGTGGGAGTTGCGATGGGTGCTGCTCGGACCTATGTGCCAAATCTAGCGGTTAGACTGCTCTGTAAGCTTGTATAGACCCTGTCACTCCTTTAGTGATTAATGTGGCCGTAAGCAGTTAATAGATATGGTGACATTAGGTAAAAAATGTATAATGAAAATCATTCTCATTTAGATTTAGACGCTATGAACAAAAGATACATCTCTGATATGAAGATTGGAGAGCAGGCAATAATTACAAGCGTGGTTCCGATCTCTGCAAATGACTCGATAGCGCGCAGACTCATAAACCTTGGGTTTGTTGAGGGGGAGGACGTGAAGTTAATTACTTTCGGCCCTATCGGCCAAGATCCACTTCTAGTGCAAATCGGATTCACGAGATTCGCGCTTCGTGCGAGCGAAGCAAGTCGCGTGGAAGTTCGGTAGCTGATCAGGTTACAGTCATGACTGTCATGAGAATCGCTCTAGTTGGTAATCCAAATTGCGGGAAAACAGCGCTATTTAACTTGCTGACTGGTAGTCGGCAAAAAGTGGCTAATTACCCTGGTGTGACGGTAGAGAAAAAGTCGGGCTTGATGTGTTTGGATGGCCTTCAAGAATGGGAAATTTTAGATCTGCCGGGCACTTACTCTTTTGATACCGAGAGTTTAGATGAAATCATTACCAAGGATATTTGTTTGGGTAATGTTTCAGGTGAGAGACGTCCTGATCTCATTGTCTGCGTTGTTGATGCGACAAATCTAAGGTTACATTTAAGGTTTGTTTTGGAAGTTAGGGCGCTCGGAATCCCGATGATTGTGGCCCTCAATATGTCTGATACAGCAAAACGACGCGGCGTAATAATAAACATCCAGGGGTTGTCAGAGGAACTTGGTATTCAAATCATAGAAACAATTGCCGTTCGTAAAAATGGTGCGGATCAGTTAATTAATGAAATTAAGCAAAACCTACCTCAAGTCTCTCCGTTGTTGGCTGGCGATATGGATTATCACGAAGAAACCAAAAGGTTAATTTCCGCTAATGTGGTGATGCCCAGCAAAACTTCTTCAATTGATGATGCTTTGGATAGGATTTTTCTACATCCAGTTGCTGGTTTAGTAATTTTGGCGTTAGCTATGTTTCTGATGTTCCAGGCGGTCTTCTCCTGGGCTACTCCCTTCATGGAGCTGATTGATGGAGGTATCAGGGCATTCGGACGTTTTGTGGAAATAGTCTTGCCAGAGGGGCCGCTGAGAGGATTCATTGTCGAAGGTCTAATTGGTGGCGTAGGTAGTGTCGTAATCTTCTTGCCTCAAATTTTATTTCTATTTTTGTTTATTTTAATTTTGGAAGAGTCGGGCTATCTTCCACGAGCAGCATTTTTACTAGACCGTTTTATGATTGGGGCCGGGCTTTCGGGACGCTCCTTTATCCCCTTGCTTTCCAGCTTTGCCTGCGCGATCCCAGGCATTATGTCAACTCGTTCGATTCAGAATCAGAGAGACCGCATTACTACAATCCTAGTGGCGCCTTTAATGACTTGTTCTGCGAGGCTCCCCGTCTATGCGTTGTTAATAGCGGCTTTCATCCCCGACCAAACTGTTTGGGGATTGTTTAATTTGCAAGGACTGACCTTGTTCGCTCTGTACGC
>DFDI01000072.1 GCA_002367635.1 Betaproteobacteria bacterium UBA3031 | reverse complement strand
ATCAAACTGTTATGAACATCTAAATGTTCCCTTGTGACAAGAGGCAGTTGAGCCTAAAATTCGCTCTAGAAATCCATTGATTTAAATGAGATATGAAACGTGATTCTCCCAGCGCATATGTTCTTGAAATGCAACTATCGCCAATTGAAGCGATTCATTAATCGACGATAAATCAAATGTTAAAGCTTTGGTCTCAACATCGTCAGCTCGCGCTATGTCGCACAACATATCGATTAGTATTGCTTCTAATATTGATTGGTATGCACCAGTTTTACTCAGGACATGCTTACGCGAAGGATCCAATTGGCGTTCTTTCAGCCGTTGTCGGCGCGATCAATATTGAACGTGCCGGTAAAGTTTTTGCTGGCGCAACCGCTGATAAAGTCTTTGAGCAAGACAAGATCATTACTTTCGGAAAAAGTCGCGCTCAAATTCTCCTGGCTGATCAAACAGCAATTAATATCAGTCAAAATGCTGAACTTGTTTTAACTAAATTCGTTTACGGTGGTGACGAAGAAACAGTAGCAATCAAAGTATCAAAAGGTACGTTCCGATTCATTTCTGGAAAAGTTGCGACCAGCTCTCCAGAAAAAGTTAATGTTGAAACACCTGTCGCGACAATTGGAGTGCGCGGCACGGAGTTTATTGGTCAGATTGATCAGGCCGAATCCCTCGTAGCACTCTTCAATGGAAAAATACAAGTTGCAAATCAGTCATACACACAAGAAGTTTCATTGCCTGGGTTTGGGGTAACGATTGATTCAACGGGACTCATTAGTGCGGCAACAAAAATACCAGAAGCGCAATTGAATGCGCTTTTGGATGCCGTATCTACTAGGAAAGAGGTTCTCGATGAAGAGATATCCGATCCTTTGGAGGTTGAAAAAGAAGAGGGTGCGGGGGGGGAAGAGGAATCAACAGACCCAATTGATGAGAACGGTGACCCCAGTGAAAACGATGGAAATGCGAGAGGAGACGATGAGTTATTGAATGATCCTGAAAGTAGCCCATCTCTCGATTCAGATTCAGAGGCAGCGAATCAACAGGATGGGCCCAAAGAGCAGAAAGCTGTTTTTGGGGTTGACCTCAATGTCGCGTCCGAATATCGCGAAGAATACGGAGCATCAGAATTTGATTCGGGTGCAGGAGATTTCTCACTTGAAAGTAAGATTTACTCGAGTGATCTAATTCAAATGGAATTATATAACCAAAGGTTTGGAGATAAAAGATACGCTGTGAGTGGAGGGGAATTAGAATCCAATCTAGCAAGAAATGATTCCCTAAAAAATATTAATCTATTTGACGCTGCCGCAAGGTTAGAGTCCGTCGGCATTACAGACCAGATTTTTTTCCAGATCAGAGAGTTTGTAGCTCTTGATGATGCACCACGCTTGGATATTGATGATTCAGCATTAGCGTTTGGAAGTGGTACCACTTTTACGGTACCTGAAAACACCGCTAATTCAACCTTCATTACCCTTTCGAATGTTACTGGCTCAGCTTTGTTTTCTTTTGATCCTGCGTTTGACGGCACAGACGATAGAGCTCTTTTCGAATTAAACAGCAGTACTGGAGAATTTCGGTTTATAAATGCACCAGATTTTGAAGCCCCGCTGGATTTAAATAACGACAACACTTACATCTTCAATTTATTGGTTTCCGATTCTGTCAGTACGTTGCGTGGCCAAAAAAATATTAGGGTTGAAAATCTAGGGGCTCCAGGTATGGATGGAGTCGATTCGGCGGTTCAACTCGTTGCCTCGTTAAATCCAGCACTATTCACTGATTGGGCAGATTTTTTTGTTATCGCGCAGGATGGAAATTTCACCTGGGATAGAGACACAAGTAGTTTTAGCTCGGTATGTGACAGCTCCTCTGGTGCTTGTTTAAAGCTAGACAGTTTTTTCTTGTCCTACAGCACAAATACGGATAACGTTAGCCTGGCCGCCGGTGGCTCATTTACTGGACTTGTTGTGAGTGGCACTGAAACAAACGGAACTTTCAATGTCAATTTCTCAAATCACAATATTGACAAGTTCGTTCAAGCGTCGACTCCAGGAACATTTTCCTTTACATCCGGAGCATCGCTAGCTGGTTCGGTTACTCCAGACGCTGATGACAGTATCAACATTTTTGATTCCGAAGGCTCTTTGATTGCTAGTAATGTTACGCTGACTGTTGCAGCGGGATTTAACCAGGCTCTCCGGGATGGGTTTAATACCGTAACCTCTACGCAGTTGAGGCTGGATGGTACCAGCGGGCTGGGCGTTTCAGTGTCTGGGGTAGAGCTCTTTGCTGAAATTGGTCGACCTGCCGTGACTGGAGATGAAAATAAAGCGCCAATTTTGATTTCCATTGCACAGAGCATTGGTTTTACCAATACGATTGCGCCATTTTCTGCTAACTTTGGTGACTTTGATGCTGATTTGGTTACTGTTACATTAGATCCATCTACTGATGGCTTAGATGATCGTGATCTATTCACTTTATCGGCCAATACAACGGCCAGTTGCTTCAATCAAAATCAAGAAAACTGTTTTTTTCTTACGCCGAAACAACGATTAGATTTTAACAATCCACTGGATAGTGACAATGACAATAATTATGTTGTGAACTTAGCATTTTCTGATGCAGAGTTTAGCTCTACAGTTGCGGTTAGTCTCAGAATTATAAATGATTCGTTAACGCTAGGATTAGACCCATTGACGGTTAGCGAGAATGACCCTTCAAGCTCTTCTATTACCTCCGGTGCTGCATCAGGATTAATCTTCAGTCTTGATACAAGTACAGCTTCGACTGATGATCAGGATTTATTTCGACTTGATACGGAGACTGGAGAACTCACTTTTATAACACCACCTGATTTTGAGAACCCACTTGATCGTAATGGGGACAATGTTTACGTAGTGCAATTATTTATTACGGATGCAGTTGGTCGCGTCGGTAATGCGCAACAAACACTACAAATTACGGATATAGCAACCCAGAACCCTAATATTTTTTCGTCTAATGTCCAAGCATTCACTGCGACTGCCAACACCGTTGTTGACACCTGGGAGGCTTATTTTGCAGCTATTGGTGACGGGATTGTGACTTGGGACCCGGACCTCAGTGGTATCTCGCAAGTCTGTAGCGGTTCACAATGCCTCGACGTGGATCGTTTCTTCGTCAGCTACAACACCAACACACGAGCAGCTACCTTACAATCAAACGGTACATTCACCAATGTGCCTGTTCTTGGAACCGATACAAGCGGCACCTACGCCGTTACATTCAGTGATCGAGCCGCAGCCGATTTAGTTAATATCCAAAACCCAAGCACCTTCGCCTTCTCAACCAAAGATTTAGGTGCAACGAATGTACTGCTCCCTGATGCGAATGACGTAGTCACCATACTGAACAATGCGAGTGTCGATGTCAGCGCAAACGTCACGATACAAGCCTCATCACACGCGAACACACCCACTACTGGTGGATTTACCGCCACCCAAGTGGGCTCCGTCTCCGTATCAGGAACGCTCGCAAACGCAAGCTCAAGTGCCGCAGTCACGAATGCGGTCGAGTTAGGACAGCCCACAGTAGGAACGACTGTCGTTAATCCTTAACGTATATGATGGATGGTGGCAGGAACAGAAAGATCAATTGCTCCCTGCATTTTCGGGGGACTTACCATTCCCTTGCGTCTTGGGATTAAGTGAGCATCCGGACAATCTGGATATTATTCGTAGTGCTGTGTTTGGACTCGTTATAACAAAGTAGGGCACTCTGTTATGGCAAAGTAGGGTGCCCCAAACTTATACGTTAATGATTGACACAAAAAACGACCTCATCGGGAATTGACCAGCAGCTCCGGTCTTGCTTAAGGCCTTGGAAGCATTCGTTAATTGTTGTGTAACCGCCTTCATTCCAGCAAAACTCCCACATTCCGTCTTTAAGCACGATATGACCAAAGGAGCCACCCCGAATAACCTCTAGATCTTGTGGATTGCAAGTTTCCATGCCGGATCTACAAGCCGTCTTTAATAAACCGTCTGTAAATTCACCCGTTTCAGTATCCAGCTCACAAGGTCCATTGATACCGATTCCGGCATTAACGGTTAATTTACAATACGTATTTTTTGCATTACTTGTCGGAATGCTCATTATCGAAGTTAGCGTGATGGCGATGAGTAGCTTAGTGATCATTGTATATGGATGTTAGTTATTAAGTTTTTCTGTTAAGTCTCTATTTATATGAGTTAAATTTATATTATTTGGCGCGCGGCATACTGCTATTTATATACCTAGCAAACTCATTAGCCCACATTTTAGAGTATATGGCGATTATCCACATATATTCCACATTGCGTATAATGTATATTATGTCAAGTTGATAATCTATTAACAAGGACAAGGTCTTTTAGTCGTCTTCTTCGTGTTCTCCCTCATCTTTCTCTCGAGAGCTCTCAGGAACATCGTTATCCAGCGCTGACTTATGGTGGGACACCCTATCAACCAGCACGTTTAATTTTTCATCTGACAACTTCACAGGCGTACTTATTAATCCCGCCGGATCTATCGTGACATGATGCCCAGGCGCAACAATATGCTGCGTGTAAATATCATTAGCCACCTCAATCTTCCCATTAAATAAGTGGAAAACTGACTCAACTTCATGAATATGGCCAAGGAACTCCGTGCCTCGAATACCAATCGTTGCAACCGGTGTCTCAATATTTACTTTCTCCGGGGTCTTCTTCGCTACCTGTCCAGATATAAACCGGAACGTACCTTTCGTCACCTTAAGAGAGACCGAGTCCTCATCCCCACTATAAACAAATTTATCCAGTGTCAACTCGGCATTCTGACTGATATAAATCGCAGTTTGATCAAGTAAATATACCTTCGCGCGACTCCTACCCCCCGTGGCGATCACATCATCCTCATATAGCTTTGAGTTTACTTCTGCAGCAATCGATGAACCCTCCCGCTCAATAGACACCGTACCGATAACGACTGTTAAAACACCAATCGTCTCCGCCGCGAAGGATAATGAAGACATACCTAGGCATAAAACAAGGATCAAATATCGGCTAAAGAGGCGATTTATATTCATCTATATATGCTTTTTATCTCATGAATCGGTCCCTATCTTCGAGTCACTGCCGAAACATGGCTCCTTTATAGCGAGACAGCATCATCGTCAGTACCAAAGACAAACTTGTCTAGCTGAAGCTCCGCGTTCTGACTGATATTGATTGCCGTTTGATC